>NZ_JBFAYO010000004.1:0-330997 GCF_040681325.1 Nocardia sp. NPDC051787
TATATCGAGTTGCGGTACAATCAGATTCGGCTTCATTCCGGAATTGACTATCGGACACCGAACGAGGTAGAGTCCGAATGGTTCGAACGGAACAAGGCAGCTTGAGGAAACCAAAAACTCGCTGTCCGAAAGCTTTCCGGCTCCTCACTGGTTCCAGTAGCCGTGACCCCAGGGGTCCCGGACTGGCCGGGACCCCACGCCACTGCGACCGCTAGTACCAAGAAGAGCCAAACCGATCCGGTGGGGTCAAACCTGGTATCTCGAAATCGAGGCCCACCGACAATATGGACGCGCAGTCGACGGTGTCGCTGTGGTAGAGCATCAGCCTTGTAAGCGGAAGGTCGTCAATTCAAGTCGAGCCGATCGCTGCTGTGACCTCGTTCAATGTCGGCCCGTCATGCCACACTTCGCAAACGGAGCTGCCCTGGCCGGAGGAGAACGAATGGCCACCACCAACGAACGGCCCACGGTGAGACTGGTCACGCACTGCCGCCGCTGCGGCGGCTGGCTGTTGTCACCGCAATCGGTCGCACAGGGAATCGGACCGACCTGCACGATCCGCGAGCGCGCCGAACAACGCGCCGCAGCTGCACAGCATCCCCAGGAGCTGGCCCTGTTCGACATCGCGGCGTAGCCGCTCGAAACCCACGCGCGCACGCGTGCACCGTCATTCCCCCGGGGGGAGGACGGTGGGTTATTCGTGGAGTCGGCGGTGCAAGTCGTCCAGGAGCTCAATCGCGGCGGTGAACGCCGGAATCGACTCGGTCGGAAGCGAGTAGGCGGCCACCTTGGAAGTGAGCGGATTCGGGTAACGGATTGCCTGGATCAGCCGCCGCTCTGGCAAGCCGCGGGTGACGCCTTCCCGCCGGGCCGCGACGTTGAGTGACTGTGTGGCCGCGCGCAGCAGGCTGTCGCCGGTCAGCTCTGAGAGCCTGCCGACAGGAGCGGATCCACCTTCGGCGATCAGAGCCTGCACCAGCCGGTAGCCGCCTGGTGTCGAGGACCGCAGGATCTGCGCCGCCACCGCGGGGGTCCACTCGACACCCTCGACCTCCCCGATGTCCGGCGGGGTATCCACAGGATCGGACTCGACGGTGTCGGTACCGGAGAGCAGTGCGGAGAGGCGGTCGGCGACGGCGACCTGCGCGGCCAGCAGCCCCAGCTGAACCCGCAGCTGCGGCGTCATCTCGCTGCCGTTCAACTCCTCGGCAGCCAGATGCAGCTTGGCTTTGATCGCGGATTCTGGTGACACCTGGTCGCGAATTCCGACACCACTGCAACTCGCCCTCGATCGCGAATTTCGGCACCACAGAGGTAATGGGACAGGCACCAGCCGTACCCGACTTACCTTCCGCGTCCGGTCAGCCAACCCCTGGTGCCGGACCGGTCGACTGGCCGTGGTGACACCGGGATTCACGACCAAGAACATCCGCCAGGTGCCGAGATCGCGACAAAGCGATGTCCGGAACCGCGACCCGAGCCACCCGAGAAACAGCAGCGAACCAGGGAGCCAGGCGCTGCTGTCGAGTCAAGGACTCTCACTCGACCACCAGACGGTCGGCGAGGTCGGCCGGAGTATCCGGGGGCAGCGCCACGTTTTCGAGCAGCCACCGCAGCGTAGGCACGTCCTGCCGGTCGACGGGCACCGCGTCGTCGACCAATGCGCTGACGAGATCGACGGAGGCCAGCGAGAGCTCACCCACCACCACCGTCTCGCGCAGAGAATCCACCTTCCCCGTAGGCAGCGAAGGCGCGTACTTCCGCAGCTGCTCCATCAGCGTGGAACGGTAACCGTTCTGCATTCTGTTCCTCGTTCTCTCCCGAGTGGGACTGCCCACCACCCGGCGATGTCAAAATTCGCGAACATACGCATCCTCCCCAAACAGGCGGTGCCGAGATTCACGACCAACTGGTGTCCAGTTTCGCGATCAGAACCATGCAGCTGCTGGCGCGCGAACTCGAGATCGTCAAAACCTGTCTCTCCCATGCGGATGACGGTATCCACACCAGCAGAAACGCGCCCTGGATCCGTCGACGCCCTCGACCTGACCGACCACCCCGGCAGCGTCGACGTCACCGACTCCGCAGGCCGGACCCGGACCGTGCCGATCCAGCCGGGCACCCGCGCCGCGTTCGTGGCCTGGCTCGCGCGGCGCCGCCAGCTGCTCGGCCGCGACCGCGCCGTGAGCGAGCGGGCGCTGTTCGTCTCGCTGCGGGCACCGCATCGCCGGGTGGCGATACGCACGGTCGACGACATCGTGCGCGAGGTCGGCGCCGACGCCGGACTAATGGTGTCCGTGAGCACCCTGCGCGCCACCGCCGAACAACGCGAATGGCGGACCGGGACACCGCCAGCGGTCATCGCCGCCCGGTTCGGGCAGCGCGTCGCCGACCGCGACCGGGTACGGGCGCTGCTCGGCGCCGACCCTCGCGCAGTCCGCGCGGACTCGACGCGCGCCGAGCAACTGATGCTGTTCGGCCCTGACCCGCTGACCTGACCGCCCCCGGCCTTGCCGGATGCGTGCGCAGCAGCATGGCGAGCACGGCCAGGGCGCTGCCGCGTCGTGAGGGATCGGGGTGAGCGAAGGCGGCAACCCCGGCGAGCAGACGCAGCGGCCGTCGTGCCGCAGCCACCAGACGAAGCCGCCGAGTCCGATGACGCCTGCACCGGTGAGGATCTCGAGCATGCCGGGACCGTAACGACGAACCCGGACATTTCGAACAGCTCACCGCCCGCGGGCAAACCTCGCGACTTCCCCTCTCCACAAAGCAACCTCGACAGCCCACCCGCCTCACTTTTCGCCAGTCCCCGCCGTTCATACCTCTTGCATCAGCGATAACGGCCAGATAATGACGGCCCGGCCCCTCCACGTCACATCTCTTGCATTCGGACCGTTCACTTTCCAGACCGCCGCTCACCTGCGCGTCTGCACCACTCCACACCCCCGAGCAGCCAGTTGCCCTCAACTGATCGCGCCGAAGCCACCGATCGGGGACACACCTCTTCCACCATCAGTGCGCAATGTGGGTCTCTGCAGCCATGATCTTCGAGGCTGCGGTCGGGGTCGCTCGGCAAACACCTGTCGCCTGCTGGGGCTGACCTTCTAACGGCTTGCGTCCCGGCCGCGGCCGCCGACGGGAGTGGCTCGAGAGAGGTCTGCATCGCCCGAAGTTGGTTTGCCCTCCTTGTTGGAACCCGTTTCTGTTCAAGGTTTTCATGGAGGTGTCGTGCCGAAATCTGGTCCCGCCGATCGCGTCGTGATCGCTGTCGACCCCCACAAAGCATCGTGGACGGCGGTCATCGTGGATCAACAATGCCAGCCACTGGGTTCGCTGCGCGTCGATGTCAGTCGCGCGGGCTATCGGCGGCTACGCAGATTCGCCCAAGACTGGCCCCAGGCGGTCTGGGCGATCGAAGGAGCACGCGGCCTCGGCGCCCCTCTGGCGCAGAAGCTGGCCGACGACGGAATCGAATGCCTCGATGTGCCAGCGAAACTCGCCCTACGGGTGCGAATGCTTTCCACCGGGCACGGCCGCAAGAACGACGAAGCCGACGCGCTGTCGGTCGGCATCGCCGCGCTCAACAGCACCGGACTGCGATCGGTGCGCACCGACGAGACGGCGCAGGTGCTGCGCACGCTCACCGAGTACCGCGACGACCTGATCCGTACCCGAACCCAGACCGCCAACCGGTTGCACGGCATGCTGGCCCGGTTGGTGCCGGCTGGGCTGCCGAAACGACTCACCGCTGAAGCTGCCTCGCAGCTGCTTCGGTCGGTGCGCCCACGCGAACACTGCCGCCGCACCCTGCGGCAGATCGCCGTCGACCTCATCGTCGAGCTTCGCCGGCTCGATCGCCGCATCGACAGCGCAACCAACTCCCTCGACATTGCCGTCACCGAGTCCCGCACCCACCTCACCACCATCCATGGCGTCGGCACCGTAGTGGCGGCCAAGATCCTCGCCCACACCAGCGATATACGCCGCTTCCGGTCCGCCGCCGCGTTCGCCTCCGACTGCGGCGTGGCCCCGATCGAGGTCTCCTCCGGAGACACCCGCCGCCACCGGCTCTCCCGTGCTGGCGACCGCCAGCTCAACTACGCGCTGCATGTCATCGCGATCACCCAGATCCGCCGCGACACCGCCGGACGCGCTTACTACCAACGCAAACGAGCCGCCGGAAAGGGCCACAAGGAAGCACTGCGATGCCTGAAGCGCCAGCTCGCCGACATCGTCTACCGAGTCATGCTTCGAGATACCGGTACCTCTCTACTCATCCAGACTTGACACAGAGAGGAGCCGTTAGATCCACAGTCCCGGCGTAGGCACCCTGACCGAAGTCAGGGCGCCTTCACTCATCGCTTTGCGAGGGTGCCGGTACCGAGGGGATACCATGCCGCTCGGTAGGTACCGTCGCTTTCCGGCGAGCTGATGGAGACGTTGCTGTCCCGGGCGATGGGCAGAACCATTCTGCGGCCAGTGAACTGGGTGGGGTCGTCGTAGGGGTCCGCTGTGCTGGTGTTGATCGCATAATCGACTTCTTGTGCACCGGGGGCTGTCACCTTGACCACGATGCCGGAATGGTCGCCCCGGACGGTGCACAGCAGGAGGCCGTCGGTCGTTGCGGTGTGGTTTCCGGTGGTGGTGATGAGATGGGGATCCCTCAGGATGCTGGCGGTGTAATCGATGGAGAGGTTGTCGAGGTCGACATCCGTTGGTTGGACGGTGACCAGCGTGGTCAGTGTATGGGTGCGTTTTTGCTGGTGGGTTTTGTCCCACAAGGTGAGGGTGAGTATGAAGAGGGTGCTGTGGGAGAGGGTGAGGGAATGGCTTTCGCCGGGGCCCGTGTACGCGCCCGCGCCGTCGTCGTTGAGGTCGGTGATGTCCATGGGGCCGGCGAGCTGGTCGTAGTCGATGGCGAGGGTGTAGTACGGCTTGCCCGGGCTTGCACCCTTGTCGAATCCGATCGGATCGCACGACCAGCTGAGCTGGAGGGGCTCGCCCTGCCCGACGAGAACCTTGTCCGGCGGGTCGGGGCGGAAACTGTCGAATACGGTTCCCGCGGGGCATTTTGCGAGCGGGATGTCCTGGGACGGCCGAGCGTCATCGATGTGTTCGGTGACCGTGATGATGGTTGTCGTGAGGTCGTCGGATCGGAGCTTGTCGCTGACCTTGACCGTGATATTGACGTTCAGGGAATCACCGGCGCGGAGTACGGGGTGGCGACGGTCGTGTGGTGTAAGGGAGAGGTAGTGAACGTTTTTATTTTTGTCGAATGCGTGCTTGAAATCCCAGCTACCGGGACGTGACGGTGTGATTTTGGAGTCCTGGACGGCCTGGTCGGTACAGAGATTCTCGGGAGTATCGCCGGGATTGAGGTCGATGGCGATTTCCTGACAGGTGATGTCGCTGTTCGTGTCGTTCTTGAACGAGAAATAGAGAGTGACGTTCTTACCGGCATTGGGTGTTTCCGGATCGGTGCTGAAGTTTTCCAGAACGATGGGGAGGGGACCGTCGTTGCTCATTGTGTGTGCTTCTCCGGGCTATCGCGCGAGATCTTCGGGACCGAGAGGGTGCCAGCTGAGTTTGTACTGCAGTTCCGCGTCTCCGGTGGTGGCGAATGTGACCTTGCTGGCTTTGCGAATGGGAAGTGTGAAGTTCTGATTGTCCCGGCCGTGGAGATCCTCGGCAGAGGCCGAAGTGATCGTGAAGCCTTCCGGCGGGACGGGCCCATAGGTGCCAGGGGGCGTGATCTTGACACAGAGTGTGCCGCCGGCGACGGAGCCGAAGAGGAATCCGTCTGTCGGTGCGGTGTAGTCGGTGCCCTGCACGAGAGGCGTCCGACCGGTGTGGAGCATACGACTGGACCCGGTGATGCGAAGGTGGCCGGCTTGCAGGTCGCCATCCAGGATCACGCTGGCGGTGGTCAGGTCCATGAAGGCCGGGGTATCGCCGTCGGGCTTATAGGTGGCTCGGAGGTGGTAGCCGACACCGATGCCGTTGAGCGGCTCGGTGGGGACGGTGAAGTAAGCGAGCTTCTCGTTTCCGGGATCGCTGGTGCCACAGGCGCGGATCTGGTCGTTGTCCAGGCGAACCGTCCGGGAGTAGGGTCCGCTGGAAACGTTGTAGGTGAGGGCATAGCCGAATGGTGAACCCTCACTGTTTTCGGGTCCGTGCCAATGCAGGTCGGTGATGTCACCGGCTTGGACGGTGAGATTTGCGGGATAGAAGTCTTCGACGGGCCGGTCTTCCGGCCAGTGTGCACCGGCAGCTTCGTCGGCATGGGCTGCGGTGGGGGCGCGCAGCGGCGCTTCGACGCTGTCTGCCGGGTTGTCGGTGAGGTTTCCGATGCCGACAGGGTGCCAGGTCAGGCTGTATGTCTGCGGGTCGGGAAGCCCGAATGCGAGGGTGCTGTGTTTGCCGATCGGAATGGTGAGGTTGCGGTTGTATGCGCCCTCGGAGTCGGCATCGGCGACAAGGATATGCCAGGTGGAGGGCATACCGGCCCGCCCGCCTGTCCGGGGATTCGCAGGGGTGACCTGTATCCAGAGCCTGTTGCCGTCGGTGACCGAACCACACAGGAACCCGTCGGTGAGCGCGATGTATTGCGTGTTGTTAGCGAAGCCTTCCTGGGTCTGGGTGAGGATGCGGGCGGTTCCGGTGAGGTTGATGTTGCCGGCTTCGAGATCACCGCGATGGACAAATGTCGCGGTGGTCAGGTCCTGGGTTTCTTCGACTCCGTGCTGTTTGCAGACAGCCTGGAGGTGGCAGCCCACGGCGATGCCGTCCAAGGGCTCGGTCGGATAGGCGAAATCGAGGAGTTTGCCGGGGTCGCCGGGGTTCGGCTGTGCGTATTTGAGTGGGCTGTCGGGGTCGTCGGGGTCTTGTCTCTGGAACAGGTCCGTGTCGTTCACCGTGACCTGCTGGGCGTTTTCACCTCCGGTGTCGTAGTACAGGGTGTAGTGGACAACCGGGTTGTTCGTGCAGGTCCAATGCAGGGTGGTGGTTTCGCCTCGGGTTATCGCCGGGGTGTCGTCGGCGTAGAAATTCTCGAAGGTTCCGTCGTCGCCGGTCGGCCAGAACTGCACCGGCGGCCCCGTGGGAGCCCGGTCGGCGGGGTGAATTTCGTCGCGGCTGGTCACTAGGGCTGCTCCTGGCGCGGACGGGGCGCCGCATCGATCGGAACCTGCGAGGAGTTCGTCGTCTCCGGCATGTCTTGTGTCGGGAACGCGATCTGGTCGAGGGTGGTGGTCAGGGTCAGATAGCCGGTGCGGGCGACGGAATTGGGCTGGTCGAGGTGGGCGACGACGTCAGGCGAGGTGATGGGGTAGTTGTCCCACTGCACGGCGGTCTGCGCCGCCTGGCTTCCAGCCGTGTGACCGGTGCCGTCCGAGCGCGGTTCGGACCAGCCCCAGATGCCGGTCCACGCGTCAGGTCGGGGCATGACCATGGCTGTCACCTGGGTGACCGCCCCGGTGTTCGGATCGGGTTCGCCGGTCGGGCCGGGGCGGGTGCCGGCCAGGATCGGGCCGACCGGGCAGGCGATCTGCAATCGTGACAGAGGTGTGCGGACAGCGTCGTCGGGCAGGCGGACGCTGACCGCGGGCACGATGTCGGTCACTGCGGTGATCTCTGCCCACGGGTGGACCAGCATCGTCACGTAGGCGACGACCGGTGTGACCGGGTCGTCTCCGTGGGCATGCGGATTTTCCGGCATGGGCGCGAGGTTGACCGGCAACGCGAGGTCCTGAGCGGTGATCTTGCGGGCGTAGCCGCTGTCCCCGCCGTCGGCGGTGCGGAAGACGCTGTAATCGGTGTTCTCATCCGGCAGGACAGGTCCGTCGGGGCCGTCGGTCTTGTGGGTGAAGTAGCCGATCAGACCGTCGGTGGTCACGATGACACCGTCGTCGTTCTGTTGCTGGCTGCCCAGCCGGATGTTCCACCTCCACTGCTTTTTCAAGTAGTCGGGCGTGGGGAAGTCCAGCACCGGGTACGGCGCGGAGTCGCTGCCCCAGCTGGGATCCGTAGGGGGCAGCGTGAAGCTCTCCAGAGTCAGCCGGGCCCGCAGCAGCGCGACGGGCGTCCCGACCAGCGGCGCCACCATCGTGCCGTCGTTGCCGGGAGGCGGGGCGGTGGAGGCCGAGTCGTCGATGCGCCGCATGAGGGCGTCGAAAGCCTCGGCGCCGCTGCTACGCAGGCCGGTGAGGAAACCGAAAAGCTCGGGGCAGGTGCGGGCGAAGTCGCCGGTCGGGTCGGTCGGGTCGTCGTGGTGGGGGTAGGTGGGGAGGGTGGCCAAATCGACGGCTGCCCCTTCGGTGTGCCCGTCGGTGCCTATCCCCTTACGGGCTTCCATGATGCCGCGCCCGCATTCGTCGTAAACGAGCAGGGACTGGGAGAGGTGGTTCACGAGCAGCCAGCCGAGCACCGAAGTCGGCGCCGGTTCGCTCGAGGTGGCCACGACCGGCGGGTCGTCGATGACCGCCCCGGGGACGGCGGCGGAAGTGTTGGCAGGGACCCAATCGAATCGCAGCCGAGTCGGTGCGGTGATGCGTGGCGCCAGTTGCACGTAGCAGCCGGGGTTCGTCCACCTCTCCCCCACCGTGATCGGGTGGTTGTTCTCGGTGCTGGGCTCGAGGGTGTCGGCGATCCACGGCAGGCGCTGCGCGGGGCTGAGTTCGCCGCCGACTCCGGCATCGATGTAGGTGAAGTTGCGTCCCATGGAGTCCACGACACCGGCGAAGGTGACAACGAACTGTCCTGCGCAGGCAGGGAAAAACCGGAATTTCGCGGTCGGGGCCATCACGTCGGGGTCGGGCGAGGGGAAGCCGCTGTCGGGGTAGTCGTAGCCGGCAAGCACGTCGCACAGGTCGCTCTCGCTCGGGTCGTTCTCGTTCGGCTTGACCCCCATGCCCGGCATGCGCTGATCCATATTGCGGTGAAAACCCTCCAGCATCTGCGAGATCTCTCCCACGCCGAGCTGACCGGCCAGATCCTCGACAGCCTCGAGGGGGGCATCGCCGTAGCGGCGCAGGTGCCGTTCGACAGCGCCGTTAACCAGATGCCGCGGCAGGTCCGTCAAAGCGGAACGACCGACGAACTTCCAAGGGGATATCGGCTGCGGGGCATCGGTTTTCGTCAGCCGGTACCGGCCGCTGCCGACGTCGAAGACCCAGTGGTAACCGTCGGTGGCGTCGGCCGGGATGGGATAGTAGTCCATCTCCCACAGCAGGTAAACCGGCGACCACGGCTGGTCCCACACGCTGGTGAAATAGCCGGGACCCGTCGCGCGCCCCACAGCATCGTGGAAGGCCTCCGAGACGCCGTCAACCAGGGTCTCGAGGTCCTCGACCAGGTCGTTGTCTTCGGCGGTGCCACCAACGGCGGCCCGGGACAGCAGCGTGAACTCACTGAACAGGCCGGCAAAGCACGCCCGCACGTGGCCCGGAAGTTTGGCGCCCCAGTCGGGAACGGGCGGCGGATCCGGGGGCGGCTGCATGTTGTTGTCGATGAGCATGGCGGCCACCAATTGATCGTCGGAACGACACGGCAGCGCCTCTGGATACTGCTCCTCCTCGGCATTCACTCCGCCGAGCACGATGACCGGATCATAGGGAGTGTAGAAAGGGGGCAGCGGGACAGCTTTCAGTACGCGATGGAGACCATCGGGATTCTGGCACGTCGGATCCAGACCCTTAGCCCTCGCGTACCTGGTGATGCTCGCCTCGAATTCCTCCGCCGTCGCCCCGTAAGGGATCCCATCCGCCTCAGTGAGAAGGCCCTTCATCTCGGCCTGAACTCGCCGCAATGCGGACGCGAGCTTGTCGATCGCCGTACCCGGGTCGAAGTCCGCCGGTCGTCTGGCACCACCGTCCTCGGGAGGCATCTTGCCCAGCCGCCACAGGTCGTACAACCTGTTCTGCAATCCGATTTCGTTGCGCGCGAGCAGGTTATATCGGTACTGCTTCTCATTGAGTCCGGCCAGCCATTCCCGCTCCTTGTTCAGTTCGTCCTCCGTCACGGAGGTCCGAGATCCCGGCGCATCGGTGATAGTCCAGGCGTGGCCGATGTCGTATGGGATGAACCACGAGCTGTGCACACGGTCGTCGAACTTGTGCGGTGCGGTGTCGAGTGTTTCGAGGCCGTCGGTGAGAAAGGCATGCAGCAGTCGGCCGACAGCGACATCGCCACTGTCACCGTGCAGGTCGGCAGTTTCGGCTTCGGCCGTGTTGTGGCCCACCGCGAGGTGGGCTTGGCTCGCGCTCTCGGGCATGTTCCCCTGGGGGTAGTCACGGTTCGTTCTGTCCCACGGCAGCCGTAACGCCGCGCCGGCGTATACCGAGACCCGGTCCGTCTCGATGCGACCGGGTGCCCAGCCCAACGCGTCCAGTAGCGAGGTCAGATCCGGCGCCCCGGACGCCGAATGTTGCTTCGGGCGTGCGGCGAGGATGTCCTCGGCCGGGTCCGAATACCAGCCCAGCACAAGATAATCCAGGGTCGATCGATCGACGCCGTCGAGATTGTCGTAGAACGAGAAGACGCCGCGGTGATACGGCAGGAAACCGCAGAAGGCCGGAAGTCCCGGACCGAGCGCGGTGAGAAAAAGATCGGTTGTCTTCTTCTCCTCCCAAGCGTCGATCTCGAACGCCCGCCCGATCGTTCCCTCCTTGAGATCTCCCCGGGTGTAGTACTGGTCCGTCCTCGGCACTGTGAATGGATAGGGAGAATTGTTCCCCTGCCACGGGTAGTTCTGCCAAGCGTCGTAGTCCGGACTATTCGAGTCCTCGACGCTGTCCGGATCGACGAGACTGTCGCTTTCCACCACCCAGGCCTGGAAGGAGGGGGACGCGTCGGCAGGCCGGCTGGAGCGCACGACGAGCCACCGGTTGGGAACCAGCGGAAACTCGTTCCCGTCCGCCTGGTGGGCACGTAGCGCGTGCGGCAGCGACCAGTGCACATGTGCGCCTATCTCGGGCTGGTCGACCAGATCAGGGTCGGGATACGGCTCGGGCGGAACCGCCAGATTCGTCGGATCGGTGAAGTCGAGGGTCCAATGTCCGTAGCCTTCTTCGCGTTCACTCGCCACTGTGTTGACGAGGTAGGTTTTGATCTGCACGGGAACGATCAACGGGTGGGTCATCGTAAGCTCCCCAGTACTCGAGGGCGGTGGGCCGCTACGGCTGCTTGAATGTCTGCCGGGTCGGGGACTGAATCAACTGCACCGCGAACCCGGCCGGTCTCAATGCACCGTCCGGCAACTGACCGAGTTCGTGCAGGCGCCCGGTGAGCTCGGGCGCGATCCGATGGATATCCATGGTGTCGGTCCCGGTACGCAGATAGGCCTGGACGTTATCGTCGCTGATCGGCGCGCCCGTCCGGCCGTTGTCTGCCAGGTATCGCAAGTCGAGAAAGAGATCGCCGTCTTCGGCCTGGGCGCCGATATACAGATCTTGATGGGGCTCGGCGAACGTGACCGTGTCGGGAGCTTCGGCGAAAAGACACAGCAGCAGGTCGGGGGCAAGGTATTCCCGGCGCACGATCTCGACCGGCCGCCCGTCCTTGTCGCCTTCGATGATCAGTCCCGGCCAGTCGCGGGCCAGTCGCGAGCGCAACAGGAGCCCGGCCTTGGGCCACGGGACGCTGTTCGCGTCGACCGCCAAGCGCCGCAGGACCGTCTCCTGCAGGACGTTGTCCGTGGTGGTCTGAACACCGGCGTTGAGGAACCCGTCGACGAGCGCGGTGATCCAGGTGGGATCCACGTAGAAGAAGCGCACACTCTCCCGAGGAAGCATCCGCTGGTCGGCCACCAAATGATCGAAGGGCACCAAATCCAGTGTCGCGAGAGCGTTGATGATGTCGCCGACCGGCCCCGTCTCGTCGGCCAAGCCGCGGGCGATCGCCTCATGAACCTCGCCCCGCTCGAGGACGGTACGCAGCCGGTGTGCTCGGGTCGGCGCGGCGGGGGGCTGGGCTCTGGGCGTCGGCCCGGCGCCGGGCCGGGCGCGCCGCCGGGTCAGGCGCCTCGCCAGACCGTCGGCGAGGAGAGTGTGCAACCGGTCGGTGGCCGGGCGCGGGTGAGCTATGGCTGCCGCGGTGGTCAGGGTGCGGGGGTCAAGGCCGCTGATCTCGGGCGGGGTCGTCAGGCGGGTCATCGCTGCCGAGAAGGCGGTGCGGGCCTTTCGCCGGAATGCCTTCTGGGCGGAGCGGGCCGGTGCGTGGGACAGTGCCAGCAGCCGCCCCATCGTCCATGCCACGGCGTAGGTCAGATCGAACACACCCCACTGCTGGACGTAGATCAGCAACCCATCGGGCGTGCCTATGACCGGTGCCGCGTCTGTCTCGGCGCGATGGTCCCCGGAATCGGATGCTCGGGTGAAGGATGGCAGGCCGGGCGGCAGCGGAGTCGGCGGCACGGGGGTCAGCGGTCCTCGGTACCAGGCGAAGGTCTGCTCTCCGTCGGCGGTCCGATACGACAGCGGCGCATACCCCCACCGCAGGCGTTTGTTCACTTCCGCGGTCTCTTCGGTGTCCTCGTCGGCCGGTGGTGGCAGTCGCAGGGACAGCGCATTTTCATGATCCGGATTCGGGTGCTGCTCGTCGTCATTGGGCTCGCCGGGCAGAGCGAGGTTGTGGACGACTTCGGAGAAGTGTCCCCTGGGGTCCGGATGCGACGTGAACGACCACGACACCAGTGACACCAACCGCACGGAATCGATGCCGTCCGGTGTTCGAGGACCCCCCTCGGGCTTCAGACAGTCGACAAAGCCCTCCAGCGAGACGAGGTGGGCGGCGTAGTTCCCGGTGGTGCGGGGGAACCGGCTCGCCAGCACCAGTGTGTATTGTCCCGTCTCGGTGAATTCTTCCGCCGACATCTTCGCCTTCGCCGACAGCGTGGGACGCTCGGTCACCTCACGGACATGCGTCAAATACTTCAACTCGTCGAAACGAGGAACGACCGCCGTGAACACCTTCGCCGGAACATCGATCGTCCGGCATTGGCTCTGTAACACCTGCGGAATGACCGCATCTGGTTCGATCTTGGGGCCGAGAACGGTGGAGCGGGGGTCTTTCTGCAGGTCGAGCACGTCCTGCACGGTGTACTTGGTATCCGCAGTGCCTTGTGCGTGCGGATCTCCGGGCAACTCGTTCTCGGCGAAAACGAGCAGCGCCATCCAGGGAACGCGTTCGCCTTCGTACTCTCCATCGGTGCCCTCGGCCAGAATCTGCTCCCATGGCAGCATTAGCCGGGTCAGGCTCACATGCGCCAGCTGACTGTCGAAGGGACCGACCGCGCCGGACGGCGGGTGTACCGCGTGCACGAATCCGGGCTGCAGAGCGAAACGCGGGGCATGCACCTCGAAATGCTGCGTGATTGCGGGAAATTGATCACCACGTTCCCCGGGATGACTGAGCGGTTGCCCGTCGGCGTCGCGAATCTCCTGACGAATGGTGATCGCATACCTACCTCCCGTCAGGAACGGAGTGTAGGAGTCGTAGAAGGTGATGAGGCGTGGTGTCGCCATGAGAGTTCTCCTACTTCCCGGCGTTCAGAGCATGAGGGGGTCGGTGGTGTAGAGGCCGTGCGTGACGCGTGCTTCGTAGCGGGTGAGAGCGTCGTCGGTGTGCGGGCTGTAGTCCTGGATGTCTCCCGTGAGGGTTCGGCAGCGCCGCAGGGCCGCGTCCAGGCGGGTGCGTGCGGCGGCTTGCGCGGTGAGGGTGGTGGCGATGATGGTGACGGCCTGAGCGCCTGCGCTCGGGAGCGGCTGGTCGGGCGGTGTCGTGGCGGTGGGGTTGATGGGCAGGCTGCTGTCGGGGTCGATGGGCTCGACGTCGAGGTCCTCCGAGTCGATGGCCGGGATGCTGGCGCCGAGCGTGGCGTCGGGGATACGGACGCGTAGGCCGGTGTAAGCGTCGACGAGGCCGGAAGAACTCAGATCCGGTGCGGCGTCTCGGTCCAGCGGCTTCCCCCACAGCGCCTCGGGGGCACCTTGGGCGACATGCTCTACTACCCAGTGTTGCTCGTGGAGATCGACGGGCTGACCGGTGTCCCCGTGGGTGATGGTTACGGTGTGGATGGACTCGAGACCTTCGCCCTTACCGTGGCCCATCGGCCGCACGTTCAGCCCCGGGCCATCCTCGGCGTCGGTCGTCGCATGGGCCGCCGAAATCTGCGAGCCGTTGACGACCATGCTGGTGGAGGGAACCGCGCACGACGTGGAGAAGACGAATCCGTGGACCGACACATTCCACACCTCGTCAGGGCCGGAGTCCTGTGGGCCCGGAGTGCTGCCGTCGGCGTCGGGAGTCCCCGGGACCGGCAACAGCCCGGACTCGGCCCGCGCCAGCAGCCGCCCATCGGCGGGTAGCAGCTGCTGGACACACTCGTCCCAGGACAGCGGAGCCGGGGGCGCCGGATCGTTGCCGAACGTGGGGTAGAACTTGATACCGAAGGGAAGCCTGATTTCTGCTCTGCCGCCGAAGCGGGGCATCCAGATGGACAGCCCCACCGATACTTCCAGTTTTATGGTCACCAGGAATTTCACCTGGAGCCCGGCACTCAGCCGCAGCGAAGCATCGATGTAGAAGGGATGCCACTGAACCCAGAAGTCGAAGGAGATGGCAAACCAGCCTTTGATGCTCAGCTTCCAGATTTTCAGGTCCACAAGTGTGAACGTCAGGCTGGCGCCGGCCGCCATCCCGGAATTGGAGAACATCAGGTATGCCTGCCCCGACAACCCCTGCCACTGGTTTTTTCCGACCGGAGTCCTGGCGGATATTCCGAGCCGGTCCCGAACGTTCGGGTAGTAACCGGGACGCGTGTACCCGGCCGGATATCCTCCTGCGGTCAGCACCCACTGGTTCCGATGATCGCCGCCGACGTACACGTAAAGGTCGATCGCGCCCGAGATGCTGATGAAATCTTCGCTGAAGAGGTAGCTATTGGGTGCGAGTGTGGCGCCGACGGCCACCAGATCCGCCGATACCTCGGCTTCGATGGCAGCCTTCACCTTGAAGATATTCCTGAATTCTGACATATCCAGCGTCCCGATCAGGGCGCCGGCCCATTCTCCGCTCTGCGGGAGCGAGATGACCAGAAGCGCCCAGATGTCGAATACCTCGACGATGTTCGCCGCGACACCGACCGCGAACCAGAACGCGCCATCCTGGGGGGTCACCCATACGGTGTGGAGGTCGCCATCGGCGCTCGTGAGGCGGTTCACCACCTCCAAGGGGCTGTTCTCGGCAGGGGGTCCGGGCATCAGAGGGGTCAGGAGCGGGAACTTCAACACCGCGGCGGGGCCGGGCACCTGGAGCTCGCTGTTCATCCCGATACCGAAGCACAGGCCGGTGAGCATTACGCCGGGAAATACCTCCACTCCCTGCGGCGGAGTGTTCTCCGCCTCGGCGGTGAGCCGCAGCAGCAGGAACAGGAAGACCATGGGGAAATCCGGCGACGCATGCCCCGGGTGCGCTCGCGCATAAGCGCCCAGGATTTCGAAGCTCAGGCCGGGCATGGAGAGCGTCAGGCCACCCTCGGCGAGAATTTCGTAGTCCGGGTTGTCATGGATGACGGCGAAACCCCCGCCGATCTCGACCGGTTTCCGCACGAAATGCAGGCCGTATCCCTCCGGCAGGCCGACGACGAGGGACCAGGTATAGTCCGCATTAGTGGTGAACCCCACGTTGAGGCCGATCACCTCGAGGGCAATTCCCTTGTCGCCTCCCTGCGCGTCCTTCCGCTCCGCAGGATCCGGATCCGCTGCTTTCCCTATCGCCACTGTGCCGTCCACCCATGCCTTCAGGGTGAACAGACCGCCGTCGTGGGGCTCGTACGTGCATCCCAGGCGGCGGACATAAAGGCTTCCGATCCCGGTATCGACGTCTGTCCACGCCGGCACGGAATTCTGCGTCAGATGCGGAACGAAAATCAGATGCCCCTTGTCGAGCAGCCTGAAGTTGAGAAACGCGCACCCCGCGGTTCGGGCGAGACCTTTGAACTTCGAGGGGAAACGCAACGGAAAGCTCGAATCGAAGGTGCTGAGCGTACTATTGATTTGGGTCAGTACGTCCGGCCCCAGCGTTCCCGTCACCAGTCCCGTACCGCCGTAATCCAGAACTACGTCGCCGTATTCGGGTACGTCGCCCCCGACCAAAGGCAGGTGTCCCAGTTTGTAGTCGGTCTTGCTGGCAGACAACGCAACATAGATGCGGTCCTCATTCGACATCTTCACGCCGGCGAGCAGGAACACGAAACGTTTCGCGTCGTCCGATTCCCCGCACACCACGAGAGGATCCCCCGGCGTCCCGCTACCTGTCTGTCGCGTCCTGACTCTCCGCGCGAGCGACACCTCCGGCATGGAATCGACACCACCGTCGGGATGAATGTCGTAGTCCGCCAATATGTCTTTCACAGTGCGCTCGTCCGACTCGTAGCTGGTCATGCCTCACCTCTTCAGCTGATTTCGACGGATATGCGGGCGGCGCCATCGCCTCCCGGTTTGCCGCCGTCCCAGGCATCGCCGCCGCTGCCGCCGAATCCCGCGCTGGTGTTGAGCGGTGTATACGGGGTGCGCGGGTCGCCATCGGCGCACGGCTTGAAAACAGCATTCGTGGGATAGTGGCTCGGGCCTTGGGCGCCACCGCCACCGCCGGCACGGGCGTCGCCGCCACCGCCGCCAGCGCCCTCGCCCTGGTAGCCGTGACCCCCGCCGCCGCCCCCGCCGCCACCGCCGTCCTCGTAGCCGCCCCCGCCGCCACCACCACGACTGCCGCCGTCACCACCTTCGCTGCCGCTACCTTCGGCGCCGCTACCGTCGCCGCTGCTGCCGACACCACCGCTGCCCCCACTGCCGCCGAGGTTGCCGCCGTGACCATCGCCGCCATTGCCACCGCCGCCATTGCCACCATCTCCGCCGTAGCTGTCGTAGGCGCCGCAGCCGCCACCGCCTCCGCCACCACCGCCACCACCGGCGACGAGGGTGGGGTTCTGTGCGGGATAGCAGGTGTAATCGCCCTGGCCGCCGACATGGACGGTCGTCGGACAGGAGAGCGCGGAAGTGGTGACATGTTTTATGTAGGCGCCTGCACCGCCGTTGCCACCGTTGGTGGCGGCACCGTATCCAGAGCCGCTGGCGCCGCCTGCTCCGCCCGGGCCCCACAATTCTATGGTGATTCGCGATACATTCGCGGGGACGGAAAAGAGATGCTCGCCCGGTTCGGTGAAGATGACCGTATAATTGGCTGGCTTACGGGTGCTGGGGATGACGGCGCCCACCGCGGTGCCGTTACTGAGATATCCGCGGTCTTGATATGTGCCGTCATCGCTGCTGATGACGGTGGCGGCCCAGGTCACCTTGTCGGTGAATTCGCTGGGGATGTCGGGCCATGCGCTGCGGATGCTGGGCACGGTGCCCCCGGCGGAGGGATCCCAGTGGTCCGGTTTGAATTCGAGGTAGTCGACGGATTCACAGTCGGAATCGTGGAAGAACCAGATCCTACGATCTGTCGGGGAGTACAGGGTTGCGTCTACCGACCCGAAGGGGAATTCCTTACCGCCGCCTTCGTCGAAATCATACCCGAACACGCTCTTGATGGTCCGGGATTGTGTATCGGTATCAAGTTCCTGCGCAGTGGGTTTCGCGATAGAGACCCGGTAACAACTTTCGCCCTGAAATAGGTAGACTTTGGATGCGCCTTCGAAGCACAGCGCGGCGTCCAATGGCTTGGTACCGTCGAGGCCGCGGGGGTTGTTGGGTGTGAAGATGCTGATGCCGCCGAGCAGGTCGAACAGTGATCCGCTGTCGAGGGGCTGGTCTCCGAGCCACGGCTTTCCCTGGTCCGCCGCCCACGCATAGCGGTCGTATTGAACTCCCTCGGCGCCATTTCCGCTGCCATACAGAAAGTACGCACTAGGAGGCACCGTTGCGCCGTGGGTGCTGCGGTCGGCGTTCTGCCAGGGGGTGTGAAAAGAGGCTGAGAACGCTGCATTGTAGGATTTCATATCTTACTCGACACTCCCTCCACGAGAACTGAATTCTCGCTTTCGGTAGATGGCGGACGTTCTCGCCGAGGCGGCCTTTCATGCCAGGCTGCGCGATGCTGTCCGAGGCAGAAGTCTGGGAAACCTGTCTCCGGAAATTTCCGCTTCGATGGCGTCTTGTGTCGGGAACGGCGACTGAATCTTGAACTTACATTTTCTCAACCCTTGCAATCCGTAATTGTGGCTTAAATTACACGGAAATATTTTCATTGTCTCGAGCCGGTGCATGTACTCATAGAGGTCTCTCGCGCTGTCGAAGAATGCTTTCTTCGAGAACGAGCCTATGGAGACTTCATTCTTAGGGTATGACAGATCGATGCACCGACCCCCGCCTCTCCGGAGCGCTGCCCAAATACCCTTTGCCGGCGGCGGGGAGCAGGCTCAGCGGGCCTCCTGCGTTGAGCTCCTCTTGGGTCCAGCCGGCCATGAAATAAACTTCGGCTTTCGTGGCGTCGCCTTCGGGATCGTCGCCGTCGATCGTCCAGGCGCGAACCTGGCATCCCCTACCTGACCGGCGTAATCGTTGCAACGCTCCCGCAAGAAGTCGAGCATCTGTATATATTGTTCGGGGCCAGTTGCCGCTTCCCAAAGTGGTGGTTCGCGCTTGTCTTCGTCACGCAGTGTCATGACCGAACTCTTTCATCGACTCCAAAGCGATGGGACCTCAGGAAGATTTGCAACTCGGTTGCACTACGCATATTACGGCGTAGTGCACGAGGAATTAAGGAAGCGCCGGACCACGCGGGTCGAAAGCCGCCCACTCCGAAAGGAGCCTTGCAAGGCAGCTAAAAAGTCGGGTGTCCTCTTGGAATGTTGTACCTTTTCGCTCCGTTGAGTTCGGCTCACAGCCTTCTCGGCTGTCGGGTGTTACGGCACTGCGTCTGCATGGTCGTACTGATGCATGCGGCCCCCTTTGCGGGCAGGGTGAAGAATCACGTCTGGCGCGGGTAGTCCCCAAATCGGGGCGGACTACGTAATGTACTGTAGCAGAACACGTTTCATGTTGTGCAGAGTTCGGCGTGTGTGCTCAGCCCGAGCCTGATCGACCCACGCCCTCTGCGGCGCCACTGGCCTCTCCGGACACGGGAGGCGCTTCTTGAAGCGGTGCTACGTCAGAAATGGAGGATTCTCGGCCCTCCAGTCCTCCAGTGTCGACCTGCCCGCCACATCATCCTGGCCGCGTCCGCCCACGCCTTTCATCATCACCGACCCCAGAAGCCCACGCGCGCTGGGCCGGATCGCAGTCGCCGACATCCGCCCTCTCCTGGCGGTGATCAGGCACTGCCGCCCGCACCTGGCCGCCATGGTGTAATCCGCTCTGGTGCATGCCCTGTCAATCGATGCCGGATGCTTGCCGGAACTGGCGCCAATTGGCTACGGTGGAACACGTTCGCCGAGAAGATCATTGGCAAGTTTCGATCGGACAGTCCGGGGAGGTTCTAGGACGTCGTCGTGGCCCGCGGGCCACACCAGAGGCCGAGTGGTCTATCCAACTCGACTTCACCGGAAGATTCGGAACGATAGGGGCTCGACGATGGTATCGGAAATCAGTGAATACCAAGGCGCGTCACCGGATGCGGTCCGACATCACTATGACATCGGAACCGAGTTCTATCGTCTGTGGCTCGACAGCAGCCTGACCTACTCGTGCGCATTGTGGTCCGAGGGCGACGATCTCGACCGCGCGCAGCAGCGCAAGCTCGACTATCTGATCGAGCGGGCGGCCATCACGGGCGCGGAGCGCGTGCTCGACATCGGGTGCGGCTGGGGCAGCCTGATGCGGCGGGTAGCCGACCGGAACTGGCAGGCCCGCGTCACCGGCCTCACGCTCAGCCGAGACCAATACGACTACGTCCGAACGCATTCCACAGATCGGATCGATGTCCGGCTCGAACACTGGAACACCCATCGTCCGGACGGTGCTTATGACGTCATTTTCTGCGTCGGCGCACTAGAACACTTCGTGAAATTCGGACTGTCTCGGCGCGACCGCACCGCGGCCTATCGGGAGTTCTTCACGCACTGCTCTCGCCTGCTCCGCCCGGGCGGTGGGCTGGTCATCCAGGCGATCGGCAAGGGCAACCGGCCGCTCGACCACAACGCGCTCAACGATGTGCAGTTCCTGGCGAACGAGATATTCCCGGAATCGGATCCACCGCGACTGGCCGAACTCGCCCATGCCGCGGAGAAGCTTTTCGAAATCGGTTCGGTGGTCAACGATCGTCGCGACTACTCGACCACCTGTGCGGAGTGGCTGCGCAGGCTCCGGTCGCACCGCACCGACGCGGAACAGCTAGTCGGCGCCCGCATCACCGAGGCATACGAACGTTATCTGGAGGCGTCCATCCGGCAGTTCGACCGGGAACACCTTGTGCTCTACCGCATCTCGCTTCGCAAGGTGACTGATCCGCCGTCCGAGGCGTGACCGGCCGTTCACCCAGCGAGGAGTCAGTCATGAACCCTGGACGCACGCCCCGCGTGAAGGACGTCATCACCGAACTCGACGACCTGCGTGTCGACCTTGCCGGACGCCACCGGGCCACGGCCAGCGCGGGAGCGACGATCGACCCCGCGGTGGTCGACGCCGATATGCGCGCCCTCGACCGCGACGGGTACGTCATTTTGCCGGACCTGATCACACCCGCGGAATGCGAACGCATACGCGCCGCGAGCACGACTCTACTGGGCCCGCCCGGCCGAAATACGTTCGAGGGCAAACAAACCCAGCGGGTGTACAGCCTGCTCGAGAAGACCCGCGCCTACGACCGGCTGATCGACCATCCGCGCGTGCTGGCCCTGCTCGATCGGCTGTTCCTGCCGAATTACCTGCTCTCCCAGCTGCAGGTGATCAACATCCTCCCCGGTGAGCAGGCCCAGCTCCTGCACCACGACGACGGCTTCTATCCAATACCGAGGCCCCGCCCGCCGTTGAGCGCCGCGACGATGTGGGCCATAGACCCGTTCACAGATCGCAACGGCGGCACGGTGATTCTGCCCGGCAGCCACCGATGGGATTCACGCCAGCCGACCGATTCCGACGCCCGGGTCAGCACGCGGATGCCCGCGGGCTCGTGCGTGTTCTATCTCGGAACCCTCTGGCACGGCGGCGGCGCGAACCAGACCAACGCTTCGCGGCTCGCCGTGACCGCACAGTATTGCGAGCCGTGGCTGCGCCCTCAGGAGGCGTACACGTTGTCGACCAGCCGAGAAACCGCACGAACAGTGTCCGAGGACATCCGCCGCATGCTCGGCTACAGCATCCACCCGCCGTTCATGGGGGCCGTCGACGGCATGCACCCGAAGCGGCTTCTCGAAACCCCCGATCCGGCAGTCCCACAGACGTCCGTTTAAGCGAATTACGCTGCCCTGCCTACCTTCCCGATGAGCCGATTCTGTCACTTCCGGTGACCGGCCAGACCGATTTCCGTTATCTACCGGCCGACAGAGCCCACGAATCCGCACAGAGCGCGGCTGCCGGATCTCTATCGACTCGACAGAGGAAGAATCGATCCGACCGCTGCGCAGCGACCGAAGTCAAGCCCAAGGTTGCGACCGAAGGTACCCCTAATCATGCGATCGACTCGGGATCCAGTGATCACTGGTCAGCCCTGAACTATGTCTACAAATTCGCGCACATCCCAACGCCAACCCACTGAGCTCGACTAGCTCGTCGGCACAGTTTGATCGGCCAGCGGCTCGCCCCACGGCCTGGCCGCTGGCCTGACAACCCGATGCTGGTCGGGTGCGACTACACCCGCCGAGGGGGATCACAATGAGCGAAACCAATTCGCCCAGCCAGACGCACACAACTCGGTCCTTGTGACCCGCACGCGCACGAGACCATCGAACGAGATGCCGGTGGCGATACCTGTTGAGCGTGTACTGGTACGCACCGACGATGTCGTCGCAGCCCTGGTCGGTGCTCGCACCTACCGCAGCGGAATTGAACTCTCGTTCCACCTGCATGTCCGACCAGCAAGTGAACATTCAGCGATCGGAAGCTTCGCAAGCTACGGCGGCGGTATGACCGAGCAATTCTTGGTCGGCGTCCAGTTCGCCGACGGCCGAACTGCAACCAACATCGATCGCTGGAGGCCCGACGAACACCCCGACACTCCGGTCCTCATGAATGGCGGGGCCAGTGCGTCCGACGACCTGAGCGCCACCAGCTACTATCTCACACCACTGCCACCGCCAGGACCGCTCACGGTGATCGCCGCGTGGCCAGCGATCGGCATCGCCGAACAGCATGTCGAGCTCGACACAGACCCGTTCCTCCGTGCCACCAGAACTCGCAGAAGTGCTGTGGCCGTTGGAAACCGAGACGACGATGCGCGAGATACCACGAGTACTTCTCGAGTTCCTCGAGGATGGAAAGGTCTGGGAGGCAATGGTTTTCATCGCGACATGTCGGCGTCGGCGTCCGGGGCGGCTATGAGGGCCGTGGGAGTGTCCTCGCCGTCGTCGGTGGGGCTCCAGTCGCCGAAGTCGGTCTCGGGAAGGGCGGCGCCGATGGCTTCTTCGATCTCGGCGCCGCCAGGGTTAGCGCTCGGTTCCGGTGGGGCGAGCTCGCCGGTGATTGCCTCACTGATAAGGGGTGCCGACTATTCGTCCCAGTAGGTGCCGTCGCGTCCGGGTGGTGCAGCTGCCGCAAGGCCGCGTTCTGCCGGACGAGGCGTTCGTCGCCGCCCGTGTCGAGGTCCCCGGCCGCTTCCTCGGCCTCGAGGAGCTGATCGGTGTCGGCAATGATTGCGTCGGCCTCGGCCAGGATCGCCAGTTCCGGTGCGCGCCCACCGAGAGCCCGGTCGAGCAGGCTTGCCCGGTCGGCTTTCCGTCCACGGGTATGCTCTGGTGGTCTACAGCGGGCGCCGTCTTGCGCCGAGCCTGCGGTGGTGGTTTCGACATGGTCGGTGATTTCGGCCGCTTGGCGCAGGTTGCGCCACACCAGCACATCGACGTCGAGGTCTCCGTCTGCTCGAGCTTGAGTGATGCGATCGTAGGCGCGGCGGGTGGATTCCGGGCGGGCCACGCTGATCCTGGCTCGCGCCCTCGAACCATGGCTCAATACTTACTGTTTCCGCAGGTCAAGGCGTGTGGTTAGCGCATGTGTCCCCCTCGCGACACGATCGCCCACGCCACCCGGAGACTCCGCCATCCAACCCGTACACGCGACCGCCGAACCCCGAAAACGTAGAGAGGCCGCAGCGATGTTTGCCGCACAGTAGCTGTCGTGCAGGATTCGTCGGCGTGTCTTGTCGGCGACACGCTGACGAGCGAAGCCGCTTCCAATGCGGCCGGATCGCTCCGACGTCAAGCAGCCGATTCGATCCATCTCACCGAAATCTCACACTTTCGGTGGGAAATGTCCGGATCCGATGGGACGCGTCTAGCGCCAGCATTCTGCGAAATAAGCGTTTGACCAGTCTTGATGACGAGCGTCGGGATCGGCTGAGGAGACTTGAACCTGTGTCAAGTGGACACCGGTGCCGCATAGGTTCTGGGCCACCGGCTACCCGACCAACTGCAAGCGCATCGGCTGTGGGTCTCGTCGTGGAACCTGCGCGATCGGCACATGGCCGACACGATCGAGGCGCTCGGCGACCATCTCGGCAAGCAGCGTGGGGCACCCGCCAAAATGGTTGTCTGGGCGCACAATTCCCATCTCGGTGACGCGCGCGCTACGGAAGTCGCGTCGGTTGGCGAATGGAATGTCGGGCAATTGCTCCGCGAGCGCTATCCCGGCCAGTGCCGAATCCTGGGGTTCACCACCTACACCGGTAGGGTGACCGCGGCCGGCGACTGGGGCAAGCCCGCCGACTGTAAACGGGTGCGCCCCGGGCTGGACGGTAGCGTCGAAAAGCTCTTCCACGATATTCGTGCGGGCGATTTCTGGACGAGTTTCGAGGATCCCGACCTTGTTCGGGTGCTGCGATCGGCGATGCTCGAGCGCGCCATCGGCGTCGTCTACCGGCCCCGGACCGAGCGGCGCAGCCATTACTTCCTGGCACGGTTCGATGCCGTGATCCACATCGATCGGACCACTGCGCTGGAACCGCTCGAACGCACGTCGCGGTGGGAGTCCGGCGAGCTACCAGAAACCTATCCGTACGCCGTCTGAACAGTCCATCGAATAGCGCTGGCGCGCAACGGATATGGTGCTACGGCCGATCTGTCCTGGTCGCTGGAGTTGGCGGCATCGAGCCGGTGTGGGCGGCTCCGGCGATGCGTCGACCGAGAGGCATCTGCGGCTCCGGCGACCGGGGCCGGGGTGGAGTGAACCGCAGAATCCCTGAAAAACCTGGAAATCCACCGGGTATCGGGACTTGGATCTCGGGGAAACCGGGGATGCCACCCGTTGACGGCTCAGCGCCGGCGGGCGCGGCGGTAGCGAGCGCGGCGACGGCGGCCAGGGCGAGAGCTCCGGCGGCGAGGGCTGGGTAGGAATGTCGTTGTGAGCGTTGGTCAGCCCGGCAATTGGCGCTGAATGCCATGATGCGGTCCTCCGATCTCCGTCGGCAGGCCCGGCGCGACCCGTCCGGGTCTCGCGGGAATATCACCGAGCCGCGCGTGAATTTCGAAACACCACGGTGTCGTCGAACCATCGGATCCGGAGAGTCATATTTCTGCACACATTCGAATACGCAAAGCCGGACACTCACATTTGCGATAACGAAACGATAACCGCGAACCATGTATCCGTCGTGGACTTGTCCGCCTGCCGTCATGTAAGCGGGCATGGCGAAGCGGCCGGTCGCAACCGGCCGCCGGTGGCTTCGGATCAGGCTTTGGCCTGGGCCGAGGAGCGAGCCGGGTTGGCTTGGGCCGCGGCCTTCGGATCGCGCTCGCTCTGCTTCGCCCGCACGCCCGCCTCGACGCGGTCACCCAGATTCTTGTCGACGTTGCGCCAGTATTCGAATGCCCGGTCCAGCACCGGCGCGGTGACGCCGTTGAGCAGGTGCCCGACGATGTTGTTCACCAGCCGCTCACGCGCCGCGTCATCGAGCACATCGCGGACCATGGTGCCCGCCTGGCCCCAGTCGTCGTCGTCCTTGCGCAAGGTGTAGGCCTGGCGCACCATTTCACCGTCGGTGTACCAGCTCGCGAGCGGCCCTGCGACGGCGGGATCGGCGTGTGGGCCACCCTTGGAGTTCGGCACGTACACCGGGTCGCCCGGATTGTGATGACGCATCGCGCCGTCCTTGCTGTACGAACGCACGGTGGTGGCGTGCGCCGTATTGACCGGCAGTTCTCTGTAATTCGCACCGATGCGGTAGCGGTGGGCGTCGGGGTAGGAGAACCACCTGGCCAGCAGCATCTTGTCCGGGCTCGGGCCGGTGCCCGGCACCGAACTGCTCGGCTCGAACGCCGCCTGCTCGATCTCGGTGTGGTAGTCCGCCGGGTTCCGGTCGAGCGTCATCCTGCCGACCTCGATCAGCGGGTAGTCGCCGTGCGGCCACACCTTGGTCAGATCGAAGGGATTGAAGCGGTAGGTCTTGGCCTCCTCGAACGGCATGATCTGCATCTTCAGCGTCCAGCTCGGATAGTTGCCGCCCTCGATCGCCTCCCAGAGATCGCGGAGGTGGTAATCGGTGTCCATCGAGGCCATCTGGTCGGCTTCGTCCTGGGTGAAGAATTCGATGCCCTGATCGGTCTTGAAGTGGTATTTCACCCAGAACCGCTGCCCGGAGGCGTTGAACCACATGTAGGTGTGGCTGGAATAGCCGTTCATGTGCCGCCAGGTGCGCGGAATGCCACGATCGCCCATCAGCCAGGTCACCTGGTGGGCGGATTCCGGGGACAGGGTCCAGAAGTCCCACTGCATGTCGTGGTCGCGCAGATTGTTGTCGGCTCGGCGCTTCTGGGAGCGGATGAAGTCCTGGAACTTCATCGGGTCACGGACGAAGAAGATCGGGGTGTTGTTCCCGACCAGGTCGAAGTTGCCCTGCTCGGTGTAGAATTTCAGCGCGAACCCGCGGGGATCCCGCCAGGTGTCGGGGCTGCCGCGCTCGCCGGCGACCGTGGAGAAGCGGGCCAGCATCTGCGTCGTCTTGCCGGGTTGGAACAGGTCGGCCATCGTGTAGGCGCTCACGTCGTTGGTCACCTCGAACGTGCCGAACGCGCCGCCACCCTTCGCATGAGGCTGACGCTCGGGTACGCGCTCCCGGTTGAATGCCGCCATCTTCTCGATCAGGTAGGCGTCGTTCAGCAGGATCGGGCCATCGGGCCCGATCGTCAGTGAGTGCTCGTCACTCGGGACCGGGATACCGGCGTCATCGGTGGTGTAGTTCGGAACAGACATCTCTCTCCTCTCCTACGAACCGCGGGCGGGAGCCCGACGGCGAACCGATCGGCTTCCCATGTGCCCAGTCCCCAAACTACGCCGACCGAGGCTTCCGGCCAGAGATTCACCCGAGCCACCGCCGGTCGGCCCCGGTTCTTACGGTCTCGCCGGCGGCGAAACGACGTGCGATGCGGGCTGACCGGGATTCCGGCCCTGGTTGGGTAAATTCCCCCGCGATGTCCAGCACCCATTCGACGTCCGATACGACCGCGGTGACCGATCCCGCGGCGCTTGCCATGTCGATGGTCGGGTGCCGGTATCGCACCTGCGACTACTACGAGGTCGGACGCGAGAAAATTCGCGAATACGCCCGTGCGGTGCGCAACCACCACCCCGCGCACTGGTCGGAGGACGCGGCTGCCGGCCTCGGCTACGACAACCTGCTGGCGCCGCCGACCTTCGGCGCGGTCCCCGGCTACCTGGTCTATGCCGAAGTGCTCGACACGATCCTCCCCGGCTACGACCTGAGCCGGATGATCCATACCGATCAGATGGTCGAGCTCCATCGCCCGCTACTGGCCGGCGACCGGATCGGCTTCGAGGTCTGCCTCGACTCGTTCCGGCGCGCCTTCGGCGGCGACCTCATCGTGCTGCGCCAGACCATCCTGGACCAGGAGGATCGGCCCGTCGTCACCTCGCGGACCAGTATGGTCGGGCGCGCCGACGGCACGGCGCCGGATTCGATGGACGCGGTCGTGATGCATGGCGCACACCCCGACGCGCGCAGGGCGCCCCGGCCCACGCACCCCCGGTACATCGGACCGGTCACCGAGCCCATGCGAGAGGCGCGGACCGTACCGGCGAGCGCGCACGCGCGGCGATTCGACACCGTGGTTCCCGGCGAGGAGCTTCCGCCGCGCATGCTCACCATCAGCCGCGGCGACCTGGTCAACTACGCCGGTGTCGCGGGTGACCCGAACCCGATCCACTGGAGCGACGCGGTCGCCGCGCGGATGGGGCTGGAAAGCGTTGTCGCCCAAGGCATGCTGACCATCGGGCTGAGCGTGGACTTGATCACCTCATGGCTGGGCGACCCCGGCGCCCTGCGCGCCTACAACGTGCGGCTGACCAGCCCGGTCCATGTCGGCGCGAGCGGCGGCCGGATCGAGTTCCGGGGCCGGGTCAAACACCTGGACGCGGACGCGCGAACCGCCACGGTGGCGATCACCGCCGAGCACGATGGACGCAAGATCTTCGGCCGCGCGACGGCCGAGGTCGCCCTCGCGTGATCGCACGTCTCGTCCGCCCCACCGGAGATCCGTGTGTTTGGTCCGGACAAGCCGGGGCACGTTGGAGACGGAGCGCGGTCGCCCTTGCTCGGCGGACGCGTACTCGGTACCCGATCGAGCGGGCAGCAGGCCCGCTCGCACCCGAAAGGACCGGTATCTGTCGTGGTTGTGCTTCTTGCTGTGATCGGCTCGGCTTCCCTGGCCGTCATCGCGGTCCATGCCACGGTCGTCGCACGCAGCTTGGCCGAACTCCGTTCCCCGCGCCGCGACAGCGCGCAGGGGCGCGACGAACAGGCCGCTCGACTCACGCGCACATCGGTCTGATACCCGGCTCGGCGATCTCGCGCACCCCGATTCCGCGGGGCATCGTCGTGCCGGTACGGCTCTGCTACGGAGCTACTTCCGGTCCGGTGGACGTTTCTGCGCGTCGCGAAGGCGGACGTTGTCGGCCTGCAGCCGGTCGTTGTCGGCGTGCAGGTCGGCATTCGCGTCCTCCAGGTCGAGGATGCGCCGGATGCCAGCCAGGTTCACGCCTGTGGCGACCAGGTCGGTGATCCGCCGCAGGCGGGCCAGATCATCACCGCTGTAGCGGCGCGTGCCGCCGTCGCTCCGCGCGGGCGTCAGCAAACCGTGGCGCTCGTACAGCCGCAGCGTCTGCACGCCGATGCCCGCCAGCCCAGCGGCCACCGAGATCCCGTACACCGCTCGACCGGGCTCCGGCAGATGCCCCGAGTCGCC
Source organism: Nocardia sp. NPDC051787 (assembly GCF_040681325.1). Classification (NCBI taxonomy): domain Bacteria; kingdom Bacillati; phylum Actinomycetota; class Actinomycetes; order Mycobacteriales; family Nocardiaceae; genus Nocardia; species Nocardia sp. NPDC051787. Next base: position 28,346 of record NZ_JBFAYO010000004.1, read on the forward strand.
TCGTTCCTGCGCCATCCATCCCCGCTTCTGTTGCGAACTAGATTTCCTAGTTTAGCGCCTTGAACTCAGCTTATCCCGCTGCTATAAAAAATCTGTGTCGGATAACAGAGGTTATCTGATCCCTACTACGAAGAATGGAGTGAGTTAGAGGTGGCGACCATGCTGATGCGTACCGATCCCTTCCGCGATCTGGACCGTTTGACGCAGCAGGTGTTCGGCACGAAGGCGCATCCCGCGGTGATGCCGATGGATGCCTGGCGCGCGGGCGACGAGTTCGTGGTCGAGTTCGACCTACCCGGTATCGACCCCGATTCCCTGGACCTGGACATCGAGCGCAACGTGGTGACGGTGCGAGCGCGCCGCCCCGAACTCGACACCGGCCGGGAGATGATCGCCGCCGAGCGTTCGCGCGGTGTGTTCAGCCGCCAGTTGTTCCTCGGCGAGAATCTGGACACCGACAACATCCGTGCCGACTACACCGACGGCGTCCTGCGTCTCACGATTCCGGTCGCGGAGAAGGCCAAGCCGCGCAAGATCGAGATCGCCCGCGGCGACGGGAACAAGGCGATCCGCGCCTGAGCCGGCCCGGATCTGCGGGTCCGGAGGGCCGGGCCCGCACCCGGCTGGAACGCGAAAGGCGTTACCGCACAGGGTCTATCCTTGCATACCGAACACCTGATGGAGCATCCGATCATGGCACCGACCCACCCACGCGACACCCTGCCACGACCGACCGAAGCCGAGACGGCGCGCCCGGCCGAAACGCCGGTCGTCTGGCCCGACCCCAGCCCGCTCGACGCTTGGTGGCGCCGGGTCACGCAGTCCGACCGCCCCTACCGCAGCGTCGCGTGACCGCGGCCGCCACCACGCTCGTGACCGACCGGCACACCCGACCCAGCACCTCGGCCGAACCGTGGCGCCGCGGCACGGTCGTCTGGTTCAACGTCGAGAAGGGCTTCGGATTCCTCCGCGCCGCGGACGATCCGACGCCGGTCTTCGTCGAGTACACCAGCATCGAGACCACCGGCTACAAATCGCTCAGTGCGGATCAGCCCGTCATCTTCACCGCCACCATGCGCAAGCGCGGCCCGGAAGCAACAGCGGTGCGTCCACTACTTCCCGACACCGCGGACATCCGGCCACCCGGAGACGCCTGATCCGTCGGACAGATCACCGGCCCCATGCGCGGGGACCCACGCATGGGGCCCGTCGGCGCGAGACGATCACGCACCCCTCGTCCCGACACCTGGAGCTATCGCCCCGCAAGCAGGACAATGGGAGGACAAGCGACGGTGGATCAGGGGGTGCTGCGGGCACGCCGTCGTCACAGAAGCTCCCAAGCTGCGGCCTGGACCCTCGTCCGAGCAGGAGGCGACAAATGTCGATAGCCACCGCGCCAACGCCCGTCGAGCGATACGCATTCTCCTCGACCGACTCCGCCGAGATCACCGACTACATCGACCGCATGTACGCCGGCAATCGCACCCGATTCCTCGATGTCTCGCCGGATGCCACATTCACCGTCACGGGCGTCTCCACCGACACGATGGCCACGGACCGGGTCCGTGGCGCGATCGGTTATGCCACCGACGCCGAACCATTCGACTACCTGGTGTTCGAACATCTGATCGCGGGCCGGTACCTGCTGCGCGGCGGTGAGGAACTGCTGATGCGCCCCGGCGACGTCGCGGTGGTCCCGAGGGGTGTCGGACTGTCGTTCGAAGTCCACGATCTCGACATGTCCCTGCTCCGGCTGTCGATGGACCGGGTCACCGCGGCGGCGGAAGGGCAGGTCGGCACGCCCGTGGGCGGCGTGCGGTTCCAATCGGCGCAGCCGGTCTCCCCTGCGATGGAACGGTACTGGCGCCGGCTGGTCGGCGTAGTTCACCGCGAACTCATGGACCCCGATTCGCCGATGTGCAACCCCTTGGTCGCCGAGCAGACGACCGCCGGGATCGCCGCTGCCGCGCTGACCACCTTCCCGAACACGGCGATGACAGTCGACTATGTCCGCGACCCCGGCCCGCTCACCCCGATGGCCCTGCGTCGCGCGATCGACTACATCAACGCCAATGCCGATCAGCCGCTGACTCTCACCGACATCGCAGACGCCGCCGGAGTCACCGCGCGTGCCCTCCAGCACGATTTCCGCCGGCATTACGACACCACGCCACTGGGCTACCTCCGTCGGGTGCGACTCGAGCGCGCCCACGAAGATCTGTCCGCTTCCGAGCCCGGCGAGGGGCGGACCGTGGCAGCCATCGCGGAACGGTGGGGCTTCGCCCACCCGGGCCGCTTCACAGCCGCCTACACCGCACGCTACGGCCGGCCACCCGGCTACACCTTGCACGGCTAACTGCCCAGCGGGTACCGGCGAGATCGCTGGTCCTGTGGCATGCTCCGCCGGAGCGGGGATCGGTCTCGGATGGGCGGGTGCGGGCGCGCCGTTTGCGTGCGTGCACGCCTCGACCCGGCGCTGGAATGGCGTGGCTCCTGTTTCGGCACGGCGATAGCGGTCATGCTGCACGCGCGGAGCCAATCGTGCCTCCGTGGCCGCGGTCGAACGGGACGCGGTCGAACTCGAGAAGGGAGGAGACATGGCTTTCCGAGACGTGATCGCCCAACTCCACCAGGACATCACCACTGCCGAGGACGCCGGCGACGAAGCGACCGCGGCGCGCCTGCGCGCAGAGTTGGCCGAAGCCAAAGAGGCGGCTCGACGCGGAGACCAGGACGACGCCGAGCAATAGCGAGCAGTGATCGCGCCTGAACTACCACCCGGGCCTTTGCGCGCGGTAGCTGCCGCTGTCCCCATAGCGCTGCGGCGGCCGTGCCGCGCCATTCCGGTTTCCGGTGGGTTTGCCAGGGCAACCAGTCACCATGGAATCCGACAACGCGACCCCCGAGACACCTGCTTCTGAGCCTGCACCGACCAGCCGCTCGCACTCCGCTCAGGTCCGCGAGGCCCACCTGCGCCGGCTGCTGACCATGAGAGAGCCGAGCGCCTCGGCGACGATCCGGACGCCACCGCGCTGACCGAGCAGACCACGGAACTGAACAACGAAATCCGCCTCCTCGGCACGTGATGCGGATGTCATCGCACGGCGAGACGAGCGTGGTCAGCCACGTGACCATTCGTGCCCCCAGTAACTGTCGGCGGTGATCTCCTCGGCGCTGTAGGTGGCTTCGTCGACGAGCACACCATCGGTGCCGTATTCGAGATCCCAGCCACCGGGAGTGCGAACGTAGTAGGAGATCATCTTGTCATTGGTGTGCCGGCCCAGGGTCGACGACAGCGGGTAGCCCGCCCGCATGACGCGGTCGAGAGCCCGCCCCACGGCGTCGAGCTCGTCGACTTCGACCATGATGTGCACCAGTCCCGGGCCGTCGGGCCGGGTGCCCGGGATCAGCGCGAGGCTGTGGTGGCGCTGGTTGACGCCGAGGAATCGAACCCGAACCGGCCCCACTCCGGGTGGGGTGGGCACCCGGAACGAGCCACGCGGCAGGAAGCCGAGCACGTCGCAGTAGAAGCGGTTCGCCTCCTCGAGGTCGGGCACCGGGAGAACGACATGGCCCAGACCCAGCCCCTCGGTGACGAAACGATTCCCGTGAGCGGTGACGACCGGGCTGTGGTCGAGCACCGGACCGTGGAAGACCTCGACGGTGAACCCGGCGGGATCGGTGAAGGTGCAGGCTTCCTCCACGCGCAGCGCCTCGACCTGCTCCTGCGCGAGTGGTGTGACGGCGACCCCCGCCCGCTCCAGCGTTTCGCGCACCCGGGCGAGCGCGCGATAGTCCCGCACCTCCCAGCCGATGGCCAGCACCTGATCCCGGTCGGCGGGAACGAGTTCGAAGCGGTAGGCGTGCTCGTCCATGCGCAGGTACACGCTGTCCGGATTCGGTCCGGTGGCCTGCGCGAAGCCCATCACGTCGAAAGCGAAGGCGCGCCAGGCCGCCACATCGGCGATGGCGACTCGGACGTAGCCGAGCGAGGCGATGTCAGCCATGTTTTCGTACTCCTCAGGAATAGGTGACGTGCACGGTGTCGGTGACCGGGACCGCCTGGCAGGCCAGGACGTACCCCTCGGCCAGATCGGCCTCGTCGAGAACGTCGTTGTGCCGCATCTCGACCTGTCCCGAGACGATCCGGCAGGCGCAGGCGCTGCACGCGCCCTCGCGACACGAGTAGGGCGCCGCCAGGCCGTTGGCCAGCAGGACGTCGAGCAGGACTCGATGCCGCGGCCACGGGAATTCGTAGGTCTCGCCGTCCAGTTCGACTTCGACCGCGGCGCTTTCACCGGAATCGGTGCGCTCGGGCGCGCCGGTCTCGAACGGATTGCCGCTCAGCGACACGAATTTCTCGACGTGCACACGCTCGGTATCTGCGCCCAGCCCGATCAGCGCGGCGGAGACGGCGTCCATGAAGGGCCCGGGGCCGCAGATGAACGCCTCCCGATCGCACCACGGCCTTGCCAGTGCCGCCAGTTGCGCGCGGGTCGGCAGTCCCTGCACGGTCTCCAGCCAGTGCACCACGAGCAGCCGGTCCGGATGCCGGGCGGACAGGTCGGCGAGCTCGGCGGCGAAGATGACTGATCGCTCGTCGCGATTGGCGTAGATCAGCGTGCAATGCCCGGCCCCGGCCGACAGCACCGATTTCAGGATCGACAGCACCGGAGTGATTCCGCTGCCCGCGGCGACCAACAGCACGTCGTCGTCGAGCGATGCGGGAGTGAAAACGCCGACGGGCGGCAGAGCGTCGATGGCCATACCTGCAATGGCGTTGTCGCACAGCCAGTTCGATCCATAGCCGTCGGGCGTCCGCTTGACCGTGACCTTCAGCGGCCCATTCTCGTGCGGCGAACTGGACAGGGAGTAGCACCGGCTCACCGAGCCTGTCAGGTCGCTCGGTATCCGGAGGGTGAGGAACTGGCCCGGGCGGTACTCGACCGCGTTCGACTGCTCCGAGGCGAGTGCCAGCTCCAGCGACACCGCGTCGTGGGTTTCCCGGATCACCTGCGCCACGCGGAGAGTGAGGATTCCGCGTGGTCCGCTCTCGGTGACGCCGGGGACGTCGGCCTGCTCCGGCAGGACCGCGACGGGTTGGCCCCGATTCACAGTCGTGTCTCCTCTGCGGTCCGAGATGGTCGTTGCGTCCTTGCCGGTCATGGCACATCCCCGTCACGCGTGCTGACCTCGAGGGCGCCGATCGCGACGGCGGCATCGATGCTGTGGCGCAGAGCGATACAGGTCCGCACCCGGGCACTGTCCGCCCTGGCGAACTCGCCGCACGCCGCCACCGCGACGGCGCTCCACTGGACACTCGTGTGCTGCACGCTGAACTTCTCGACCAGCACGCAGGTTCCGCAGCCCTGGCAGGAAATCCGTTCCATGGCTGCCCCGCTCAGGATCCGGCGGCAGCGCGCTGCCCGGCCAGATTGTGCGCGACCTCGGCCTCCCACGCCGTGACCGCTCGGGTGGTGTCGACCTCGAACTCGAACCGGTCGGTCATCTTCGGGGCGATATCGGCCACGTCGGTGTAGAACTGCTCGTACCAGCGGCGCAGCTGGTAGACGGGACCGTCCTCCTCGCACAGCAGCGGATTGTCGATGCGGGTCTTGCGCTTCCAGATCGCGGCGTCCTGTTCGAAGCCGCGGCCGAGACCGCCGGCGAACTTCGCCGCGATCTCCTCGGCCTGCTCCGCCGGCACGCCGTGCGGCTTCTTCACGATCGCGCCGTATTGCAGCACGAATTTCGTGGGCGACACCGGATAGTGGCAGTTGATCAGAATGCCCTCCACCGTCAGCCCCGCGCTCTCACTACGCAGATGGTCGATCATGTAGGAGGGGCCGTAGTAAGAGGCATCCGAGTGCAGCACGTTCTTGCCGCCCAATGCCTTCGCCGTCTCCCCCATCATGTCCTCGCGCGACACCGACGTCATGTACTGGCTGGCGACGTGGCCCTCGAAGACGTTCTTGAAGTAGGTGGGGAAGCCGAAGTGGACGTAGAAGAAGTGGGCCATGTCCACCACGTTGTCGATGACCTCCCGGCAGTTGGCGCCGTCGATCATCATGGTGTTCCAGGTCCAGTCGGTCCATTCGTCGCTGAAGGCGCCCTCGATGCGCGGGATGGTGACCTGCTCCGGCGGCGGGTTGCCCTCCGGGTCGTTCCACACGAACAGCTGCTTGTTCTGCTCCAACGTCGGCCACGACCGGGTCCGCGCCCGCGGCGGCACCCGGCGACCATAGGGGATGCCGGTGCAGCGGCCGTTGCCGCCCCAGCGCCAGTCGTGGAACGGGCAGGCGATCGAGTCGCCCTTGATCCGGCCGTCACCCAGATTCCCGCCCATGTGCCTGCAGTAGGCGTCCAGCACGTTGAGCTGTCCGCCGGCACCGGCGAATACCACCAGTTCGGTGCCGAAGATCGCGACGGTGTGCGGTTTCCCGTCCCGGAAGTCCTCCGCGAGACCCAGGCAATGCCAGCCACGCGCGTATCGGGCGGGGGGAGCGCCGGCGTCGATCGCTCGGACCTCGGTGTCGATAGTCATCGGTTCCTCCACGATTCGCGCACGTTTGTCAGCTCGATATTTCGGTTCGCGATCCCGGCGCGGAAATGTGTAGTCCCACTGGCCGGGAGGAGTTCAGGCCTCATCGAGCCGCCCGAACGCGGAGCGGTAGAACAGCAGCGGCGGGGCCTCGCGATGTTCCGACAGCGCGGTGACCCGCGCGATCACGATGGTGTGGTCACCGCCGTCGACCTCCTGCTCGAGGTCGCAATCGAGCCACGCCATGGTCCCGGCCAACCGTGGCGATCCGTTCGGGGAGGGCTCCCAGCCGACCCCGGCGAACTTGTCCGCGCCGCTGCGCGCCAGCTGCCGGCAGATCTCCTGCTGGTCGTGGGCCAGGATGTTGACGCAGAACCGGCCAACCGCGCGAATGCGCGGCCACGACGTGGACGTGCGCGCGGGGCAGAAGCACACTGCCGGCGGCTCCAGCGACAGCGCGGAGAACGATTGGCAGGTGAAACCGATCGGCCCGTCCCCGGACCGCGCCGCGATCACCGTGACGCCCGTGCAGAAGCGACCCAGTACGGCTTTGAAGTCGCGCACATCCAGCGGCGATCCGTCCCTCGCCAGCACCCGTTCCATAGGGCCTCCTATTTCGATCAGGCATATACCTGATAGCTATGACAACAGGTGCTGCCCGAGGGCCGTCAAGATCGGGGTCCGGTCACCGAGATGGAGATCGGTAGAAGCTACGTAGTTCTCCCGATTCATCCCGGTCCCGAACCCGTCAGTGTGAGGAGAGACACGAACGACCGAGCACGTCATGCCTGGTCGACGTAGACCGAATGTGACCGACGGAGGTTCAGATGACCGTCACCCTGCTGCCCGGCGCGCAGGAGCGCACCAGCCGGGTCCCCCACCGCGCCGGCACCGCCGAGGTGCCGGTGTCGATGATCGAACGGATGACCCTCATTCTGGAGGCGTTCGATTCCGCCACCCCGACACTGACCCTGCTCGGCCTGGTGGAGCGCACCGGCCTGCCACGGTCGACAGTCCATCGGATCCTCGACCAGATGATCCGGCTGCGCTGGCTGGCCCACACGTCCGGTGGTTACCGGCTCGGCATGCGCACTCTCGAACTGGGCGGGCTCACCGCGGACCACAACGAGATCCGCGACGCGGTGAGCCCGCTGTTGCACGAGTTGTGCCAGCGCACCGGCATGGTCGGGCATCTGGCGGTGCTCGACGGTCATGAGGTCGTGTATTTGGACAAAGCCGGTGGCCGGCTGGCCGCGATGCTGCCGACCCGGCTAGGCGGCCGCATGCCGGCGCACTGCACCGCGCTCGGGAAGGCGGTGCTGGCCTCGCTGGAGCCGAGTATCGCCGAAGCCGCGTTCCATTCCCGGCTGCCGCGAATGACCGCGCACACCATCACCGAGCCCGAGGCCCTGCATCGCACTCTGGCCCAGATCCGGCTGCGCCAGGGCGTAGCGCTGGACCGTCAGGAATCGCTGGAGGGAATCGGCTGTGTCGCAGCGCCGTTGCGCGTCCGTGGCACCGCGCCCGCGGCACTGTCGCTGTCCGGGCGCGTCGATGCGATGAGCTTCGACAAGCTGGCGCGGGTTCTGCTCGAAATCTCACACGAGGCCGGTCGGGCGCTGCTCCCACGCCGCGCCCGCTGGCGATAGTTCGAGCCGGAATATGCCCGGGCGGTACAGTCCGACGATGACCGATGGCGTGACACCCGCGGTACCCGATCTGCCGACCACCGCGTGGGCCGTGCTCGGAATGCTCTCGCACGCCGACGAACTCTCCGGCTACGACCTGAAGAAGTGGGCCGACTGGAGTCTGCAGTTCTTCTACTGGAGCCCGTCGTTCAGCCAGATCTATGCCGAACTCAAACGCCTGGAGAAGCACGGCTACGCCACCTCCCGCACGGTCGTGCAGGAGGACGGTGTGCGCGGCAAGCGGATGTACGCCATCACCCCGGAAGGCCGTGCGGCCGCGGCCACCTGGGTCAACCACGCCCCGGTCGAGGCGCCGGTGCTCAAGCACAGCGTGATGCTGCGGGCCTGGCTCGGCAATCTCGCCGAGCCCGACCGGCTCCGTGAGATCCTCACCGAGCACATCCGCTACGCCGAGAAAATGCGCAAGCGCGCCGAGGCGGACGCTCAGGGCGCCGAGGCCAATCCGAACTGGGCTTATCCGGAACTCGTGCTGCGCTGGTGCGTGCGGCACTACGAGGCCGAGCGCGATTTCGCCCGCGACCTGCTCGCCGACATCGATCGCCTCACTGAGTGAGACGCCGCCTGGTTGTTCCCGCACCGCCATATTTCGATTAGGCATATGGAGGTGGCGGACGATGACCGGTGAACTGGACACGGTGCCTGCCGCGGTGGCGGCGATCGCGGGCGGCGGCATGGCGCTCGTCGTGGACGACGAGGACCGCGAGAACGAAGGCGACCTGGTGCTCGCCGCGGAGCATGCGACCGCGGAGAACATCGGGTTCCTGGTGCGGCACACCAGCGGTGTCCTGTGCGTGCCCATGGCCGGTGCCGACCTGGACCGGCTCGGCCTGCCGCCGATGACCGCGGTCAACCAGGATCCGAAGGGCACCGCGTACACGGTCTCCGTCGACGCCGCGGCGGGTATCGGCACCGGCATATCGGCCGCCGACCGCGCCCACACCATGCGCCTGCTCGCCGATCCCGGCACCACACCGCAAGATCTGACCCGTCCCGGCCATGTGTTCCCGCTGCGGGCACACCCCTGCGGCGTATTGGGTAGAGAGGGTCATACGGAGGCCGCGGTAGACCTGGCGCGGCTGGCGGGCCTGCGCCCGGCCGGAGTCATCGCCGAGGTGGTGCGCGACGACGGGTCGATGGCCCGGCTGCCCGAGCTGCTGGCCTTGGCCCGGGTGCACGGGATTCCGATCATCTCCATCGCCGATCTGATCGACTATCGCCAGCGGCTCGATTCGAGCGTTCTGCGGGTCGTCGAAACCCGGCTGCCCACGCATTTCGGTGAATTCCGGGTGGTCGGCTACCGGGAGGCGGCGACCGGCGCCGAGCATCTCGCGCTGGTGCTCGGTGCGCCCGGGGGCCGCGATGTACTCACCCGGGTGCACTCGGAGTGTCTCACCGGCGACGCGTTCGGCTCGCTGCGCTGTGATTGCGGCGAGCAACTGGACGCCGCCATGCAGGCCGTGGCGGCCGAGGGCCGCGGGGTCGTGGTCTACCTGCGCGGGCACGAAGGACGCGGCGTCGGGCTGCTGAACAAGCTGCGCGCTTACCAGCTGCAGGATGCGGGCGCCGACACCGTCGACGCGAACCTCCGGCTCGGGTTGCCCGTCGATGCTCGCCGCTACGGCGCGGCCGTGCGGATCCTGACCGACCTGGGTGTGCGGTCGGTCCGGCTGCTCAGCAACAATCCGGCCGAGCAGACCGGGCTGACCGAGTGCGGCATCGCCGTCGAACGGCGAATCCCTTTACAGACCAGCCCATCCGAGCACAACGTCCGCTATCTGCGCGCCAAGCGGGACCGTATGCGCCACCAGCTGACCGAAGTCGACGCCGCGGTCGCCATCCGATGAGGAAGGGCGGTTCTGGAGTTGAATTTGTCCAGAATGCTCTTCCGCACGAGGCGCGGTACATAAGGTTGAGATCCATGGCGCGGGGTCCGATCGGCAATCTGCCTGCCGAGGTCACCAGCTTCGTCGGGCGCCGGGAAGAACTCGCCGCCGCGAAGAGGCTGCTGCCGACGACACGGGTGCTGACCCTGCTCGGTCCGGGTGGCGTCGGCAAGACACGGCTGTCCCGCCAGATCGGCGTCGCGGTCGCGCGCGCGTTTCCGGACGGCGTGTGGCTGGTCGAGCTGGCCGACGTACACGACCCCGATCTGGTGACGGTGACCGTCGCGGAGGTGCTGGCGTTGCGTGACGACACGGCCGCGCCACTGCCCCGGCTGACCGAGTTCCTCGCGGACAAGCGGCTGCTGTTGATCTTGGACAACTGCGAGCACCTGGTCGGCGCGTGCGCGGAGCTGGTCGGCAGGATCGCGGCAACCACCCCTGACGTGCGGGTGCTGGCGACCAGCCGGGAAGTGCTCGGGGTGCAGGGCGAGCAGGTCATGCCGGTCGCACCGCTGCCGCTACCGGACGACGAATCCGCGGACAGCGATGCGATGCGGCTGCTCGCCGAGCGGGCCGGCGCCGCCAACCCCGGCTTCGCGGCGACCGCCGCCAATCGCGCCGCGCTGGCGGCGATCTGCCGCAGGCTCGACGGCATTCCGCTCGCACTGGAACTGGCCGCGTTGCGGTTTCGCATGTTCACTCCCGAGCAGATCCTCGCTCGGCTCGACGACACCATGGGCCTGCTCAGTGCGGGACCGCGGCTCGCGCCGCAGCGCCAGCAGACCATCGAGGGTGCGATCCGCTGGAGCTACGACCTGTGTACCCCGGCCGAACAGCGGTTGTGGGAGCAGCTGTCGGTATTCGCCGGCGGCTTCGATTTCGAGGCGGCCGAGGCCGTGTGCGTGGTCGACTCCGGCCAGCGAACGCTCGTCGACGCGCTGACCGGCCTGGTCGACAAATCGGTGCTCAGCCTGCGCTACGAGGGCGACGCCGGGCGGTACTCCATGCTGGAGCCGATCCGGCAGTTCGCCCAGGACCGGCTGGCCGAGCGCGGCGACGAGCACGCGGTGCGGGCCCGCCACCGCGATCACTACCGGCGGCTGGCGCTGCGCGGCCGGACCGCGTACTGGAATTCCGACGATGTCGCCTGGTTCCAGGAACTGAACCGGGAGCACGCGAATCTGCGTGCGGCCCTACACTTCTGCCTCACCGATGCACCGCAGTCCGCTATGGAGATGGCCACGGTGCTGCGGCCGTTCTGGGAGCACAATCGCTTCCTCACCGAGGGCTACCGATGGCTGACCGATGCGCTCGCGCGGTCGAGCGAACAGACGGAGCTTCGTGCGCGCGCGCTGTCCTCGGCGGCCTCGCTCGCGGCGCTGCTGTCGGAGCGTGGGTCCGCTCGCCAGCTGGTGGACGAATGCGTCACTTTGGCACGCAAACTCAACGCGCCGGACATCCTCGCCGAGGCGATGCTGGACTCGTCGCTGCTGGCCTTCAACGACGACGACACTACACGTGCACTCGAATTGGCGGAGACGGCAGTGCATCTCGCGGCGGAGTGCGGCCATCACGCAATGGAGATGGACAGCCTTGCCTTCGCCTTCGTCTGTGCGCTGGTGCTCGGCGACGCGCGCTCTACCGTCTTCGCCGAGCGGCTGCTGAACGTGTCCGCCGAACGGCGACCGTATCTGCTCGGCGGGCTGGCGCAGTGGTCGATGGGCCTGGATCACTGGCGTCGCGGCGATCAGAGTGCCGCCACCGAGTACCTCTGCCGGTCCGTGGAAATGTTCCGCCTGTTCGACCGATGCGTCTGGCTGGCCTCGGCATTCGAGGGACTGGCGTGGACGGCGGTCGCGCGTGGTGACTTCGAGCGGGCCGCGCGCCTGCTGGGCGCGGCGGAGATTCTCGCGCGCAGCACGGTACGCCTCGCACACGCCATCACCGGCGTGCTGGGTGACAAGATGCGCAATCAAGTGCGGCAAGCACTGGGCGAGAAAGCGTTCCAGGAGATATTCGACAGCGGTGCGGCACTGCCGCTGGACGAGGCGATCGACTATGCGCTGGGCCGCACACCGGCTGCGGCGCAACCGGCACGGCCCGTCTCCGCCGAGTCCGGCGCGGCGGCGGACGTTCTCACTCGCCGGGAAAAGGACGTCGCCCGGCTGGTGGCGGCCGGCCACAGCAACAAACGCATCGCCGCCGACCTGGTCATCTCGGTGCGCACCGCCGAGACCCACGTCGAGCATATTCTCACCAAGCTGGGCTTCACCTCCCGGACCCAGATCGCGGGCTGGGTCCGGGATCACGGTGTGTGACCGGTGGCCGCGATCAGAGCCCCGCGGTGAGGAAATCGACGACGGCGCGTTCGAACGCCGACTTGCGCTCGATCTGCACCCAATGTCCGCACCGGGCGAAGATGCGCAGGTCGGCGCTCGGGATCTGCCGTGCCGGGAACAGCGACGCCTCGACCGGTGTCACCCGGTCGTCGCGGCCCCACAGGATCTGTGTCTCCGGGCGGAGGCCGCGCAGTCGCGCCCACAACGGAACCGATTCGGCGAGAGCGGGATCGGCGAAAGTCGCGTAGGCGTCGCGCAGCGCGGCGATGGCGGCCGGATCCGAGGCCGCGACCAGCCGGGCGTCGATCAGCTCGTCGGTCAAGGTCGCCGGATTCGACACCATGGTGCGCAGCCAGGACAGCAGGCGCTCCCGGGTGGGATCGGCGCCGAACTCCAGCAGCCGCGTGATCCCCTCGGACGGTTCCGGCCCCAGCACGTTCACCCCGACGCCGCCGGGAGCCATCAGCACCAGCCGATCGACCCGGTCGGGATGTTCCAGTGCCAGCAGCGTCGCGACCGCGCCGCCCATCGAATTGCCCAGCAGGTGCGCGCGTTCCAGACCGAGGTCGTCGAGCATGCCCAGCACTGCTTCGGCCGAGATGCGCAGATAGTTGCGGTCGTACACCTCTGGACGGCCGCTGCCGCCGAAGCCCGGCTGATCCACGATCAGGCAGCGGAAACGCTCCGCGAGCACCGGCAGATTCGCGCCGAAGTTGGCCCAGCCCGAGACGCCGGGCCCGGAGCCGTGCAGCAGCACCAGCGGTGCGCCCGACCCCGCCTCGTGGTAACGCAGTGTCAGTCCGGCCGTAGTGCTGCAGCGTGTGGTGTTCTCGGCGGTGAGCGTCATCAGATCATCCGATCGGTGACCGGCAGCCCGAATGCGTTCCGGCCGTAGAGAACGAGCGCGCGTTCGACGTCGTTGATGACATGCACGCTGCCCGCGTGTGCGTCGCGCCAATGCCGTTCGATCGGATTGGGTTTGCGGATCGAGTGGCCGCCGGAGTTGTCGAAGAGCAGGTCGATGGCCTCGATGGCGCGTTCGGTGCCGCGCACCTGGTCGCGGCGGCTGCGTACCCGCAGTTCGAAGGGGATCGCCTCGCCCGCCTCGGCATAGCGCAGCTGCTCGCTGATGTTGCGCTCCATCTGCAGGATCGCCGCGTCGATCTCGGAGGCGGCGCGCGCGACGCGGACGTGCGCGAACGGATCTTCGGCCGCTTTCTGCCCGCCATAGGAGATCCGCACCCGCTCGCGCATGCGCTCGATGTGCGCTTCGTAGGCGCCCTCGGCGGCGCCGATGATGGGTGCGGTAATGGTGTTGGAGAACACAGCGCCGAATGAGATCCGATACAGCGGTGCGGTATTGACCTCCTGACCGGGTCCGCGCAGATCCGCCTGCTCAGTGGCACTGTAGGTCCGGTAGGCGGGTACGAACGCGTTCTCGATGACGATGTCGTTGCTGCCGGTGCCGGACAGACCCGATACGTGCCACACGTCCTCGATGCGGTAGTCGGTGCGCGGCACCAGAACGGTCAGGTACTCCGCTCCCCCTTCGTCGTTCGGCACGATCGCGCCGAGGAAGGCCCAGCTGGCGTGATCGCACCCGGAGGAGAAGCTCCAGCGACCCCTGATCTCGAACCCGCCCTCGACGGGCGTGAGCTTGCCGGTCGGCGCGTACGACGACGAGACCAGCGTGTCCGGTTCGGCGCTCCACACGTCCTCCTGCGCGCGCAGCGGGAACAGTGCCAGCTGCCACGGGTGCGCGCCCAGCACCGACGACACCCAGGCCGTGGACGGGCAGGCGGTGGCGATGGCGCGGATCACCGCGTAGAACGCGACCGGCGAGGATTCGCCGCCGCCGAAGCGGGACGGCTGCAGCATGCGGAACACGCCGGCCGCGGTGAGCTCCCGGATGCTCTGCTCGGGCACCCTGCGCCGCAGGTCGGTGTCGGCGGCTCGGTCCCGGAGCGCGGGCAACAGATCCCGCACCCGATCGAGCACCTTGTTGGTCATACCGGTAGTCCTCCTCGTAGTGCTTGCGTTTCGACGCTAGGCCGGTGCGGCGCCATCGGATCCGATCCATCCCGATGATCGGAACCCACCGTGCGCGGCTCAGTTGTCGCGGGCCGCGGCGGCGCCCGCACGGCGGCCGAAGAAGGTGCCGTCGCCGAGCGAGGTGCCGCTGATGTAGCCCTCGCCGTGCAGGTTGCTCGCGGCGCGGCCCGCGGCGAACAGTCCGGGGATCGCGGCGCCGTCGATATCGAGCACCGCACCGTCGATGCAGGTGTGCAGACCGCCGAGAGTGAAGACGGAGGCGCCGGTACCGCGGCGATCGCCGGACTCCGATGGTGGCCGCACGCCTGCCTTGACGTCGATCGCGGCGAACGGTGGCGTGAGCGGCCGCACCCAGCGCGCCGCTTTCCCGAACTCAGGGTCCACACCATCGGAAGCGAAGGCGTTGTAGCGCCGGACGGTATCGGCCAGCGCGGCCGCCGGGACGCCCATGAGCTCGGCGAGTTCCTCGACGGTCTCGGCCACATGGGTGGGGCGCACACCCCACCGCTGCTGTTGCGGCACCTCGTCGTAGGCACGTTCGTCCAGCACCACCCAGGTGTCCATGCCCGGCCCGAACAGCGCCGCCTGACCGATCCGGCCGGGGTAGGTGTCCTCGTTGACGAACCGCTGCCCGCGCCCGTTCACCACCATGCCGCGCGCGGCGAAGCCGGGAATGAGCGAGATACCCACCTGGCCGGTGGCCATGTGCCGCACGGCCGCGCCGATCGCCTGCGCCATCCGGATGCCGCTGCCGTCATCGGTGCCAGCGCTGACTTTGGTGTGCCCCAGCAGTTTCGGCGCGTGCGCGGCCAGCATGGCGTCGTTGTCGACGAATCCGCCCGTCGTCAGCACGACGCCGCGGCGGGCCCGGACGGCCAGTTCGGTGCCGTACCGCCGGGCCACCACGCCGACGACCGCGCCGTCGTCCGCGACGATCAGACCGGTCGCGCGAGTGTCGAAAAGCGCGGTCGCGCCAGCGGATCGGGCGGCCCCGGCCAGGCAGTCCATGAGGAGCTTGCCGCCGAAGCCGTCGGCGGCCGGGCGATGTCCGCGGGGCGCGGGCGCGGCGAGTTCGCAGAACGGCCGGCTGTTCTCCCCCAACCACATGAGCCCGTCATCCGTGGGCGGCACCCAGGCCGGCGCATCCCATAACGTGGGCTTGAACGGCACACCGCGGGCGGCGAGCCAGTGGAAATGCGCGACGCTGTCCGCGCTGTAGCGAGTGATCTTGTCCGTGTCGGCGCCCGGGCCGAGCGCGGCAGACAGAAACGCGGCCATGGCCGCCGGGTCGTCGTCGAATCCGCACGCCTGCTGGATCGGTGTGCCGCCGCCGAGATAGATCTCGCCGCCCGACAGAGCCGACGCGCCGCCGGGACCACCCATTCGATCCAGCACCAGCACCTGTGCGCCCGCCCGCGCCGCCTCGAACGCCGCCGCGGCCCCGGCGCATCCGTAGCCGATCACCAGCACATCGGTATCGATGTCGTAGGTGCGCACCTCGGCAACCTCCCGGGGCGCGACCGAATAACGACCACTCATGGCAACGACCTTCCCCGGCGGCCGGTGGTACCTGGTCGCCTGTCTTGGTGAGCGACCCTCGGGTCCCGTTCACCGGGACTGCGGACCGTCGCGGAGTCGCGGGCTGGCGATGGTGTGTGAACGGCGTCACGTCTCGCGTAGACGCCAGCGAGGAGGAAGAATTCATGCGGGTCCTGGTCACCGGAGTTTCCGAGCCGACCGGTCGCGCGGTGGCGCGGATGTTGCTGGCCGCCGGTTACGACGTGGTCGGGCTGGACCGTGAGCGGCACCGGTACGTCGACCCCCGGGTCCAGGTGATCACCGGCGATCCGGCCGATCCGCCGAGCTGCGCCCAGGCCGTCGCCGGTTGCGCGACGGTGGTGCACTTGGGCGGTCCGCTCACCGCGATCGCGGCGGCGGCCCGGGAGGCCGGAGCGCGGCTCGTCGTCCCCGTGGTCGCGGGCCGGGATTCGGTCGCCACGGATGTCGTGCGATCCAGCGGCGCGAACGCCCTGATCGTGCGTACCGCTCCGGTCGCGGGCAGGCGCGTCGAGCGTGACGGTTGGCGAATCCTGGTGCCGCTGCTGGGTTCCCGGGCGGGCGGGTTCCAGGTCGTGCACACCGACGACTTCGAGCGGTTCCTGGTGATCGCCGCGGTGTCGCCGCGGACCGGCGTTGTCGAACTGGCCGCGTCCGGCACGGTTTCCGGCGAGGACGCGCGCCGCATCGTCGAGGCGGCGGGCAGGCGACTGTCGAGCTTGGTATCCCGTGTCCGGCCGACGCCGCTGGTGGATGCAACGGCCGCGCGCGACGAATGGGGATTCCGCTGCGGTTGGACCGCCGCCGAAGTAGCTGACGACATCGTCCGCGGACTTGTGGGCCGCAAGTTCGACGGCCACGACTTCGTCGCCCAACCGGGCGCGATCCCCTTGCCCGGTTACGTGATTCCCGCTCGTGCGAGCACGTCGGACGGCCACTCCCTCGTGTCGGTGGCGCCGGAAGGACTCGAAGGCGAATTCGATGATCGCGTCGACCCGGCCTACCCGGTACACACCGCGACGAATACCTCCGAGGCGCTGCCGGGACCACTGACTCCGCTCACCGTCGATCTCCAGGCGGGCGCGATCCGGCTGGCCAACGCGGCGATGGGCAGGATGATCGCGCTGGACGGAATAGCGCTGGAGCACTGGACCAGTCGCGTCACGACCGTGCTCGGGCACCACATCTACATCAACGCCTCCATCGGCGTCCTGGCCGCGGAGAACATGCCCGGCTGGGACGAGCAGAGCATCCGTCGCGACGTGTACGGCAACATCCCGGCCGAGATCTCGCTGACCCCGCACGGCAAGCCGCCGACCCCGACCGGTTTCGCGAGTACCCGCGCCACCTGGCGCGCGGCGGGCCGGGTGTTGCGCACGGCGCTGCGGTATCGCGAGACCACCGAGGGCATCAATGCCGCCGCGCATCAGGAATCCCTGGGCGCCGCGGCGATACGCGAGCTCACCGACGAGCAGCTGCACGCCAGAACGCTGCTGTGGCGCGACCGGCTGAATCAATCCTGGGCGGCGGCCTCCATCGGCGTCATGATGACCGGCGCCGCCACGGCCATCCACTCCCGCGGCAAGGAGTCCGCCGTGCCGATCGACCTGGAGCGGCTGGAATCGGCCAGGACCATGCTCGCGGTGGAACGGCTCGCCGAATTGTGCCGCACCGACACCGCATTGCACGGCGCGGCACACGCGGGCGATGTCGAGGCGGCTCGGGCCATCTCCGCGGCCTTCGCCACCGCGCTGGAGGAGGAGCTGCGGAAGATCGGGCATCGCGGACCGGGCGAATGCGAGCTGATCAACCCGACCTTCGGCGACCGGCCCGAACTGTTGGTGATCGCCGCCGCGCGAGCTGCCGAAATGCCCGCGCCCAAGCGGGAACCGGTCAACCAGGCGCCCAGCCGCACCGCACGGATGGCCGCGGGAGCGACGATGGCGCGCGAACGCGTCCGCGACGCCGTCGTCCGGTACACCCATTGCCTGCGCCTGGCCGTGCGGGAGCGCTCGGAACGGCTGATCCGGGCGGGGTGGCTCCAGGAAGCCGAGGACGCCTGTTTCTTGACGCTCGACGAAATCCTCTGGGCGCCTTCGGATATAGACGAACGAGTGGCACGACGGCGGGCGGAGCTGGCGCGGCTGCGGGACGTGCGGATGCCGGATGTGATCGCGGGTGAGTGGGAACCGCTACCCGACGCAGGTGCGCTGGCGCCGGGAGACAGCCTGACCGGCATCGGGGTGTGCCCCGGCGTGGTGGAGGGCACCGTGAAGCGGGTGCTGTCCCTGGACGACGACATCGAGCCGGGCGACATCCTCGTCGCTTCGGTCACCGACACCGGGCACACCGCGATGTTCGCCTACGCCTCCGCGGTGGTCACCGACATCGGCGGCTCGGCCTCGCACGCCGCCATCGTGGCCAGGGAATTCGGCATCCCCTGTGTCGTCGACACCAAGACCGCCAGCACCAGCCTGGCCGACGGGCAGCGAGTGCGCGTCGACGGGTCGGCAGGCACGGTCACGCTGCTCGTCGACGCCTGAGTTCGGGCCGGGATCACGCACCCGGCCCGTCTGCCAGCTCGGCGTCGCCGGGCCGCGACCCCTATGGAAGGAATGATCCAGTGACGATTTCGCGTGCTGTTCGCGGTGCGGTGGCCGGTGTCGCCGCCGCATTGATCGCCGTGTTCCCGTCCACCACCACGGCATTGGCGGGCCCGGGGCTGGTGCACACCGTGCACAACCGTTCCATGGAGCTATCGGCGGCGCCGAATGCCCGGGATATCGGTGACTATCCCACGCAGGGCAACGGGAAGCTGCGCACGGGCGTCGTCTTCCGCACCGAGGCCATGGACAAGCTCACCGCCACCGACCAGCAGAAGCTGGTGACGTTGGGCATCAGCAAGGTGATCGACTTCCGCAGCCCGATCGAGGTACAGGCCAACCCCGACAAACTCCCGGCCTCGATCCCCGCGCAGGCGCGTCCGGTGTACGACCCGGGCAACGACTTCTACGTCATGGTGGGCAAGGCCGTGCAAGGCGGGCCTGCGGTGCAGCAGCAGATGTTCGGTGACGGCAAGGCCGCCGAGATCATGCGCGACTACTATCGCTGGTTCGTTACCGACGCCACGGCTCGCGCACAGTTCGGCGCGGCCATCCGGGATGTCGCGAACGCCACCGGACCGGTCCTCTACCACTGCACGGCGGGCAAAGACCGCACCGGCTGGATGACCGCGATCCTGATGACCGCGCTCGGCGTCCCGAAGGGCCAGGTGTACAAGGACTATCTGGAATCGAACGACAACCTCGCCGCGGGCAACAAGGCGCTGATGGATGCCCTGGTGGCCAGGAGCCTGGTCACCGATCCCACCCTGTTCGATCCGATCCTCGGCGTGCGCAGTGATTACCTCGACGCCGCTTTCGACCAGGCCGGTGCATCGTTCGGGTCGTTCGACCGGTTCGTCTCCGACGGCCTCGGTGTCGACGGTGCGACGCTGGACGCGCTGAAATCCAAGCTGCTGCCCCGGTAGTCGCGACAAAGAGCGGGTCTGCGAGATGCCGCCAGTTATCGGCAGCATCCTGGAATGCCGAGTTGCGTGCATCCGGTTGACCGGGTCGGAGTTTTCCGGATCCGTCGGCGGTGACCGCGCAGACGATGACCGCCGACGGATCTGGCTCCGTCGGCGGTCAGTTCGAGGGGGTTCAGCGGAGTCGTCGGTAGATGATCGGCTGGGCGGCGACTTCGTTGGCGGCGAAATTGGCCAGGACGAAGGTGCGGAAGGTCGGCCGGATCAACAGGCTGGGCAGGAAGGCGCGGAGGGTGGGCCAACTGGCGTGGTTGATGAGGCTGTAGTCGGCGGGTTCACCGGGCAGTGGCTGCATCAGCGCCGAGTCGGGCAGGGCCGTTTTCCGCTGGAACCAGCCTGCGGTGTATTCCCAGACGTCGAACACGGTCTGCCGGTCCTGGCAGTAGAAGTAATTGAACAGGAACCAGCTGTCCATGTCGTGATCGACATCGGCGATCCTGGCGGGGTTGCTCGCGGCGGTGAGGTGCACGTGCCGGGCGTTGTTTTTCAGCAACACCACCAGTTCGAGGTATGCGGGGTCGGTTCGCACCTTGTCGATGTCGTCGACGCCTGTGGTGCGGATCAGGACGACGATGTCGTAGCGGGCGGGCCGTACTCCAGCCCGATGCAGCAGCTGGGCGCCTTCGCCGGGGGCCCGCAGTGCTGCGCGGAATGCTGTCGACTCGATCACGTCGTCGCGGCGGGCGAGTTGCCGGCGAAGTGGCTCGATCTGCTCGAGCACCCGTCGGCGCGACCGCGCCTGCAGCGGGAACAGGGCCGCCCAGCTGCCGATTTCCGCGGCCAGGAGCAGGAACCCGTTGTCGGTCGGGGTGCTGAGGCGAGCTTTGATTGCCAAGTGGTCGTTGACGATGTCCATGATTACTTTCCTTGCCTCGGTGTGGTGATCGAATGTGTCAGCGGCGGTCGAGCCCGGACAGGCGCCAGGCCAGTCGACGGCGAAGGCGGGGCGCTGTGCCTGCCAGGCGCATGGCCGTGTTGCGGAGCGGCCGCGCCTTTGCCGAGGCGGTGGCCAGGTCGGTGAGGCGACCGGCGGTCGAGACCACCGTCTCGGCGGTGCGGCGCCGGGCCGCGGCGTGCTGATCGAGCAGGTCTTCCGGTTCGCCGGCGAGAACCCGGGACAGGGTCGTCGCGGCCGTCACGGCGTCCTCGATTCCGAGATTCATGCCCTGACCACCGGCTGGTGAGTGCACATGCGCGGCGTCGCCCGCCAGCAGGATCCGGCCCTGCCGGAAGCTGTCGGCGATCCGGTGGTGGACCCGGAAGCGTGAACCCCACACCACCTCCTCCACGACCGCGGGCCGCGCCTGCGGACCGCGTTCGTCCAGCAGTTGCTGCACGAAGGCGATGTCCGGGTCGTGCGGCGCTTCGTCCGTCGTCGCGACGATCCGGTACATGCCGTCGGGCAGGGGTGCGACGACGACCAGGCCGGCCGGGGAGAAGTACAGGATCACCTCGTCTCGCGGCACGCCGCCGGATACGCGGACATCGGCCAGGCTGAACGATTCCGCGTAGCTCCCGCCGGTGAATCCGATACCCGCCTGCTCGCGCACCACGCTGCGCATACCGTCGGCACCGAGGAGGTAACGGGCCCGGACCTGGTCACCATCGGCGAACGTGGCGGCGACCAGGTCGGCCTCCTGGACAACGCCGGTCACCGTAGCCGGGCGGATCACCTTCCCGCCCAGCTCGGTCAACCGTTCCAGCAGGAACTTCTCCGTGTCGGCCTGCGAGATCATCAAGGTGTACGGATAGGCGGTGGGCAGCTCGTCGAACGGGACCGCCAAGAGCAGTTGGTCACGGTCGCGGATGGTGAAGGTCGGGGTGTGCACACCGCGGCCGACCAGTGCCGGGACCACGCCGTAGGGCTCGAGCAACTCCAAGGTGCGCGGATGCACGACCGCGGCGCGGGAAGTGTTCGCGCCCTCGCTTTGACTGTCGACGATGACGACGTCGTGTCCGAGTTGCTTCAGCACGATTCCGGCGGTGAGACCTACCGGCCCGGCACCCACGATCAGGACGTCTGTGATGGCGTTCGTCATCTCTGCTACCTGCTCTCCCATAAGTCAACATCTGTTGGCATTGAGATTAAAGGGCGTCCTCGCCATTGTCAACGGATGTTGGCCTACAATCGTTGGCATGAGAAGAAGCTCGGCTGAAACGAAGGCTGTCATCCTGGCCGCGGCCCGCGAACGCTTCGCGGCCGACGGATACGACCGGGCCACCATCAGGGCGATCGCCGCGGACGCCGCCATCGATCCCGCGATGGTGATGCGGTACTACGGCAACAAGGAACGGCTGTTCGCGGCGGCGATCGAATTCGATCTCGAACTGCCGGATCTGACGGAGATCCCACGGGAACAGGTCGGCGCCGCGCTGGTCGCCCACTTCCTCGAGCGCTGGGAGCGCGACGAGACACTGCTCATACTGTTGCGCGCCGGGGTGACCAACGACGCCGTCGCGGAACGGATGCGATCGATCTTCGCCACCCAACTGGGGCCGCTGATCGTCCGCCTCACCGACGACCCCCGTGACGGACCGGTCCGGGCCGGCCTGGCGGCATCCCAGATCCTGGGCATGGCACTATGCCGCTACGCGCTGGCCTTCCCGCCCTTGGCCGCGATGCCGCGACAGGACGTCGTCGCCTGGCTCGGTCCGACGATCCAGCGGTATCTCACCGGCACCCGCGAGACGGGCACACCCTCGGTGTGATCGCGCTGCCGCACGATGACCGCGGCTTCGGCCGTCGCAGACCGGCTCCGGGAATTCGCGGGTGCGCACGGGAGCCCGCTGCAGCCGCTTCGGTCAGATCGCCGCCGCACGGCTGTGCGGTTGAGGTGAGCGCTGGTGATCGGCGTGCGAATCATTCGTCGAAGAACACACCGGCGGAGCAGGTTTGGCCGGTCTGGTGAACAACGCCGGAGTAGGCACGCCCTGGCCGATGGAGCTGTGCCCGCTCGACGAGTTCCGCTGGCATCTCGAGGTCAACGTCACCGGACAGCTCGCCGTCACCCAAGCGTGTCTGCCCCTGCTCAAGCACGCCCGCGGCCGGATCGTCAACGTCGGCTCCGAAGGCGGGCGTATCACCCTGCCGTTCATGGGAGCGGTGACCGCGTCCAAGCACGCCCTGGTAGCGGTCACCGGCGCCTTGCGCCGGCCGTCGTCGAGGCCTTCACCCGGCTGAATCAGATCCAGGGCGAGCAAGATGATCCCGAACCCGTCGCGCCGGAGACAGATACCACCCTCGTGTTGCCTCCGGTACCTATGGCCGACCCGGAATTCGACCGGTGGACCGCCACCCAGGAATCCGACCGCTGGCGCAACCCGCTGCTCACCCACCGCGAACGCGCCCTGCTCTGCCTTGCCGTCGATGTCCTCCAGCAAACCCTCGGAGCCCCGATGCGTGCCCATATCGACACTGCTCTCTCCGCCGGCGTCCAACCCGGCACGGTCCGCGCACTGCTCTTGCTGATGAGCGAACTCGGGATGGGCAAGGTCTGACAAGCACTCGCCGCACTGGACACACACCTGCACACGGCAGAGTAGGCCGCGCGGCACCGCAAACCACCCGCGCCCAGGCGGACAGCACAGATGCAACCACAGCGTGGCTTTTCCTGCGGCCGGTGGGCCCGGTTCGTCAGCCGCCATTCGGACGCGCGTCAGCGTCGACGCGCGACCCAAAGGCCATTGCGGGATGACCCGCTCGCGCGTATCTCCGCCCGTCCGGAGGCGATCCACTATGTGGGAGTGACCAGCACTTCGCGCAGCCGTGCCAGCTCCGCGGTGGTCAGCCCGCTGGTCAGCAACCATTCGGCCGCGCCGCCGTGCTCGGCGGACAGGTTCGCGAGGAAACGCTGCATCACCTCGGCTTCGACACCGAGAATTCCGGTGCTGACCGGGGGCAGGCCCGTGTAGGACGGGAGCGCGTCGAGGCGGTCGCGGACTCGCCGCATGCGTTCGCCGGTGAGCGCGTAGTCGGCCGCGATCGCCTCCGGCGGCACGCCGACCGCGTCCAGCAGCACCGCGGTGAGCACACCGGTGCGGTCTTTGCCCGCGGCGCAATGGAACAGCACCGAATGGCGGCCCGCGTCGACGATCAGCCGTACGGCCGCCAGGATGGGATCGACACTGCCCGCCAGCAGCTTGTCGTACAGGTCCACCAAGTCGATTCGGCTGGAGTCCGGGACCAGATCACGTGCAGCAAGGGAGGATTGCGGCGACTTCCGTACCGGCAGGCAGACTCGCGCCACGTCGGCGGTGGCGAGCAGTCCGTACCCCTCGCGTTCCACCTCGTCGGGCAGCCGCAGGTCGATCAGAGTGCGCAGACCGATCGGTCCCAGCAGTTTCGCCAGATCGCGCTCGCTGAGGTGCTGCGGCGTGCTGGAGCGGTAGACCACCCCGAAACGCGTTGTACCTCCACCTTGCACGGGTAGGCCGCCCAGATCGCGCACGTTGTCGATGTGGGCGAACTCGACCCAGCGGCCGTCGGTCGACTCTCCCGCCGTGTCAGTGGGCACGGCCGGCCGCCGCCTCGTCGGCGCGGCTCAGGCCGCACAGTCCGATCAGATCCTCGTGCAGCTCGAACCACACGGTGTGGAAACTGTCGAGCACGGGCCGGGCAACCCAGGAGTGATCCCCGGCGGCGATCCGCTCGATCGCGTGCGCGAACCGTGCGGTGTACCGCGCCAAACGCGGTGCGACCTCGCCGATGCGCCGCAGCAGTGGCTGCACGGTGCGGTGCAGTTCGGTCAGCCGGGCCAGGACGGCGCCGTCGTAGTCGGCATCGGCGTGATCGTTGACGGTGGCCGGATCCTTCATCTGCCACGCGGTCACGATGTTCTTGAGATCGCCGTTGAACGAACAGAATTCGGCGTAGACGGAGGCGATCGCAGCCCGGTCGGTGTCCCGTCGCTCCGCCGCCAGCAGGCCCTCCAGGTGCTGTCTGCCTTCGGCCGTGAGGCGCACACCGATCGGCGTCGCGGCGCAGCGGCCCGCGGCCACCAGCTCTTCGCATCGGGCGGTGACGGTCTCCGCCGCGGCGCCGAGGCCCGCGGCGAGCGCATCGTGGGCGGCCCGGCCCTTGATCCCGATCAGCCGCAGCAGATCGAGGTCGGGAACCTTCGTCACCGTCGTGGCGGGTTCCGCGTCCACCTGGGTCGAGGTGGCGGTCGCACGCGCGTCCAGCCACGCCGCCAACCCGCCGACGTCGACGCCCGCCCAGTCGGCCAACCGGCCGACATCCGCGAGGGTGCTCGCGTCGACGGGTCTGCCTTCGACCCGGCCCGGCCACACCGTTCCCGCGCCGCCGTCGACGGTGACGATCTGACCTACCAGCCCTTCGACGACACCGGGACCGCAGCCGACCACACACGGCCTGCCGATTTCGCGGCCGACCAGTGCGGCGTGCGACGTGACGCCACCGAGTTCGGTGACGATCGCCCGGGCGGCGATCATGCCGTGCAGATCGTCCGGGCTGGTGGTCGGGCGCGCCAAGATCACATCCTCACCCGCCTCCGCGCGGCGCTCCGCCTCATGCGGGTCGGTCACGACGAC
Organism: Nocardia sp. NPDC051787; assembly: GCF_040681325.1. Lineage (NCBI taxonomy): Bacteria > Bacillati > Actinomycetota > Actinomycetes > Mycobacteriales > Nocardiaceae > Nocardia > Nocardia sp. NPDC051787. The sequence continues at coordinate 53,563 of NZ_JBFAYO010000004.1, forward strand.
GCCCGCGGCCAGTCCAGGACAGGCGGATTCGCCCCGGGCCAGCGGCGCCCCCGTGTACGCGGCGGTCGCGGGACGCAGCACGGCCCGCACCTGATCGGCGGTGACCCGGCCCAGCGCCTCCTCGGCACCGATGAATCCCTCGTCGGCCATCGCCACCGCGGCCCGCACCGCCGCCCGCGCCGAACGCTTCGCGGGACGCGACTGCAACAGCCACAAGACACCGGATTCGACGGTGAATTCGATGTCCTGGATATCGCGGCCATCGCGTTCCAGCAGTTCGGCCGCCGCGAGGAGTTGGCCGTGCGCCTGCGGCAGCAGGGTGGCCAGCTCGTCGAGCGGCTGCGGGGTCGTCCGGCCCGACACCACGTCCTCGCCCTGTCCGCCGGCCAGCCATTCGCCGAACATCGCGCGCTCCCCCGTATTGGGGTCGCGACTGAACAGCACACCGGTGCCGGACTTCTCATCGAGATTTCCGAAGACCATCGCCTGTACTGTGACCGCGGTGCCCGGGGCGCCGGACATGCCGCGATTGCGCCGGTACGTCCGCGCCCGCGGCGAATCCCAGGACCGGAACACCGCGCTGATGGCCGCGCGCAACTGCTCCCACTGGTCCTCGGGCACCGCACCGGCGGGATCACCCAGCACGGTTTCGCTGTACTGAGCGCGGAAGCGCTCCCGGGTATCGGCCGCGTAGGTCGCGTTCCCGCTCTCGGCGGCGAGTGCTCGCGCCACAGCCTCGTTCATGCCGAGGTTGAGCACTGTGTCCATCATTCCCGGCATGCTCACCGCGGCGCCGGAGCGCACCGACACGAGCAGCGGACGGGTGCCGGATCCGAAGGCCCTTCCGGTGCCTCGTTCGAGCGCGGCGATGCCCGCTCGGACCGAAGCCCAGACATCGTCGCCGATCACCCCCTGGGCCGAGAAGTCGGCCCAGGCGTCGATGGTGATCACGAACGCGGGCGGCACCGAAAGACCGAGAGCTCGCATGCGGTTGATGCTCCATGCCTTCCCGCCGATTCGCTCCCGGGACAGCGAACAGGTGCCGTCGAGTTCGACGACCGGCGCCGCGCCCGCCGCCTCGTCGTTTCGCTCCACTAGCTCTGCTCCGGCGGTCATATCACTCCTTAGCAATCACTGAACAGCGTGCGCGCCAGCCGGATTCGGTCTTCATACCCGGACTGTGTCCTGCCGGGTGCGAACCGCAGCCCGGCACAGCTGTCGCCCGATTCGAGCCTGCCGTGTCAACGGTCACCTGCCGTAGCCGTGGTCCCGCTGAGCAGGATCAGCCCGCGGCTGCCCGAAGGGGGTCCGCGGACGTTCCGCCAGCGCCCGGCACCGCGCGGTACTGCACCGCCGCCAACCGCGTTCTCGTCCAGCGCGGCGTCGCGGACGTCTTCGCACACAGACTCACCGATCTGATGGTGGCGCTGCCGATGGGTGCGGGAGCCGAACGTGGCGGTGGGCGCGTTGATCGATGCCGACGCCGTCGCCGAGGTGAGCGTCACGTCGAGGATGCCGACACTCGCGGCCACGGCTCGGCGGCGTGCGGCGGTAGTGTTCGGCGCCAGATGATCAGCACGATCTCGAACGAATCACCGATGATGAACACCGGCGCCAACGCCAGGGCCCGGAGTGTGTAGGGAAGCGAATCTTCCCGGTCAGCGGGATATGTGGCACTGATCGGGCGGCATCGAGCGGCTCGTGCGGCAGGATCGCCGCATGGATCGATGGCGCGAGGCCACCAGCGAGCTCGCGACGATTCCCGCGGTGGTGGCCGACCGGGCACGACGGTACGGTGCGCGTGTTGCGGTGGTGACACCCAAGGGGCAGCTCACCTATGCCGAGCTCGCCACGGAAGCACGGCGCGTCACGCGGGCGATGATGTGGCTGGGGGTACAACCAGAGGAGCGCGTGGCGATCTGGGCACCCAACGGCGCGCGATGGGTGATCGCCGCGCTCGGCGTACTCGGCGCGGGGGCGACGCTCGTACCAATCAGCACACGGCTACGCGGCCCCGAGACGGCCGAGATCCTCGCTCGCAGCCGGTGTCGCATGCTGTTCACCGTGCGCGAGTTCCTCGGCACCGACTACCCACGAATGCTGCGGGAATCGGGACACGCGCTGCCGGAGCTGCGAACGACGGTGCACCTCCACGGGCCGACCAGCCGCAACCATGATGCGAACCCGCGCTCCCGGAAGCGCTTTGCCGACCCTGCCCGCGATGGGATCGGCGGGCGCATCGGGCGGACACACCATGAGGATCTGTCGTGGTCTGGATTTCTCGCCCTCGCCACCGGAGTACCTGTGGCGGAGGCGGATGCGCGGAGCGCCTCCGTGGACGCGGAGGCAGTCTCCGACATTCTGTTCACCTCCGGCACCACAGGTGTCCAGAAGGGTGTGCCCGCCACCCACCGGCAGACGATCGAGACGTTCACGCGGTGGGCCGACGCGGTCACCCTCTCCGGCAACGACAGGTATCTGCTGGTCAACCCGTTTGCCCACACCTTCGGCTACAAGGCGGGGGTCATCGCCTGCCTGCTGCGCGGGGCCACCATGGTGCCGGTGAACCGATTCGATCCGGAGCAGGCGTTCGGCCTCGTCGAGCGCGAGCGGATCACCGTGCTGACCGGTCCTCCGACGCTCTTCCATGATTTGCTCGACCATGATCGGCGGCATGCCCACGATCTGAGTTCCCTGCGCCTGGTGGGTACCGGTGGTTCGAGCGTGCCGACCGGGTTGGTGGAGCGGATCCGCCGTAGTCTCGGCGCCGAAAAGGTGTTCACCGCATACGGACTGACCGAATCGAACGGCGTCGTCACGGTGTGCCCGCCCGATGCGCCCGCCGATCTGATCGCGGGCACGGTCGGGAAAGCGCTGCCGGGAGTGCAGGTCCGCATCGTGGACGCGGCCGGTCGGCCCGTGTCGGCCGGTGAGCCGGGGGAGATCGTCGTTCGTGGTCCCACCGTGATGCACGGCTACCTCGATGATCCCGGGGCGACAACGGCCGCCATCGATTCCAGCGGCTGGCTGCACGCCGGTGACGTCGGCACCCTGGACGCCGACGGCTACCTGCGCATCACCGATCGCCTCGCGGACCTGTTCATCGTCGGTGGCTTCAACGCCTACCCCGCCGAGATCGAGCGAATCCTCCTCATGCATCCCGCTATTCGCGAAGCGGCAGTGGTCGGCGTCCCCGACTCCCGGCTCGGTGAAGTGGGCTGCGCCTTCGTCGTCCGCAACGGAACCGTCGATATCGACACGGCGGAGATCATCGCGTGGGCCCGTACTCGTATGGCCGGATACAAGGTCCCGCGTCGCATCGAGTTCGTGGCGTCGTTACCCCGCAACGCCAGCGGAAAGGTTCTCAAACGGATCCTCCCACTCCCGCAATCCGGGTTATGCAACGCCCCCAAGACTCATTCTTAAAGCTTATGGCTGAACACTGGCGATTTCGATCGGCGACAACCGCGACTGCCTGACCAGTGAAGCTGCCTTCGCTCGCCTCTGCGGCGTCGCCCCGATCCACGCTTCCTCTGGCAAGACGGTCCGTCATCGCATCCACCGCGGCGGTGATCGGCAAGCCAACCAGGCCCTGCACGTCGCGGTGATCGTGCGCCTGCGCTACGACCAGCGAACCAGGGGCTATACCGCCCGATGCATGACTGAAGGTCAGACCCACCAAGACGCTGCCGGAGGTCACCTACACCGTCCAGGCTCCATGTTCATTCGGTCAGGTCATGCTTAATCGGACTGCGACGCCGGGCGTTGATCGCCTTCTTGATCAGCGTCCGCGCCGCCTCGCCGGTTGCGGATTGCCTAGCAAGGATATCGAACGCGCGACCATAGAGCGCTATCTCTCGTGGCTGGGTAATGGTCAGTTCTGCTGTGTGACCCTCGACTTTGATCACGCGGTTGTCGAACATCATGAAATTCTCCACGGATACGATGACCTCGGCAGTGAGGGGGACGACTCCTAACGTGACTCTCGGCATTCCGATTATCGAGAGCAGTCTGTCGAGTTGTCCGAGCATAACGGCATCATCGCCGACCGTGCCGTACAACGATTTCTCGCTGATCAGGAAATGAAATCGGCGTCCGCGCTTGTAGAGTATCTGCTGACGTTCCATCCGTTTCGATACGCCGCTGTCCAAGTCGTTTGGAAGATTGTAGAACTGGATGACGCTTCGGAGCTTGGCTTCGGCGTATTCGGCGGTCTGGAGCAGTCCAGGAATTACCTGGGGCTCATAGTTTCGTATGAACTCGGCGGCGGCCTCGTTTTTCATGACGAGCTGCTGAGCACGTTTGATTCCCGCGCCGAGTACCCGCCTCCACTCCATATACGCAGCGTCGATATTGTGCAGACTCGCCAGGAGTTCCGGCAACTCGTCGTCGGCATTACAGAGCCGACAGTAGGCCCGCACATCGCCGGGGGAAGGTGTGGCCTTGCCGTGCTCTATTCGGCTTATCTTCGATTCGTGTACGCCGGGATGTGCGGCAAGCTCCCGGCCCGAGATTCCCGAATTCTTACGGAGTTCTCGCAGTCTCAGGCCGAAAGCCTGTCTTGCCTCCTGAACTGAACTGGTCACTACCGGGTGTTCGCCGAGTCGACGTAGTAATCCCGATAAGGTGTCGCAAATGGCCAGAGCTTATTCTTGACTTCTCGGCAGTATGCGACAATTCCCGGGTCGGTTGTTGTCCCGGTCCCAGCAGGTTTTCCGTCCAGGTGTGCGAGATTGAAGACTACCGATTCGTCATCGAACAACCACCAATCATCACTCGGTACGATCTCGGGGTCTACCGAATGGCGCGGGACATATCGAATGTCTTCACCCGCTTCTACGTTCTCCCCTGTGACCGATAGTAGCCAGCGCTGATATCCGACATGTGGCACGGTGACCACTCGAATGCGACTGACCGTGACACCTCGGCTGGTCATGTCCCGGATGAGTCCGAGCCAATCACTCTTGTCGTATTCCGGCGGTGGTTCGTTGTTCAGAAACCGTCGCAGCGCCTCCGATTCGGCAGGTTCGGCGTATGAGTCGCGAACCTCCATATGGAAGGCCGAATGTCGGCACTCGTGGAACGGATGAACCCAGTCATCGACTCCGCGAAACTCCACCGTAGTAAGTCCTTTCAGCCTTCGGTACTTCGATAGCGGTCTCGTTGTCCTCGATCGCCATCTGCCCCAGCGTCTCGAGATCCGTGACCGGCCTACCCGCCAAGAGGAACGTACCTCGCCCGGTGTCCGTGAGGACTGCGCCTATGAAGGTATCCGGCTCGACGAAGCCCAGCAGGAGATGAGGAAGCTCGACCGTATCGGGCCGGTCGGTCTTCCATGCCTGCACGACGTATCCGTGGTCAGTGGCGAACAAGGTGGGGCATCCGTTCCTGTCGGACCCCCCGCTTCCGAGGAACTGCAAACGCATGATCGATACTCCTGTCTGCGGCTTGCGCCTCCTTGCAATGGAAATCCCCATTATTCCGCTGCTTTCCGGCGATTTGTGCGGATCAAGCCATTTCCGCAAGTATCCGCAAGTTGGAAGACAAGCCTGGTTGCCGGTTCGTAGCGTCAGTCAGCAGCACACGACGCCGGGTGAGTCCACTCAGTGGGTCATCGGGACGGTTGTTCCCCGGCGTCGGATGCTCACCAACGGCTACGAGCGAGGTGAGCAGATGAGGGCACGGCCAACAGCGATCGGATACTTGCGCCGAGATGTTTCCGGTGTCTCGCAAACCTCGGACGAGATCCAGATTCGAAGTATCGCAAAGCGGCTCGGGTACGAGCTTGCGAAAACCGTTGTGTTCGGCCCTGAGACCGACAGCCCCCTGAGTCGTCTGCTGAACGTTGTTCGCCGGGTGGACGCACGCGCCGTGATCGTTCCCGGTGTCCAGCACCTCGGTTGGGAAGTGCCTCCGGAGTTGGTGAAGGTCGTAGACGTGATCACCGTCAACCCCCAGAACACCTACACCCGATTGGCACCGGGTTTCAGCGACGGCCGGATGTTCTCACCGGCCGAGCATGGCGCATGGATAAGGCCCCAGGGCCGGTGAGGGCTACGCCCACACACCCGTGCGTGCGTGGGAGTAGCGCATGGCCTGGGTAGCCGACTCGATCGTTGGCGTCCCCTGCCAGAATCAACACCGTTTGCCGCTTGGCCTGGTCTAGGCGACTTCGTTCTTCATCTGAGCGGTGAGAATCTTCTGATAGCTCGCTCCGAAAAGCCTTGGCAGCCAGTCGATCACGTGCGCATCGCGGCCGACCAAGATCTTCGCCTTGTTCTTGCGGATGCCGTTCACGATGACCCGCGCGGCGTGCTCGGGCGTGGTCTTGGCCAGGCGGTCGAAGTTGGCGGCCAGCGCGTCGCGATCGCGTTCCCCGCCCGCCCGCGCCTTCCAGGCGATCTCGGTCTTGATCATGCCGGGGTGCACGCTGCTGACGCCCACCGCGTGCCCGGCGATGGTCATCTCCTGCCGCAGCGCGTCGGTGAACGCCCGAATGGCGAATTTGGTCGCGCTGTAGGCGCCCTGGCTGGGGCAGGCCGCCAGGCCGAACATGCTCGACACGTTGGCGATGTGCCCGTCACCGGAGGCGATGACGTGCGGCAGGAACGCCTTGGTGCCGTAGGCGACGCCCCAGAAGTTGATGCCCACGATCCATTCGAAGTCCGCCCAGCTGAGTTCTTCGACGTTCGCGGTGAGCGACACTCCCGCATTGTTGACCACCAGGTTCACCCGGCCGAAGTCGCCCGCCACCTCGTCGGCGTGGCGATAGACCGCGCCCCGATCGGTCACGTCGAGCTGGTAGGCGCGGGCTTGCGCGCCCTCCTTGTCGCACAGCGCCGCGGTCTCGGCGACGTTGTCCATGCTGCGGCCGGACAGCGCCAGCCGGGCGCCGCGGCGGGCGAGCTCCACCGCCAATGCGCGGCCGATTCCGGCGCCCGCGCCGGTGATCACCGCGGTCCTGCCCTCGAAGTTCTGCACGGTTGATTCCTTGTCTCACGTGGCGGTCGGCCCGCCGGTTTGCCCTGCCGGGGGGTTGTCACAGGGACGTGTAGCCGCCGTCGGCCACGAATTCCGAGCCGGTGCTGAAGCTCGACTCATCGCTGATCAGGAACAGCACCAGATCGGCCAATTCCTCCGGGCGGCCGGGCCTGCGAATGGGCTGGTTGGCCGACATGCCCTGGGAGCGTGCCGAATCGGCGGTCATCTCCGTGGCGATCACCCCGGGGTGCACGGAGTTGACGCGAATGTCGTCGGCGGCGAACTCCTGCGCGGCGGTCTTGGTCATGCCGCGCACCGCCCACTTCGACGCTGTGTAGCCGAGGATGTTGGAGAAGGCGATCAGGCCGCCGATCGAGGAGATGTTGACGATCGAGCCTCGTCTCGCCCGGCGCATGGACCCCAGCACCGCCTTCATGCCGAGGAACACCCCGACCTGGTTGACGTCGATCACCTTGCGGAAGTCGGCTTCCGACAGCTTCTCGATCGGGTCGACGTGCACGATGCCCGCGTTGTTGACCAGGCCGGAGACCGGCCCGAACACCGTCTCGGCCTGAGCGACCACGTCGGTCCAGGCCGCCTCTTCGGTGACGTCGAGCGGGACGAAGGCCGCGGCGTCGCCCAGCTCGGCGGCCAGCGCGACACCTTCTTCCACCAGAACATCCGTGATCACGACCGTGGCGCCCTCCGCGACCAGCCGCCGCGCGAACGCAGCGCCCATGCCGCGGGCCCCGCCGGTGACGATGACGTTCTTACCGTCTACCCGTCCCATCAACGCCGTCCTTTGCTATGTGCATCCGCCTGGATCGCAGTGCTTGTCGCGGTAGTGCCGGGCTCGCCGCCGGCGATGTGATCGGCCGCGATGTAGCCGAACACCATGGCTGGTCCGATGGTCGCGCCCGCACCGGCGTAGTCGTTGCCCATCACGGAGGCCGAGTTGTTGCCCGCCGCGTACAGGCCCGTGATCGGACGGCCATCGGTGTCGAGGACGCGGGCGTGCTCGTCGGTGACCAGACCGCCCTTGGTGCCCAGATCGCCAGGCACCATCTCGACCGCGTAGAAGGGGCCCTGCTCGATCGGGGCGAGACACGGATTCGGCCGCACGGTCGGGTCGCCGTAGTAGCGGTCGTACGCGGAGTCACCGCGCCGGAAGTCCTCGTCGCGACCGGCACGAGCGAAGCGGTTGAACCGCTGCACCGTCGCGGTCAGCGTCGCGGGCGGCACGCCGATCTTCGCCGCGAGCTCGGCAAGGGTGTCGGCCTGCTCGATGATCCCGGCATCCCGATACTTCTGTGGGAGGGGGCGTTTGGGGAAATTCCCGAGGAACAGGTACCGGTCCCGGAAGCGCTGATCCATGATGAAATACGACGGAATGTGGCCGATGCCGGTCGCTTCCTGCTCGTACATCGTGTGCACCACGTTCACATACGGGGCGGATTCGTTGACGAACCGCTCACCGGCGTGGTTCACCATGATGCCCCCGGGCTGGGAGCGCTCGGCCAAACAGAAGAACGGCGGCCCATCCGGGTTGCGCACGGACGGGCCCCACCAGGCGTCATCCATGAGATCGACGGTGCCACCGACCTTCTGGCCCGCGACGATGCCCTCGCCGACATTTTCGGTGGCGCCCACGGTCCAGTCGGTGGACTGTGGCCCGCTGAGGTACTGCTTGCGCATCTCCAGGTTGTGCTCGAAGCCGCCGGCCGCCAGCACGACGCCACGGCGCGCCCTGAGCACCACCGGAGCCCCGTCGCGCTCGGCGCGCACGCCGACCACCGCGTTCCCCTCGGTGATCAGTTCGGTCAGCGGCGTGTTCAGCCACACCGGCACCTCGGCATCACGCAGCGACAACCACAGCCGGGCCACGAGCGCCTTGCCCAGGCTCAGCGGCAGCCGCCCCCGCAGCCGGTTGCGCACCGCCTGTAAACCGACCTTGATGGCGGTGCGCTTCCCCGCCCAGGTGCGGGCGATCATGTTGAGATCGTGGAAGTCGCTGACGGTGAAGGCGATTCCTTTGGGCCCGGACATGGTCGGCTGGTTGATCTTGTGCAGATCGTCGCCGAGCAGCCGTCCGTCCAGCGGCGCGGGCTCGATGCTGCGTCCCTGGGCAAGACCGCCGGGGAACTCCGGGTGATAGTCGGAATAGCCGCGGTCGTAGAGGAATTCCCAATATTTGCTGCGGGCGCCGAGGTAGCGCATCATCTCGGGACCGCGATCGAGGAACGCCCGCTGTTTGGCCTCCGGAACCCGCTCGCCGACCACCGCCCGGAGATAGGTGCGGGCCAGCTCCGGACTGTCGGGCACGCCTTCGCGCTGTAGCACCGGGTTGTTGGGGATCCAGATACCACCGCCCGAACGTGCGGTCGAACCGCCGAAGGATCGGCTCTTCTCGATCAGCGTCACCGACAGTCCGCGGTAGGCGGCCGTCAGGGCGGCGGTCATGCCCGCGGCACCGGAACCGACCACCACCACGTCGAATTCGAATTCCTGAGTCATCGCATCGCTTCCGTCAGTAGCCGCAACCGGTGAGCATGCCCCCGTCGACGACGAATTCGCTCCCGGTGCAGTAGCTGGCGGCGTCCGACGCCAGGAACACCGCCACATGGGAGACCTCCACGGGCTGCCCCCAGCGCGGAATCGGCAGGCTCGCGAAGAACTCGTCGCCGTCGACGCCGGACGCTCCGGCCACCCCCGCGGTCATGGGCGTGGCGATGCCGCCCGGATGCAGCGAATTGACCCGGATGCCCACGTGCCCCAGCTCGCGAGCGGCCGACTTGGTGATGCCGCGAATCGCGAACTTGCTCGCGCTGTATGCGGATAGACCGGCGGCGCCGACGAAGCCTTCCACGGAGGAAACGTTGACCACCGATCCGCCGCCGGTCTCGGCGAGCACGGGCGCGGCGGTTTTGATGCCGAGCCAGGTGCCGGTCACGTTCACATTCATGATCGTGGTGAAGTCGTCCAGGCCCATCTCGGCGATCGGAACGAATCGCAGGATGCCCGCGTTGTTCACCACCGCGTCGAGCCACCCGTAGTGGGTGACCGCCGCGGACACCGCGGCAGACCAATCGGCCGCACTGGTCACGTCGTGGTGCACATATCGTGCGGCCGCACCGAGTTCGGCGGCCAGCGCCATCCCTTCGTGATCGAGCACGTCGCCGAACACCACTCGCGCGCCCTCGGCGACGAACCGCCGCACGTGCTCGGCGCCCATACCGCGCGCTCCGCCGGTGACCAGCGCCACCTTGCCGTCGAGTTGTCCCACCGATTCCCGTCCTCTCTGACCGTCGTTTGGCACCGACGCTAAGACGGCCATCGGCGCCCGGCACGGGACGGTCCCGGCCAGCGGGACCAGCTCCTGACGTAGACGCTTCCAGCGGTCATATTTCGATTAGGCATACAAGTTCCATCCGTCCGGCGCCGGACGAGCCACCCGACGAAACCACCACACGCCCTGGACCGGGCGATGCGAGAAGGAGACCGGATGAAGTTCTCGATGATCTTCGAGGCCCAGATGGCCGACCCGTCGCGCGAGCACGAGCACCAAGTGCTGCGCGACTGCGTCGAGCAGGCCGTGCTGGCCGACCAGATGGGGTTCGACACCGTCTGGGCGGTCGAACACCACGGCCTGAAGTGGTACGCGCACATGAGCGCCCCGGAAGTCTTCCTGACCTGGGTGGCCGCCAAGACCGAGCGGATCCGCATCGGGCACGGCGTGGTGTGCATGCCGTTCAACTTCAACCACCCGGTGCGGGCGGCCGAACGCGCCGCGATGCTCGACGTGCTGTCCGGTGGCCGGCTGAATCTCGGCGCGGGCCGCGGCGCGACTCCGGTCGAGACCTCCATGTGCGGTGTAGACCCCGAGCGCACCTACCAGGAGGTCGAGGAATCGCTGCGGATGATCGGCAAGGCGTGGCAGGACCCGGAAGCCGAATTCGAATACCACGGCGAGCTGCTCCAGGTCTCGCCGCATTCGCTGCTGCCGCGACCGGAGCAGCTGCCGCATCCGCCGCTGTTCATGGCCTGCACCAAGAAGGACACCCTGAAGATGGCCGCCGACTATGGCATCGGCGCGCTGGTCTTGGGTTTCGCGGGGGTGGAAGAGATCGCGGAACTGCGCCGCACCTATGACGAGGCGATCGCCGCCCGCACCGGTGAGCGTTTCGTGTCGAGCGTCGTGAACGATCACTTCGCGGCGCTGTGCCCGACCATCGTCCTCGACGACCGGGAGAAAGCCCAGCAGATCGGCGCCCGCGGGCAGCGCTTCTTCGCCCAGTCCATCAAGCACTACTACGGTGCGGGCCCTGCCCCCGACGAGGCCGTCGATCCGAACGTGGACGAGGTCGCCGCGATCAGACAGGCCGCCGACGACCACGTGGCCTACCTGCACGAGGCCAAGATCCCGGTGAAAGCCGGTGCCACCTCGGTCTTCAATGTCGAGCACGCCTACGGCAGCCCCGAGGACGCCATCGCCTACGTCGAACGTCTGCAAGCCGCGGGCGCCGACGAGATTCTCTGCCTCATTCAGATGGGCACGGTGCCGCAGGACGCCTGCCTGGAGACCATCCGGCACTGGGGCGAGAAGGTCATCCCCCACTTCCGCAACAGCTGATCCGGCGAAACATCAAGGAACACCATGGTTGACCTGAATGGAAAAGTCGCGCTGATCACCGGCGCCGCCCGGGGACAGGGCGCTGCCGAAGCGCGGTTGTTCGTCGAGCGCGGCGCCCGTGTGGTGATCACCGACGTTCTGGCGCCCGAAGGCGAGGAGCTGGCCGAAACCCTCGGCGATGCGGCACGTTTCGTCCGGCACGATGTCAGCCGCGGTGACGACTGGGAGGCCGCCGTCGCCACGGCGGTCTCGGCTTTCGGCAGGCTGGACGTCCTGGTGAACAACGCCGCCATCTACACCGCCCGGCCGCTCACCGAGACCTCGCCCGAGGAACTCGAGCGGATCCTGCGCGTGAACCTGATCGGCCCATTCCGCGGCATCCAGGCGGTTGCCGGGCCGATGACGCAGGCGGGCGGCGGCTCGATCGTCAACATCTCCTCGCAGGCGGGCCTCGAAGGACTCATGGGTCACGCCGCCTACGGCTCCTCGAAATGGGGACTACGGGGTCTGACCAAAACGGCGGCCCTCGAGCTGGGCCCGGCCGGAATCCGGTTCAACTCGGTACACCCGGGCCCGATCGCGACCCCGATGGTCCCGTACCTGACCACCGGTCCGGGCAGTTTCCCGACTTTGCCGCTGCAGCGCACCGGCGTGCCGGAGGAGGTCGCCGAACTGGTCGCGTTCCTGGCCTCGGACGCCTCGGCCTACATCACCGGCGCCGAGGTGGCGATCGACGGCGGCCTGGCAGCGGGCAAGTTCCTGCCGCCGGAAGCCCACCAATAGCCGAAGGAGCGAGGTCCGATGCCGCTGACACCTCGGGCAAAGGTGATCGTCGATGCCGCGAGTGCCGCGTTTCCCGAACTGGGCACCGCGGTGCTCGATGCCGCCGAGGCGCGGCGGCTACTCGCAGACCGTCCTGCTCCCGCTGTCGAGCCGATTCCCGTCGCGGAGGTACGGGAGCGGTGGATTCCCGGACCGCCGGGCGCACCGGAGGTCCGGGTCCGGATCTATCGGCCCGCCGGCGCTGCCACCCCGGCACCGGTCGTGGTCTTCTGCCACGGCGGTGGATTCGTGATCTGCAGCCTCGACAGCCACGACCAGTTCTGCCGGGCCATGGCCAACGGAACGGACGCGATCGTCGTGTCGGTGGACTACCGGCAAGCTCCCGAACACCGGTTCCCCGCGGCTGCCGAAGACGCGTACGCGGCACTGCGCTGGGTCGCCGACCACGCCGAATCCCTGGGCGGCGATCCCGACTGTCTGGTCGTGGCCGGGGACAGCGCGGGCGGCAACCTCGCCGCCGTCATGGCGCTGATGGCACGCGATCGGGGCGGGCCGCGGATCGCCCGGCAACTGCTGCTGTATCCCATGCTGGACCCGGCCTGCGCCACCGAGTCCTACCGCGAGAACGCCGAGGGCTACTTCACCACCGCCGCGCATTTGCGGTGGTACTGGAGCCAGTACCTGGACTCGCACGACGGCACCGACCCGTACGCGAACCCGCTGTGCGCCGACTTGTCCGGGCTGCCGCCTGCCCACATCGTGACCGCCGAGTTCGACCCGTTGCGCGACGAAGGCGAATGCTACGGGCAGCGCATGAGGCAAGCCGGTGTCGCTGTCGAAATCCGCCGCTACGACGGTATGTTCCACGGCTTCATGAGCATGGCCGGCGATCTGCCCGAGGCCGTGCGAGCGAACACCGCCGCCTTCTCGGTCGTACGCGCCGCGCACGCCGAGCGCCGCCCCTGAAGCCGTCACCACGGAACCGTTACGGAGACCAATGACAATCCAGCGGATCGGCTCCGCCTACCCCACCGACGACCTGCCCGCCGCCGTAGCGCTGTTGTCCGCCGTCTTCGGCGCCGAACCGACCGTCGTCGACGGCGACCGCTGGGCGCAGTTCGACACCAACGGCGTCCGCGTCATGCTCGCGGACACCGACCGCGATGACGACACCCCCTTCCTCGCGATCAAGGTCGACGACCTGGATGCGACTCTGGATCGTCTGCGCGCCAAGGGTTTCGAGATAGGACAACCGGCCATCGGACCGCATGAGCGCCGCGCGGTCCTGCGGCCGACCCCCGGTTCGCCGTGGCATATCGCCATCTACGAACCCCTCGAGATCTGAGCCTTTCGGCGACGATCGTTTCAGGTCGCGCGGCGGGCGCGGGCGCGCCGTTTGCCCTCGTGCATCGCCTGCACCCGGGCCACCGGAATGGTGTGGCCCTCGGCGACGAGATCCGCCGGAAGTCGTTGCGGGGCGGGCATGGCCGTGGCCCACGGGTCCGCGTCCGCGAGAAGGTCCGGCGCCGTGTGCAGGGTGAAGTCCGCGGGCGCCACATCATCGAGGTCCGACCACGCGAGCGGGAACGATACCGAGGTGCCGGGACGTATGCGGGGACTGTAAGCCGCGACAACTGTCGCACCGCCGGCGCGGGTCGAGTCGAGGAACACCTTGCCCTCGCGATCGTCCCTGATGAACGCGGTGGTGGCGAGGCCGGGATCGATGCGCTCGGCTCGGGCCGCGATCGCGCGAGTGGCCGCGGCGGCGTCCTCGACATCGATCCCCGGAACCACCGGCACGAACACATGTAATCCCCTGGAACCGCTCGTCTTCACCGCTCCGGACAGCCCTTCCGCAGTCAGCGCTTCCTGGATCAACCGGGCACCTGCTACGGCGTCGGCGAAAGTCTGTCCCGGTGAGGGATCGAGATCGAGCACAAGATGTGTAGGTTCCGGTGCGGATTCCGCGAGGAACAGGGTCGGGTGGTATTCGACCGCCCGCTGATTACCGAACCAGATCAGGGTCCGCAGGTCGTCACAGAGCGCGTAGGTGATCTCCCGCCGCGAACTCGCCGCCCAGACCTTCGTCCGCGCCACCCACTCCGGCGTGTACTTCGGGAGGTTTTTCTGTGTGAACGGCTCCTGTCCCGGCCGCACCCGTACCACCGAAAGCGGCCGTCCGCGCAGCACTCCAAGCAACCGTTCCCCGGCGAACTCCAGATAGTCCACCAGATCCCGTTTGCTCGCCTCGGCCTCGCCGAACAACGGCTGATCGAGATTGGACAGTTCGACCCCGTGACGCGGCTCGCCTCCCGCCATCGCTCCACCCTCCCCCACCACCGGGCGCCGGTCAATCACCGGAGGTGGCGAACTGGATTCCCACTGGTTCTCGCACATTCACGCAAATTGCGATGCCCGAACGGAGTACGCGACACCGTTATGGCCTAGTCTCCGACCTCGGTTCGATCGCGGCGCGGGCCCAGCGCGCACTGCATGCGCTCGACGAGTTGCTGGCCGCGCTGTCGACCCACAACGGCCCCCACACACCCACCCTCGATACCACCGAGCGGGTCAGCGAGGCCTTCGACCGTGAACTGCTCTACCTGACCGCGGTATTCGACACCTTCGGCCGATTGTTTCGACGGCTGCACGACGGCAGGGCGCCGAAGAGGAACGAACCCAAGACCCTGTACTCCCCGGCCCTGATCACCAGCCACGTCGTCGATAAATACGCCGCTGGTGAGATCGTGGACCGGATCGTCGAGCACCGCAGCTACGCCCACATCACCGCGACACTGCGCAACTACATCCACGAGGCCGTACTGCCGACCGGGCCGGTACCCAGCCGTGGATACGGCAGCGCCACCACCATCGCGGTCAACCTCGACCTGCTCGACGATGTGGAACTCACCCAGCAACAAGCCGACCAACTCGGCGTCTGGAAAGCCAGCACCGCGATCCTGTCGGCCGAAACGACGACCGTCGGCGACCTGGCCACCTTCGCTGTGACCTTGATGACCACGGCACTCGACTACGTCAACACCGTGATCGAACTGATCTTGTTCCACCACCCAATCGCCGCCACCGCAGACACCCACCCCTTGCTCGGATTCGCACCACAAGAGCTCCACATACCCGAGCCGCGCCCGGACGAATTGCCCATCCGCAGCTACTTCGGCTGGTAACCGGAGATCTCTCATAAGTCATGGGAGCGACGCCCGACCCGGGCCCGGTAGCGTCCAGGGCTACCGAAGGAGATCGAACATGACTGGTGGGCGCAACGGATTCCTGCTGCTCGGTGGTGCGGCGTCGGTCGGGGCGGGTGCGTTGCACCTGTTCGCCGCGGGACTGCATACCGAGCACGCCACCCTCGCCCGGCTGATGGTCGTGCTCGCGGCAGCACAATGCGCGGTCGGGCTGCCGGCTTCGGTGGGCACGCGAAAGGCCATGCCGGTCATGGTGATCGGGGTGAACCTCGTCGCGGTGGTGATCTGGGGTTATACCCGGTTCGCGGGGCTGCCGTGGCCCGACGCCCTCGGCGCGGCGGAAGCGCCGCAGTTCCTCGACAGCACCTGCGCGGCACTGGGGGTGCTCGCGATTGCCGGTGCGACCGTCGTCCTGGCGCATCCTGGCGCGTCATTGCCCACGGCATCGACCGCGACCGCCGCTGGTCTGGCCGGCGCCCTCGCCGTCGCGGCGATGCTCGGCGGCGCCGGACATGTGCACAGCCACGACGAGGGCGACCACACCCATGCCGCCGGCGGCGACCACACCGACCACGGGACCGACGCCGCATGGCCGCGGCCGTGGGATCCGGCGACCCAGATCGACGTGTCCCGCGTGCCCGGCGTGACCGCCGCGCAGGAGCAGCGCGCGACCGCTCTGATTCGCAGCACCCTCGACCAGCTGCCCGCGTTCGCCGACGTCGGTTCCATCGGCACACTGGGCTTTCGCTCCATCGGCGACTCGGCCACCGGTTACGAGCACTACGTCAACACCGGCTACATTCGCGACGACCGATTCCTCGACGCCACCCACCCGGAGTCGCTGGTCTACCGGGTCGACGGCGCCGATCGGACCCTGGTCTCGGCGATGTACATCGCCAAAGGCAAGAAGATCGACGACAGCGAGCTGGTGGACTACGGCGGGTCGCTGATGCAATGGCACGTCCACGACAACCTCTGCTGGAAGGCCGGTGCCGACGGTCCCCAGGTCGCCGGTGTCACCGACGCCCAGGGCAACTGCCCGCTCAACTCGATCAACCCTGGCGCGGGCAATCCGATGGTCCATGTCTGGATCACCGCCAACCAGTGCGGACCGTTCGCGGCCCTGGAAGGCCACGGCGCAGGGCAGGCGGCCACCACCGTGGACAGCCGCCGCACCGATACCTGCTCCCACGATCACACTGGCGGGCACCGCTGAGCGGCCCCGCGCCCTGGCGTGAACTCGCGTGCAGCCGGTTCCACCCGAAAAGTCCAGCGCTGCTGCGGAACTCACTAGTGGGTGCGCCCGTTAGTACAACAACCACCGGTGCGGTGATGTGCGCGGGAAATTCGCGCCCACCCGTCATGGCGCGTTCCCTCCGGCGCGTCGGTCACCACCCTGGTCGATCGTGTCTGGCCAGCGCTATCGCGGCCGCTTCCCCCGCACCGCCAGCGCCGAACGCCCCATGACCGGCGCCCGAACCATGCCGTCTCATCCCCGGGTCGGGGTAGTCGGTCATGGCATTGGCCGAGCATCGATCTGCCGGGTCCCGGCGTTCTCGTCGGTACTGTTTGACGGCTCATAGCGTCACAGCAGCTCGATGAATTCCGTACCTGCCAGTTCGTCGCTCGCGGTGTCCTTGAGTGCGACACCGGAGCGGCCGAGCCTGCGTGCCCCCGCCACCAGCGCGGTGGTGATGGCCGCAGCCCGGCGGTAATCGAGTCCTCCGGGTGGGTGGATGTTGGAGATGCAGTTGCGGTCGGCATCGGTGCGGCCCGGTTGCGGCAGGTGGGTGAGGTAGATGCCGAGGCTGTCGGCGACCGAGAGACCGGGCCGCTCGCCGATCAGCATGATCAGGGTCCGCACGCCGAGGGCCGCGCCGATGTGGTCGCCCAGCGCGACCCGTGCCTGCACGGCCAGCACCGGCGGGGCGAGGCTGTAGTGCGGCCGCAATTCGTCGGCCAGGGCCTGCAGCAGGCCTTGGCCGTGTTCGTCGAGTGCGCGCGGGGACAGCCCATCGGCCATGACGATGCCAACATCGGCGCCGCTATGGGACAGCGGTGACAGGTCGGCCGGGGTGCGGCCCAGATCGGGTCGGCGCAGATATTCGCCGCGGTCGCTCGCGTTGCTGCGCACGACGGCGGGGGCGCCGAGGCCGAGACCCGTGATCCGCTCGGCGAACGAGGCGACGTCGAACGGCAGGTGCACGGCGTCGCGGGCGCCGGCGTGCGCGGCGCTGAACTCCAGCACCCGCTTGGTGGGCAAGGCGTTACCGGTGCGACCCAGCCCGATCCTGGCCTGGGTCGTACGACGCAGCGGAGCCCACACGTCCTGCGGGGAGTCGGCGGATTTGTCGATCTCCAATGGAACCTCCTGGTCAGCGAGCGGTGAGGGCGAGTAGCGGCGAGACGGCCGCATCAACCGGCAGAATGCGGCCTGAGTCGTCGGCCATCCCGAGCCCGTGCAACCAGGTCTCGAACTCGGGTGCGGCCCGCAGCCCCAGCACCTGGCGCACGTACAGCGCGTCATGGAATGACAAGCTCTGATAGCCGAGCATGACGTCGTCGGCGCCGGGAACCGCGATGACGAACGCACACCCCGCCGTGCCCAACAGGGTGAGCAGCGTGTCCATATCGTCCTGATCGGCCTCAGCGTGATTGGTGTAGCAGACGTCCACACCCATCGGCAGGCCGAGCAACTTTCCACAGAAGTGGTCCTCGAGCCCTGCCCGGATGATCTGCTTGCCGTCGTAGAGGTACTCAGGGCCGATGAACCCGACGACGGTGTTCACCAGTAGCGGGTCGAGCACGCGGGCCACCGCGTAGGCCCGCGCCTCCAGCGTCTGCTGATCCACCGGCAGCCCGCCGGTGCCCAGGTGGGCACCGGCCGACAGCGCCGACCCTTGACCGGTTTCCAGATACATCACGTTGTCACCGACCGTGCCCCGGCCCAGCGACCGGGCCGCCTCGTTCGCCTCGGCCAGCATCGGCAGAGTGACACCGAAGCTCGCGTTGGCGCCCTCGGTGCCCGCGATTGACTGGAACATCAGATCGACCGGGACGTTCTTGTCGATCAATTCCATCGTCGTCGTCACGTGCGAGAGCACGCAGGACTGCATCGGGATGCCGAAGCGGGTGCGGATGTCGTCGAGCTGATACAGCAGATCCGCTGTCGCCCTGGGCGAATCGGTGGCGGGATTGATGCCGATGACCGCGTCGCCGCAGCCCATGAGCAGCCCGTCGAGGGTCGCGGCGGCGATGCCGCGCGGGTCGTCGGTGGGATGGTTGGGTTGCAGACGAGTGGCTATGCGGCCGGGCAGGCCGATGGTCGTGCGGAACGCCGAGGTCACCGTCGTCGCTTTGGCGACCGCGATCAGATCCTGGTTGCGCATGATCTTCGAGACGGCCGCCACCATCTCCGGCGTCAGACCCGCGGCGATTCCCGAGAGGGTGACCGCGGCGTCGGGGGCCGCCGCGGTGGCCAGTAGCCAGTCGCGCAAGTCGCCGACGGTGAGATGCGCGATCGGTGCGAAGGCCGCCCGGTCGTGTCCGTCGATGATCAGCCGAGTCACTGCGTCGGTCTCATACGGCACCACCTGTTCGTCGAGAAACACGCTCAGCGACAGGTCGGCCAGCACCCAGGAGGCGGCGGCGCGTTCGGCGTCGGACTCTGCCGCGCAGCCGGCGAGCTGGTCGCCGGAGCGCAGCGGTGTCGCCTTGGCCATCACCTCCACGAGCGACCCGAAACTGTAGTTCCGGCCGGAGACGCTCTGGTGGTGGGTCATTCGAGTTCCTTCTCGGCGCGGGCCAGCACCGCGAACTCCTCGTCGGGCGAGTTGGCAACCAGCCGGTGGCGGCTGAAGAGACCGAAGTAGGCCAGGAAGGCAGCGAACACCGCCAGGCAGCACAGTGCGGCCATGGTGTCGACCAGGAAGGTGGCGACCACCGCGAATGTGGCGACGACCAGGGCGAAACCGGTGGTGACGATGCCGCCCGGGGTGCGGTAGGGCCGCGGCATCTCCGGCTCGCGGCGGCGCAGCAGAATATGGCTGGCCATCATCAGCACATAGCTGAGCGCAGCGCCGAACACGGCCATGTTCAGCAGCATGGCGCCGCGGCCGGTGAAGGTGAGCCCGAAACCGATCACGCCGGGCACGATCAGCGCGAGGACCGGAGCCTTACGAGAGTTGGTGACCGACAGCGACGTCGGCAGGTATCCGGCCCGCGAGAGTGCGAACAGCTGGCGGGAGTAGGCGTAGATGATGGAGAAGAAGCTGGCGATCAGACCGGCCAGGCCGATGTAGTTGACCACCGTGGCCGCCCCGCTGTCGCCGAGGGCCTGGACCAGCGGGTTGCCCGAGGACTGCATGGCCTCGGCCCCGCCCGCGCCGGTCGTGAGCACCAGCACGAGCGCGCAGGCCACGAGCAGCACGCCCATCGCCGCGACGATGCCGCGCGGGACATTGCGTTCGGGATCCTTCGTTTCCTCCGCTGCCAGCGGCACGCCCTCCACCGCGAGGAAGAACCAGATCGCGAACGGGATCGCCGCCCAAATGCCGAGATAGCCATGCGGAAGCACGCTCGAGGCGCCCGCGGCGTCGGAGACCGGGATGTTCGTCAGGTTGGCCAGATCGAACTTGCCGATCGCGGCGACGACGAACACGACCAGGCCGACGAGCGCGACCGCGGCGATCACGAACATCACCTTCAACGCCTCACCGACACCGCTGAGGTGGATGCCGATGAATACCGCGTAGACCGCCAGATACACCCACCAGCCGTCCTGGATGCCGAACAGCCCGAGTGACTCCACATAGGCGCCGATGAACGTGGCGATCGCGGCCGGCGCGATGGCATATTCGATGAGAATGGCGCTGCCGGTGGCGAATCCGCCCCACGGGCCGAGTGCGCGCCGCGCGAAGGTGTACCCGCCGCCGGCGGCGGGCAGCGCCGAGCTCATTTCGGCCATGCCGAGCACCATCGCCAGATACATGGCGGCGATGATCACCGTAGCGATGGCCAGGCCGCCGAAGCCGCCTTGTTCCAGCCCGAAGTTCCAGCCGGAATAGTCGCCGGAGATCACATAACTCACGCCGAGCCCGGCCAGCAGCATCCAGCCGGCGCTGCCACGCTTCAGCTGGCGTCTAGCCAGGTAATCGCTGGTTTCCTCGTGAGGTTGACTCCCTTGATTCCGGGATTTGTCGGCGTCGAGAACGGACATCTGCGGCTCCATACGGACATCGGAAATTCGGCCGTGAGCAGGGACCGCGGGATTCGACCCGGGAACGGGGTTTGCTCACGTCGGCAAAAGGTACCGAGCGGATATGACGGGTTGCGAACGCTTGTCGAATCTCGCGCGAGAAATCGAGCGGCGGAAATTCCCACCCGGCGTAACGCGCCGGAAACATTTATCGAGTGCGCTTGTGATATTCGTCGATGCGGTGCCGACCGGCGGAGTCGTCCGAAGAGAACGGAGCACAATGCCCGACGCGCAGCAGCGGCAGCTGATCGCCGAGCAGTCACCGGTCCGCGGTCTGGACCGGCGACGGTTGCCGTTCGCGCCCGTGCTGGCTCAGTCGGTGGCCGCCGTCGCGCCCGCCGGTACCGCGGGAGTGACGCCTGCACTCGTGCTCGCGACGTCAGGAGGCGGCGGAGCGCTGGTCGCGTTCGTGTGCGCCGCGGTCCTCACGGTGCTCGTCTCGGCATGCATCCGGCCGATGGCGCAGCGGATGGCGTCGGTGGGCGGGCTCTATACCTACGTCGCGAGGGGGCTCGGGCCGAAAGCTGCGGTGCCAACGGGATGGTCGGCGATCGTCGGCTACGGGGCGGTGTCCATCGCCGGGCTCATCGCCGTCGGCGCCTACCTCGCGCATGTGGCGGCAAGCGTGGGCCTCGTTAGCGAGGTGTCCGCCGTGACGGTGGGTGCGGTCGCGGTGGTGGCGGCGCTGGCCGTGGGCCTGGTCCTCATCCGGGGCATCCGGATGTCGGCGTGGACGACCCTCGGGGTGGAGTGCGTGTCGATCGTGGTCATCGCCGCGGTGCTGCTGGTACTGCTGACGACCCACCACACCGACGCCCCGGTGACTTCGGCGTTCACCTTCGACGGCGACCTGCAACTCCTGACCGTCGGCGTGGTCGTCGCGGTGAGCGCGTTCGTCGGTTTCGAAAGCTCCACGACGCTCAGCGGGGAAGCACAGCAACCATTTCGCTCGATCCCCGGCGCGGTCACCTCGACGCCGAAGCTGTCGGCAGCGATCTACCTCACCGCTGTGCCGATCCTGGCGATCGCGCTACGGCACGCGCCGCCGTCGGTACGCGACAGCTCCACGCCGCTGGTCGAACTGCTCGTCTCCGACGGCTCCCGTGTGCTGGCCGCGTTCCTGGATCTCGGCATCGCCGCATCCTTCTTCGCCTGCACGCTTGCCTCGATGAACGCGCTGGTGCGGGTGCTGTTCTGCATGGGCCGCGAAGGGGTCGCACCGCGCACCTTCGGTCACGTGCACCCACGCTTCCGCACACCCTCGCACGCGGCGCTCGCCGCGCTCGCGGTGGTGGCCGTGGTGCCTGTGGTGGTGCTGGCCGTGGGGGCGACGCCGGAGGACGGGCTGCGCGCGTTCCTCACCCTCAGCGCGTGCGGGTATCTCGGCAGCTATTTCGCCGTGTGCGTATCGGCGCCGGTCTTGTTGCGGCGCATCGGGGAAGGCAGCGCGCGAATATGGGTGCTCGGCGCGCTCACCTCGGCGTTGCTGCTGTTCCTCGCCGGCAATGCGGCGATCTCGACTGTGCGCGACGGCAACAGGGTGATCCTGGTGTACGGCCTCATCATGGTCGCGGCGGCCCTCTACACCGGCTACCTAGCGGTCCTCCGGCCCCGGCGACTGGCCGCGGTCGGCATCTACGACGAGACGCAGCGCTCCGATCTGGCACAGGTGGCCGCGTTCCGATGAGCCCCTTGCGTGATCCCTCCCGGCACCATCCGAGCACTGTCTCCAACTCGCTGCTCATCCTCGAAGCGGTCGCCACGCTTGGACTCGGCGTGGGGGCCAAGGAGATCGCCGCCGCCCTGCACATGCCCGCGGCCACCGCCTACCGACTGCTCAACGCCTTGGTGGCCGAGGAGTACCTGGTGCGCACGTCCGATCTGCGCGGCTTCGGCCTCGGCGCGCGGCTCGACGGGCTGGTCACCGCCGCCGCCCGCCCGAGCATGCCGTTCGCGGCCCGCTCGGCGATCGAAGCGTTCCGCGCGACCGTGCGGTTCGGCGTGCATGTGATCGGGTTCCGCGGGACCACCCTGCATATCATCGACGCCGACCCCGACCATCCGGTGCGGGCCGAGCGTGAACTCGTCCGGCACCCGCACGCCTCCGCGGCAGGCAAACTGCTGCTCACCCACAACCCCGGCGCGCTCGAAGCGCTGCCCGCCCGGCTCCCCCGCCTCACGCCCGCAACCGTGGTCCGCCACACCGCCCTCCACGTCCAGTTGGAGGCGGTGCGCCGCGATGGTGTCGCCACCCAGACCGACGAGCTCCAGGCCGAACTGAGCTGCGTCGCACTGCCGATCATTGATGCGGAGGGTGTGGTGCGCGGCGCTCTGTGCCTGGCGGGGCCTTCCACCCGAACCCCAGCGATCCTGGCGCATGTGGATGCGGCTGCACTGTGCGCAAAAGCGCTTGGGCCGCTGTTGTACTGACCGCCGACGCGATCGGGCCGGTCTGTGGTCCAACGAATCTTCCGCGACTATATCGCAGGCCGAGGCGACAAGGCCATCGCCCACGAACTCAACCGCGAGGACATCCCTGCCCGTCAGCACACCGGCCCGAGCAGAACCCGGCACCGATCCCAAGACGGCTGGCAAGCCAGCACTGCCCACCATCCCCCAACTGACAGAAACCGAGATCCGCAAGCTCATCGACTCCCTCGGCGACATCGCAGCCGTCCTCGCCGCGGGCGCCCAAGCCGACAAAGCGAATCTCCACCAGGCCTTCCACCTCGACATACGGTATCGGCCCCGACAGCAGCTGGGGGCTGTCCAGTTGACCTCGGCCAATCACGCCAGGTGAGCCGATTGTGGCTTTGAAATGGCGAAAGGTGCTCTGAGCTGCGATAATTCGACTTGCTGAGGGTCGAATATCGAGGTTTCAGGAGCACCTTTCTGGTGAGGCAGCCTACGTCGTGGTACCCGTTCGCTGAAAGTTGACGCCGACGGTGCTGGTGTGGTGTCGCAGCCGGGGTCGGTGGCGTTGCTGCGGGCTGCGGCCGCGGTCGGGTTGGATCTGTGGAAGGACATTGCCTCAATTGCGCCGACATGTGAGTCTTTTGAGGCTGCGAGATGAGTTGCGCAGTGCGGGCGGATGAACATTGTGCTGGAATCTCGGGATGAAAGAATCGTCTGGCCGTAAGGCACGTCAGCGGCCGACGATGGCTGACGTGGCAGCCGAAGCCCATGTCTCAGTCAAGACAGTTTCTCGGGTGGTCAATCACGAGCCCGGGGTACGAGTGGACACCGTGGAGCGAGTCAAGGCGGTCATGGACCGCCTCGGCTTTCGCCGATTTAGCGGCTCCCAGCCTGGATCAGCACGCAGCTTGACCATTGCTCTCGTTGTCGAGAATCTGGTTGACCCATTCTATGCGCAGATCGGCGCAGCCGTGGAACGCGAGGCGCGGATCCGCCACCACCATTTGATCACGGCGTCGGCAGAAGGCTCACCCATCCGGGAACGGGGCGTGCTCGAAGATCTCGTTGAACGGCGCGTTGATGGCCTCGTCATCGTTCCGGCCGGCGAGACGCCGAGTATGGATCCGTCCATTGCCGCGAGCGGAATTCCCATCGTCTTTGTTGACCGTCCGGTACGAGGTCAGGCGTCGGACGCTGTCCTCGGCGACAACCGCGGTCGAATTCGCAGTGCAATGGAGCACTTGGTCGCTCACGGCCACCCCCAGATCTGTTTCCTCGGCGACGATCCAGGGTTTGGACCGCGCGGGAGCGCCGCGAGGCGTTCATCACGACACATCGCGCTCTGGACCTTCCAGGCCAACCCCGCGTTCGTATGGGCCCGCATACCACCACCACTGTCTGCAGTATCGGACGAATTCCATTCCGCCGCAGCCGATGCTGCAACGCTTTGCATCCGGAATGCTGGCGCCTGTGGAGGGAGACGCGTGGAAGACAGCTACGAGTGGAACTCTGGTCGAGCGCATTTCCGAGAACAGCTACGGCGTGCATGTGGAGCCCGACAAAATCAGCATCAAAGTCGAGGATGCTGAAGAGGATTGGGCCGCCCCGGACGTCGTGATCGGACGGGCGGACGAGAAATGGATCCAGATCGACAGGCCGTTCGCCAAGGCTGACAAGGTCGATTTCCCGGCCGTACTCACCAAGGTCGGCAGCACGGCCACTATCGGCGGGCTCGTCGTGACCGATGAGCACCTCATGCTGCGACATGCGCTCCTGCTCACCGACGCTCTCGAGCCGGACGACGACTACGACTACGACCTCGAGTATGAGACCCCGTTGGACATGATCGTGAACGCCGCCAGGCGGCTGGGGCGGCAGCTCGCTGGGCACAACGACGACGACTCCTGATAGATACTGTGGCGGCCACGACCAGCCTGGCACCGAATCCGGGCGCCGCGGTCGTCATCCATGCCTGCGAGCTGCTAGGACGTTGCTGGCGGTGGCAGAGGCAATGTGGCTCGCCTGTAATCGTCCTGTCGAGGGGTCGCTACCGGACGCGTTAGTGGGCTGTTCGAAAAGATCCGATCGCGCGTCTACCAAGGCAGGGACAAATTGATGCGCGCAAACCCGCAGCCGTTCCGCGCGACCGCCCAGGTTCCGGCACCGCCACCCAACCCGCCGCCGGTCCGTCCGGTCACGGTCTGGAGCATGACCGATCCCGCCACTATCGACCCAGCCTCGACGCAATCCTGACGCCAGCCCCGAACTCGACTCCTTCGCCAGCGGCGTCCGCACGTTCGCCACGATCATGAACGAGCGCCGCGGCCGCGACCTCGAGAGCATGGATTGCCGCCGTTGATACAGACAATCAGCCTGCGCTGCGCTCCTTACCATCGCCCGCACCCACTGCGGCGCCTTCCCTCAGACCACTTGGTGCAGAAGCACGGGCCGTTCCGAAACCCTTGTTGAATAGTTACTTTGGAGGCCGACCGACCACCCTACGAACGGCCGGACACCAACGATATGGTGGCTGTGCGGACGACCCGACCCCGCGAACTGCTGTGACCCGGATCAGATCGACAGCGGTCTCGACCCTTCGGCATCACCGTGCTGTCCAACGATGACAGGTCGGAGATGGCGGCCAGGTCATCGCGTGCCTACAGCATATTCAGCGCGTTCACCCGGACACCCAACGGCACCCATTATCCGTCGCGGGTTCCGATGGTGCGTTGCAGGAGGATGAAGGCGAGTAGTAGGACGCCGATGAAGATCTTGGTCCACCAGGAACTCAGGGTGCCTTCGAAGCTGATGATGGTCTGGATTACGCCGAGGGTCAGTACGCCGAGCACTGAGCCGAGGACGAATCCGGAGCCGCCGGTGAGCAGGGTGCCGCCGATGACGACCGCGGCTATCGCGTCGAGTTCCATGCCGACGGCGTGCAGGCTCCAGCCGGACAAGGTATAGAGCGTGAACAGGATGCCCGCGAGTGCCGAGCAGAAGCCGCTGATCGCGTACACGGCGACCTTGGTCTTGGCCACCGGCAGGCCCATCATGAGCGCCGACTGTTCGTTGCCGCCGATCGCATACGCGGTGCGACCCAGACGGGTGTAGTGCAGGACGAGGAAGGCCACGGCGACGATCACCAGCGCGACGATCGTGCCCACCGTCAGGAAGCCGTCCCCGCCGAGCCGGAATCGACGCTGCGCCAGATCCGTATAAACGGGGTCGGTGATCGTGATCGAATCCGTGCTGATCACATACGCCAGCCCGCGTGCGAGGAACATACCGGCCAGCGTCACGATGAACGGCTGAATTTCGAAGTAGTGGATGACCGCGCCCATTGCGGCGCCGAATAGCGTGCCACCGACCAGCATGAGCGGCATGACCAGCAGCGGCGGCCATCCGTGCACGGTCACCAGCCACGCCGAGACCACCGTGGTCAAGGCCAGCACCGCACCGACGGATAGGTCGATGCCGCCGGTAAGTATCACGAAAGTCGTCCCGACGGCGAGGACGAGGAGAAAGGCGTTGTCTATGAACAGGTTCACGAAAACCTGCGGGTAGCCGAATGCTGGATAGCGGATCACCCCGACGCCGTAGATGACGGCGAACAGTGCCGCGGTGGCCAGTACCGGGATGTATCGGCTGCGGTGACCGCGAATCATAGGTCGGCGCAGGACCGGTCGGACGGTGCGGGCATGGGTCAGCACGTTCATCTATTCGCCTCCGTCACTGTCGATGGAATGCTGCGTCGGGGTTGGCGGCGAAAGACCTTGGCGCGGAAAGCTGGCGACTGGATCAGGCACACCGCGATCACCACGACCGCCTTGGAAACCAGCGTCGTCTCCGGTGGCACCCCGACGGTGTAGATCGTTGTAGTGAGCGTCTGGATCACCAATGCCCCGAGGACGGTGCCGCCGAGTTGAAATCGCCCGCCAGTCAACGCGGTACCGCCGATGACAACTGCGAGAATCGCATCGAGTTCGATCCACAGTCCGGCGTTATTGCCATCCGCCGCAGATACATTCGAACTGATCATCAGCCCCGCGATAGCCGCACAGCACGCACAGACCGCGTACACGGCGACGATCAGACCACCTGCCCGGATGCCGACCAAACGCGCCGCCTCGGCATTGCCGCCGACCGATTCCAGCAGCAGCCCGAGCGCACTGCGCCGCAACAACACGGCCAGCCCAGCGAACACAGCGGCGGCGACCAGGACGGGCACCGGCAGCCCGAGCAAATAGCCGCCACCGATGACCTTATACGGCAGACTATTGATCGTGATGATCTGGCCCGACGTAATCAGCTGTGCGACACCACGTCCGGCAACCATCAGGATCAATGTCGCTACGATCGGCTGAATCCCGAAGCGCGCCACCAGAAGCCCGTTCCACAGTCCGAGCGCTACCGCAACGCCGAGTGCGACAAGCACGGCGACGACGACGCCACCGGCATCGGATTGATCCGGCATGTCGCTGATATGCAGACAGGCCAGCGCACCCGCGATTGCCACGACCGTGCCGACGGAAAGGTCGATACCTCGCGTCGCGATGACCAGCGTCATGCCGACCGAGATCAGCGCCAGTGGTGCCCCGTAGCGCAGGATATCGATCAGGCTGCCGTAGAGGTGTCCGTCCTGGATGCGGATCGAGAGGAAGCCGGGCGTGAACGCGACGTTGACGATCAGCAGGGCGATGAGCGCGGCCGCCGGCCAGAACAGGTGGTTACGGTTGACCGTCATGAAATCGCCCCGCTTGCAATGGTTTCGGTGAGCCGATCCATGGTCAGGGTGGCATCGTTGACCAATTCGGCGACCAACCGCCGATCGCGCAGGATCGCCACTTTGTGACTCAGCCGCAGCACTTCCTCGAGTTCGGCGGAGATGAACAGCACCGACATGCCCTCCTCGGACAGCGAGATGACCAGCCGCTGGATTTCGGCCTTGGCACCGACATCGATGCCGCGGGTCGGCTCGTCGAGGATCAGCAGTTTCGGGCGGGTGGCCAGCCAGCGGGCCAGCAGTACCTTCTGCTGGTTGCCGCCGCTGAGGAATTTCACCAGCGTATCCGGGTCGGCCGGGACGATCCGCAGCGAGGCGATGTACCCGGCGACGAGTTCGTCGCGCTTGCGCGCCGACAGTGGCCGTGCCCAGCCGCGCGCGGCCTGGACCGCGAGCACGATATTGTCGCGCACCGACAGGTCGAGGATCAGGCCCTGGGATTTGCGATCTTCGGGGCAGAAGGCAATCCGATGGTCGATCGCGGTGCGCGGCGAGCGCAGTGCCGTGGGTGTGCCCGCCACGCTGAGATTCCCGGTGGACGCGCGGTCGGCACCGAAGAGCAGTCGCGCCACCTCGGTGCGGCCGGAGCCGAGCAACCCGGCCAACCCGACGACTTCGCCGGCCCGAACGGTGAGATCGAACGGCGCGACGGAATTGCGGCGCCCACTGATCCCCGCTGCCTGCAACAACGGATCCTGCCGTGCCACCACCGCCGGATCCGGCTTCTCGTGCTCGATCTCGTCGAGCGTGCTGAGCGCCGTGCCGAGCATGTGCGCGATGAGATCTTTCTGATTCAGCTGTGCCACCGGATATTCGCCGACCAGGTTTCCGTTGCGCAGCACCGTGGCCCGGTCGCATATTTCGAAGATCTGATCGAGGAAGTGGGTGACGAATCCGATCGCCACGCCCTCGGCGGCGAGCCTGCGCATCACCGCGAACAGCTGCTCGACCTCACCGGTATCCAGAGACGAGGTGGGCTCGTCCAGGATGAGGACCTTCGCATCCAGGTCGACGGCTCGAGCGATAGCGATAAGCTGTTGCACTGCGAGCGAATACGAGCCGAGTTGGGCAGCCACATCGATGTTCAAGCGCAGTCTGTCAAGCAGTCGGGCGGCATCGCGACGCATAGCGGAGAAGCGGATCAGACCGGCCCGCCGCGGTTCCCGTCCGATGTAGATGTTCTCCGCGACCGACAGATTCGGGCACAGATTCACCTCCTGATAGACGGTGCTCACCCCGGCCCGCAGCGCCTGCTGCGGGCCGGTGAATCGCACTGGTCGACCGTCGAGTTCGATCGTCCCGCCATCGGCGTCGTGAATTCCGGTGAGCACCTTGATGAGGGTGGATTTTCCCGCGCCGTTCTCACCGACCAGTGCGTGTATCTCGCCGGGAAAGAGCCGCAGGACCACTTCGGACAGCGCGGTGACCCCGGCGAATCGTTTGACGATGCCCGACATCCGAAGTGCCGGTGTGACAGTCGGTTCCGACATGCACTCGCTCCGGCTCAGTACGTCCGGGTGGGCAGCGCGGCTGCGGCTTGGTCCTGAGTGTAGACGCCTTCGTCGGTGACGATCCGCTTGGGCGTGGGGTGACCCGCCACGACCTCCTTGGTGATCTCCATCAGCTTCGGGCCGAGCAGCGGATTGCATTCGACGACCACATTGATCTTGCCGTCGGCCATGGCCTGGAAAGCATCTCGGGTTCCGTCGATCGAGATGATCTTGATGTCCTTACCCGGCTTCAGCCCGGCCTCCTCGATCGCCTGGATCGCACCGAGCGCCATATCGTCGTTATGCGCGTACAACACGTTGATATCCCGGTGCGCGGCCAGGAACGCCTGCATGACCTCTTTACCCTTCGCGCGGGTGAACTCAGCGGTCTGCGATGCGATGATCTTGAACTTCGGATCGGCGCCGATGACCTCCTGGAAGCCCTTCTTCCGATCGGTCGCGGGCGCGGATCCGGTGGTGCCCTGCAGTTCCGCGATATTCACGGTGTCGTTCGAGTTCTTGGTCGCGTCGACGAGCCAATTCGCCGCCCTGCGGCCCTCTTCGACGAAATCCGAGCCGAGGAAGGTCACATACAGCGAGGTGTCGGCCGAGTCGACCGCGCGGTCGGTGAGGATCACCGGAATCTTGGCGTCCTTGGCCTCCTTGAGGACGGTGTCCCATCCGGATGCGACGACGGGCGAGAAGGCAATGACGTCCACGCGTTGCTGGATGAAGGTGCGGATCGCCTTGATCTGGTTTTCCTGTTTCTGCTGGGCATCAGCGAATTTCAGCTGGATGCCGACTGCGGACGCGGCGTCCTGGATGGATTTCGTATTCGCGGTGCGCCAACCGCTTTCCGCGCCTACCTGGGAGAACCCGAGTACGGTCTGGTCGCTTCCCGAACTGCCGCAGCCGACGGCTGTTGCTGCGGTGAAGACAAGTGCGCTGGCGGTGATCAGAAGCCTCTTCCACACGATCAGGCTCTCCCTTGGATTGTGAAACGTCTTGCACCGAGGTGCGGTAGTCCTGTTAGTGTTAGCGCTCACATTCTTCTAGTCAAGAGCTCTGACGGCCGTAATCTGGTGGCGACGACCGGATGCCGGTTGCCGAGGTCGGCGCCGCAGTTCGGGTCGTGCTGCGGTCATCGGCGTGTGAGCGTTAACCTGGTGTAACCGGGACGACTATTCGGCGCGACGCTTGGAAGGTGGCATGTGAGGGATAGGGACGGATTTGCCGCCGGGGATACCTCTACCGCGGTTCGGCCGACGGGGGCGCGGCCGGCGGTCATGACCGATGTCGCCAAACTCGCCGGAGTCTCCCACCAGACGGTGTCGCGGGTGCTCAACGGCAGCGCGAACGTGCGCCCGGAGACCCGCGAGCGGGTATTGCGCGCCGTCGAACAACTCGGCTACCGCCCCAACGCCATGGCCAGGGGGCTGGTCAGCAGACGCTCGAATATGCTCGGCGTGGTCAGTTTCGACACCATCCTGTACGGTCCGGCGTGCACTTTGCTCGGTATCGAACATGCCGCTCGCACAGCGGGTTACGGCATCTGCATATTCGCGCTGGATACGGTGGACCGCTCCAGTGTGCTTGCGGCCGCGAACAGTCTGGCCGATCAGGGTGTGGACGGGATCATTGTCATCGCCCCGCAGATGGCTGCCGCCGCGGCACTGCACAATCTGCCCGAACGTCTGCTGGCCGTCGCGGTCGAGGCCGGGCAGGACAGTGGCTTGCCGTCGATTTCGGTCGATCAGGTCGAGGGTGCACGGCTGGCGGTGCAGCATCTGCTCGACCTCGGTCACCGCACAGTCTGGCAGGTCGCCGGACCCAGCGACTGGCTGGAGGCACGCGACCGGATCGAGGGTTGGCGACGCACGCTGGAGGCCGCGGGCGCACCGATTCCCCCGGTGATCGGCGGGGATTGGAGTGCGCGCTCCGGCTACGAAGCGGGCCTGCTGCTCGCCGCACAGCCCGATGTGACCGCGGTATTCGCGGCCAATGACCAAATGGCGCTCGGCATGCTGCGCGCTTTCGCCGAACGCGGCATCCGGGTGCCCGCCGACATCTCGGTGGTCGGTTTCGATGATATCCCGGAGGCCGCCTACCTTTCGCCGCCGCTGACAACCATCCGACAGGACTTCGACGAGGTGGGCCGTCGCAGTATGCAGATGTTGTTGCGGCTCTTGGAATTCGACGGCACCACCGCCGGACCGGCGTCGCCTTCGGTGGTGCCGACGCTGGTTACCCGCGACAGCACGGCGGCACCGGCCCAGCGGTGATGCCGGCTCAGGCCGCCGCGCGCTTCTTGTTGTAGACGTCGAATGCTACCGCGGCCAGCAGCACCAGGCCCTTGATGACCAATTGCCAGTCGCTGCCGACGCCGAGCATCGACATGCCGTTGTTCATCACGCCCATCACCAGTGCCCCGACGATCGCGCCGACGACCGTGCCGATACCGCCGCTGGCCGATGCGCCACCGACGAAAGCCGCGGCGATGGCGTCGAGTTCAAAGTTTTGGCCCGCCTTCGGAGTCGCCGCGCCGAGCCTGGCCGCGAAGATGACGCCGGCAAGTGCGGCGAGCACACCCATATTCACGAAAACCCAGAATGTATTGGCCTTGGTGTTCACCCCGGACAGCTGTGCGGCCTTCTCATTGCCGCCGACGGCGTAGATCCGGCGTCCGATCACCGAGCGGCTCATGACGAACGAATACAGCACGATCAACACGATCAGGATAACGCCGATAATCGGAATCCCGTTGTAGGACGCCAATACGAAGCTGAAGGCCAGGATGACAGCGCCGAGCGCCGCCAACTTCGCGATGAACAGCGACCGCGGTCCGGCAGGCAGGCCGTAGGAGTGACGGCGCTGGCGCACCCGCCGTTGCGACCACACCAGGGCTGCCACCGCGAGCACGCCGATAAGCAAGGTCAAACCGTTCAGCTCGCCCACGCGCAGCCGGATGGCGATTCCGTTGAACCCGGCGAACTGGACCGCATGCAGCGGTAGCCAATTCGGCAGATACCCGCCCGCGATATTCACGAAGCCCTGTGGGAACGGGCCGATCGACTGGCCTTCGAGCACCAACTGCGCCAGACCACGGAACAGCAGCATGCCGCCCAGGGTGACGATGAACGCCGGAATCTTGACGTAGGCGATCCAATATCCTTGCCACGCACCGATGGCCGCGCCCATCGCGACGGCCGCCAGCACGACCAGTGGCCACGGCCAGTGCCACTGCACGATGGCGATACCGGTCACCGCGCCGACCAGCGCGCACAGTGATCCGACCGATAGGTCGATGTGCCCGTTGATGATCACCAGCATCATCCCGATGGCCAGCACCAGGATGTAGCCGTTCTGCAGAATGACATTCGTGACATTGAGCGGCGTCAATAGGCTGACACCGTCGGAAAGTTTCGCCGTGGTGAGAATTTGGAACAGCAGCGTGATAACCACGAGCGCCACGATCATGCCGTATTGGCGCACATTGCCGCGTAGGGTGCCGCGCAGGGCCGCGAGTGCTCCGATCTGTTTCT
This sequence comes from Nocardia sp. NPDC051787, assembly GCF_040681325.1. Lineage (NCBI taxonomy): Bacteria > Bacillati > Actinomycetota > Actinomycetes > Mycobacteriales > Nocardiaceae > Nocardia > Nocardia sp. NPDC051787. Next base: position 86,650 of record NZ_JBFAYO010000004.1, read on the forward strand.
GCTCGACGGCCTTCGCGATAACATCGGTGGAGTCGTCGTCTTTCAGTTTGTCCAGCAACGTCATTCGGGTACCGCCTCGACCGTGGCGTTGCCGCGCGTCATCAGTTTCATGACAGCCTCCTGTGTGGCTTCGTGTTTCGGTAGTTCACCGGTGATGCGGCCCTGGCTCATCGCGTAGACGCGGTCACACAGGCCGAGTAGTTCCGGCAGTTCCGAGGAGATGATCAGCACGCCTTTTCCGGCGGCGGCGAGCTGCTGAACGATCAGATAGATCTCGTATTTAGCGCCGACATCGATGCCGCGGGTCGGCTCGTCGAGGATCAGCAGATCGGGTTCGGTGAAGATCCATTTGCCGAGTACGACTTTTTGTTGATTCCCGCCGGAGAGGTTACCCACCTTCTGGAACACCGTCGGCGTCTTCACCGTCAGCCGGGTGCGCAGGCGCTCGGCTTCGACGATCTCGCGATGGGTGTCGATGACGGTGTGCCGGGAGACCGCGGGAAGATTGGCGAGAGTCATATTGCGCCGGATGTCCTCATCGAGGATCAATCCGTATTGCTTGCGGTCCTCCGAGACATAGGCTATCCCGGCGCCGATAGCGTCATGTACCGACGAAACGTTCAGTACCGAACCATCTTTGCGGATCGTGCCGCGAATATTGCGACCGTAGGATCGGCCGAAAACACTCATCGCCAATTCCGTGCGCCCGGCGCCCATCAATCCGGCGATGCCGACGATCTCACCGCGCCGCACATTCAGAGCCGCGTCCCGGACAATGCGGCGATCGGCAATGGTCGGGTGATCGACATTCCAATCGGCGATCTCGAAGAACACCTCACCGATCTGCGGATCCGCCCGCGGCGGGAACCGGTGATCGAGATCGCGCCCGACCATCCCCTTGATAATGCGATCCTCGGTGACCTCCTCGGCCGCCGCATCCAGGGTCTCGATGGTCCGGCCGTCGCGCAGCACGGTAATCGAATCGGCAACTGCCAAAACCTCATTGAGCTTGTGCGAGATAAGGATCGAGGTGATCCCCTGTCCGCGCAGTTGTCGCAGCAGGGCGAGCAAGCTCGCGCTGTCGGTCTCGTTGAGCGCAGCGGTCGGTTCGTCGAGGATGAGTAACCGCACCTGTTTGGACAGGGCCTTGGCGATCTCCACGAGTTGCTGCTTGCCGACACCCAAAGCGGCGACCAGGGTTTCGGGATCCTCGACGAGACCGACCTGCCGCATCAGCAGCATCGCCTGCCGGTTGGTCTCGTGCCAGTCTACGGTCCAGCTGCGTAGCCGTTCATTGCCGAGAAAGATGTTCTCCGCGATCGAAAGCTGCGGCACCAGCGCCAATTCCTGGTGGATGATCGCGATACCCGCCGCCTCGCTACCGCGAATATCCTTGAACGCCACATCGGTACCGTCCATGCAGATCTGCCCGGTGTACGAGCCGTGCGGGTAGACGCCGCTGAGCACCTTCATGAGCGTGGATTTGCCCGCGCCGTTCTCGCCGACCAGAGCGTGGATTTCGCCGTCGGCCACCGCGAAATCCACCGCGTCGAGCGCCTTCACACCCGGAAATTCCATGGTGATCCCGCGCATTTCGAGAATGTGCTTGGTCATGCTGTGTCCTTTTCTGCATGCCCGAGGGCCCCTCCGTGGTCACGCAGGCCGCCTCCTTCGGGCCCTGAGTCGGCCATCCGGGCAGCCGTTTCCTGGTCGTCAGGCGAAGTCGCGCTCGGAGTAGTATCCGGAGTCGATGAGCTCCTTCCGGTAGTTGTCCTTATCGACCGATACCGGCTGCAGCAGATACGACGGAACCTTCTTGGCGCCGTTGTCGTAGGAGGTGGTGTCATTGGTTTCCGGCGTGCCGCTGGTCAAGATCGCATTGACCATCTGCACGGCGCGTTTGGCGAGGTCGCGGGTGTCCTTGAACACGGTCATGGTCTGCTCGCCCGCGATGATCGACTTCACCGACGCCTTCTCGGCATCCTGACCGGTGACCACCGGCATCTTCTTATCGCCCCTGCCGTAACCGACCGCCTTGAGGGCCGAGACGATGCCGATGCTGAGGCCGTCGTAGGGGGACAGTACGGCATCGATATTCGCGGTGGAGTAGTTTGCGCTGAGCAGGTTCTCCATCCGGGACTGGGCGGTGGCCCCGTCCCAGCGCAGGGTGGTCACCTGATCGATGGCGATCTGCCCCGAGCGGACCACCAGCTTGCCGGAGTCGAGATAGGGCCGGATCACCGACATGGCGCCGTTGAAGAAGTAGTAGGTGTTGTTGTCATCGGGGGAACCGGCGAACAGTTCGATCGAGAACGGGCCCTTGCCATCGCGCAGACCGAGTCGATCCACGACGTAATTCGCTTCCAGCACACCGACTTTGAAGTTGTCGAAGGTGGCGTAATAGTCGACATTCGTGGTGTCGCGGATGAGTCGGTCGTAGGCGATCACCGCGATCTTGTTCGTTTTGGCCTGCTGCAGCACGCCGGTGAGCGATTTGTTGTCGATCGCCGCGATCACCAAGGCCTTGACGCCCCGAGTGATCATGTTCTCTATCTGCGAAACCTGCGTCTCGATGACGTCCTCGGCGTATTGCAGATCGGTGTCGTAGCCGAGGTCTTTGAACTGCTTGACGATATTGTTGCCGTCGGCGACCCAGCGTTCGGAGGATTTCGTCGGCATCGCGATGCCGATCATGCCGCGGGCTACGGACGAATTCCCGCTGTCCTCAACGGAACACGCGACCGCGGCCAACAGCGCGGCGACACCGGCGGCGCCGGCGAAGAGTCCGCGTCGGTTGATGGTGGGCATGGCACAACTCCTTGACTAGACCTGAACGAACTCGATACCCGCGAGCTGACAGAAGACCTGCCAGTCGGCGGCGCGGTGGCCGATATTCATGACCTGGTGGTGCGGCCCACCCGCGGTGAGCCAGCCGTCCATGCATGCACGTACCCCGCTCGCGGGGCGGAACTGGCCGTATGGCATCTCCAGTGCGGGCAGTTGCTGGCTGTCGAGCACGTCGCCCTCGGCCACCACCATGCGAAATTTTTCGCCGCCGAGCGAGACCAGACAGGCCAGCGTCGCGGGCCCCGGCTGGTAGCGGAACAGGAAGGTCGGCGGTTCGTCGAGCTTGCCGATGCCGAGCTCGCGACGGATCAGCCGGACCGGCTCATCGGTGCGTGCGATGCGCCAATTCCCCTCGCCCATATGACTCATCAGGATCGAGTCGGAGGGGAAGTCCATCGCATACATTTCGGTGAAATGGCCGTCGCCGATCAACTGATGTCCCGCGTAGACCATGGCGGCGGCCAGCGCGTCACCCTCGGCGCCATAGCCGTAGCCCTTTGCCATCAGACTCGATGCCGCGGCGAGCGGCAGTCGCTGGAACCGGCCGTCCTCGCCGATCGCATCGAAATGCGTCGAGTACGCACCGTAGCCGCGGTCGATGAGAATGCGTTCGATGGCGATCTGCATCCGGGCGTGGTCTTCGCGTTCCGCGCCGGTCAGTGCCGGATCGATCGCGAATTCCCGGTCCTCCCAGGCCATCAGCGCCGCTACTTCGTCATCGGTCACCGCCTGGCTGCCGCGGTAGAGGTCGCCGGGTGCGACGAAGCTGATCTCCGGACCGAGGGCCCGCAAGAGCGCGTTCTCGTCGACGCGGATATCGCCCATATCGTTCATCGCATAGCCGAATACGCCGACCTTCAGCGACCTCCATGCGGTGACCGCGCGTGCGGCGCGAGCCCAACGATCGACGCGCACAGCGAATTCCGGGCTGCGCCAATCGTCGGTGACGACCGTGAACGGACGGTCGGCGCGGACCATAGCGTTCGCGGTGTCCTGAGCGCCGTGGATGCCCTGGTTGTAGGTCATATCCGCCATATCCCAGGCGGGGGTGACGGTCGGCTCGGGCTGAATATTGGCCAGTAGCACGGGAAGTCGATTCTCATTGAACAACCGGGCCACTCGCATCGCCGGACCGTAGGTGAGCATCACGACCATGACACCGTCGAGATCGGCATTGACGAATTCGCGCATTACCGCCTCGGCGTCGTGCCGGTCCTTGACCGGGCGCCCGACGGTCCAGTCGGCGAGATCGGCCAGTTGTTCGGCGATGTCGTGGGCGTAGCGGTCCTGTCGCTCGGCGATACCCGGGATCATGTCGTCGTAGAGGCCCTGCATGATGCCAAGTAGGCCGATGTGTGGTTTCGGGTTCATCGAGGACGTACTCCTTTGTCGGCGACCGGAATTCAGTGCTGGCCGTATACGTTCTGGTAGCGGTCGTGCAGGCTGTCCACATCGGCCTGCGCGATGGGGATCGCTTCACCGAGCTGGCGCGCGATATGCACGGTGCGAGCCACGTCCTCGCACATGACGGCCGCCTTGACCGCGGCGCGGGCGTCGCGTCCGACCGCGAAGACGCCGTGATTGCGCATCAGGACGGCGGGCGAGCGGTGCCCAGTAAGCGTCGCGACCACACCCCGGCCGATATCGTCGTTGCCGATGAGCGCGAAGGGGCCGACCGGGATCTCGCCGCCGAACTCATCGGCCATCGCGGTCAGCGCACACGGAATCGGTTCCGCGCGTGCGGCCCACGCGCTCGCGTAGGTCGAATGGGTGTGTACCACACCGCCCACCTCGGGCATGGACCGGTAGATATAGGCGTGCGCGGCGGTGTCGCTGGACGGTGACAGATCGCCCTCGACCAGCTTGCCGTCGAAATCGCAGACCACCATCGAGTCCGGGGTGAGTTCGTCATAGGACACCCCGCTCGGCTTGATGACCAGCAATTGCTCGCCCGGGACGCGGGCGGATACATTGCCCGCGGTCCACACCACCAGACCCCAGCGCAGTAGTTCTCGATGCAGATCGACCAGCTGCTTGCGCAGCCCGGTAATGGCGGTTCGCTCACTCATGCGGTGGCGACTTCCCTTCGTGCGTCGTTACGGATGCGCCGCAGCTGGTGCAACACCTCGGTGCCGCCGCGGCCGAAATGGTCGTGTAGGGCTTGGTATTCGGCGTAGATCGCGTCGTAGGCGGCCGCGCGATCAGGATCGGGGAGGTAGGCGTTCCGGTGCACCCGGCCCATCGCCTTGGCGGCAGCACGGACATCCGGGTAGGACCCGGCAGCGACAGCGGCATGGATGGCCGAGCCGAGCGCCGGGCCCTGATCCGAACCGATGATCGACAGCGGTAACCGCGTCACATCGGCATAGATCTGCATCAGCAACGAGTTCTTCAACAGGCCACCGGCGATCACCAGTTCGCGAACGGGAACGCCTGCGGCATTGAAGGCTTCGATGATGATGCGTGTGCCGAAGGCGGTGGCCTCCAGCAATGCGCGATAGATGTCCTCGGGTTTCGTCGCGAGCGTGAGGCCGACCAGGATTCCGGACAGATCGTGGTCGACGAGCACCGAGCGATTTCCACTGTGCCAGTCCAGCGCGACAAGTCCGTGTTCGCCGACCCGCTGCCGCTGCGCCAAGTCACTGAGATAGGCGTGGGCATCCAAGCCGCGCGCGGCGGCCTCGGCGTGATAGCGCCCCGGCAGCGACGAGTCGACAAACCAACCGAAGATGTCGCCGACACCACTCTGCCCCGCCTCGTAACCCCAACTGCCACTGACGATTCCGCCATTCACCACCCCGCACATGCCCGGCACCTCGGCCAGGTGATCGCTGTTCATGACGTGGCAGGTGGAGGTACCCATCACCGCGAGCAGTTGCCCATTGCCAACGGCCTGCGCGGCGGGCGCGGTGACGTGCGCGTCGACATTGCCTACCGCGACCGCGATCCCGGGCCGCAGTCCCGTCCATCCCGCTGCCCGCTCGGTCAGGCCTCCGGCACGGCCGCCGAGCGGTGACAGCGGGTGGACCAGCTTGCCGACGGCGAAGTCGGCGAAGTCCGGATTCAGCGCGGCAAGGTAGTCGCCGCTCGGCCAGCTTCCATCCTGGTGAATTCCCTTGTAACCAGCCGTACAGACGTTGCGGGTCTCCGTGCCGCACAGCTGCCAAACGATCCAGTCTGCCGCTTCGATGAAACGCTCGGCCCGGGCGTAGGTCTCCGGATCCTCTTCCAACATCTGCAGCGCCTTGGCGAACTCCCACTCCGCCGAGATCTTCCCGCCATACCGGCTGATCCACGGTTCGGCCCGTTCGTGGGCAAGGGTGTTGATCCGATCCGCCTGTGCCTGCGCCGCATGGTGTTTCCACAGCTTCGGATAGGCATGCGGACGCCTCGCGAACTCCGCCACCCGACACAGCGGCGTCCCGTCGGCAAGCGTGGGCAGCACCGTACAGGCTGTGAAATCCGTAGCGATCCCGATGACATCGGCCGGGTCGACCCCGGATTCGACCAGCGCCGCAGGCACCGCCGTCCGCAACACATCGAGATAGTCCTCAGGATCCTGCAACGCCCAGTCCGGCGGAAGCTCAACCCCCGTCGCAGGCAGGACTCGATCGATGACCCCGTGCCGGTATTCGCTTACCGCACTGGCGAACGCAGCCCCATCCCGCACCCTGACAACGACTGCCCGCCCGGACAACGTGCCGAAGTCGACGCCCACCACATACGTGTCCGCCACTGTGACGCTCCTAACAATGTTAACGCGAACATTGTTAGCGTGAACATTTGCCCGTTGTCAAGAACTCACCCGTTTCGTAAGTTGTGATCGCTCACGTTGCGTCGTAGCTCAGCCCAGGCGGCGGCGCAAATGTCACCGGCGGCCGGGCGCAGCGGCGTGCGTTGACTGGAGTCGCCAGGTGCTGCCGCGTACCTCATGGCGGCAGCACCCGAGATCCGACGGGCGTGCTGGCAGGTCCGTTCAGCCACGTCGGCCACGCCGCGTCCGGCAGATAACGGCGCAGCCGCCGCGGCCTGGATTATGGACAGGGTTTGCTTGTCGACCATTGACCAGAGGAGTCTGGGGGATGCGGAGTGGTCAGGTGTGGGTGTGGCTGTTGTGGGCTTCTGGTAATGCTGATCGGGTTGACTTCGCGTGCTGCTCCGGGTGGGATCTTCTCGCGCAGGGCACTTATGAGGGCTTCGCCGCCACCCGCGTCTGCGGGCAACGCCTCGCGCGCGCGTCGGTGAATCGCCGCCGAGCAGGTCCGTCAAGCTCGCGCCATCCTGTTCGATCACGCGGGGTGGCGGGCGTTCTATCGCCGCATGGCCGGGAGCGTTGTCCAGGCGGCGATCTGGGCTCGACCGGAAAAGCCGAGTTTGGTGAGGATGTTTCCGACGTGCCGGTCGACGGTGCGTGGCGATACCACGAGCCGTTGGGCGATTTGACGGTTGCCGAGGCCTTGGGCGACGAGTCCGGCCACTTGCTGTTCGCGTTCGGTCAGCACGGTGTCGTCCGGCTTGGCGGGTTCGGGCGCGGGCTGGTGGCGGTCGAGCGCGTAGGCGATCGCCTGGTCGTGGTCGAGCCCTTCGCCGCGGGCGCGTTCCGCGCGCAGCACCGCCACGGGCAGCGATTCGGCGAGAAGGCGCTCGCAGTCCGCATGTTTCCCTCCGTACGGTGCGAAGGCCGTGATCGCGGTACCGTTCCGCCGGAACTCCGAGGCAGCCGCGCCGAGCAGTCGCGCTGCGTGTCGGTGGTCGCCGCGAGCGGCGGCGATCCATGCCAGCAGCTCGAGGATCAGTGCCGTGACCACAGGGTCGTGGAACTCGCTCTGCATCTCGAGCGCGGTGCGCGCCGTTGCGGCCGCCTGCTCATGCGCGCCTTGGGCGTGCTGGTGATAGCCGAGAGCCCACAGGTTGCACGATTTGGTCCATCGCTCGCCATGCCGGTCGGCCAGCTCGATCCCCCGCCGGGCCGTCGCGCCAGCCCGGCGATCACCGGTCAGCGCTTGCGCCAACGCGAGCTGGAACAGTGTCAGCTGGACCAGGCTGTCGTCCTCCGGGAAATCCGCGACAACCCGCTCGTATTCCGGGATGGCTTCCGCGAGGCGGCCGCGGAAAAACAGCGATGTGCCGCGTAGGCTGCTCACCCAGCCCAGGGCACGGTGGTCTGCCACGGCGGCGAGGGTTGCGCACTCGTCGAGGGCCTGGTCGGCGGCGTCGTGGTCGCCTTGCAGCAGCATCACCCATCCGGCCACCCACAGCGCCGGGATCCGCTCGGGGCAATTCGGGTCGGCGATCCGCAGCGCTCGGTCTATCCACCGGCGTCCGTCACCGAGGAACCCATCGGTGGCCCAGTGATAGCGCAGTGCCGTGACCAGGGCCAGCGCGTCGCGGGAAGTGGCCGGTTCGCTCGTTGCCCAGCCCAGTGCCGCCTGGAGGTTGCCGTGCTCGGCGCGCAGCTGCGCCAGCCCGGCTGCCTGCCCGGGCCCGTTCCATCGGCCGGCGAGCTGCTCGGCGAGTGCGAGGTAATGGTCGAAGTGCAGCTTGCGCAGGAAATCGGTCTCGCCTCGCTCGATCAGCTGGCGCCACCCGTATTCGCGGATCGTTTCCAGCATCCGGTACCGCGGCGGGTCGTCGGTCGAGACGAGCGTCAGGATCGATCGCGCCACAAGAGGGTCGATCAGGTCGAGAATCTGCTCGCCCGGCAGGTCGGGACCAGCGCACACGCCCTCGGCGGCGGGCAGGGTGAATCCTCCGGCGAACACCGACAGCCGCGCCCACAGCAGCCGTTCCGGCGGGGTGCACAGGTCATGGCTCCAGTCGATCAGCGCCCGCAGCGTCCGCTGCCGCAGTACCGCGGCCCGGGCGCCGCCGGTCAGCAGCGCGAACCGGTCCTCGAGCCGGTCCAGTATCGCCTGCAGCGACAGCGATCGCAGCCGGGATGTGGCCAGCTCGATGGCCAGCGGGATCCCGTCCAGCCGCTGGCACACCCGCACCACTGGATCTACATCACGTTCGGTCACCGTGAAGTCCGGGCGTACTGCCTGGGCTCGCTCCACCAGCAGCGCCGGCGCGTCGTAGGCGGCCAGCGCCGCCGGGGTGACCGGCGTGTCCGGGGTTGGCATCGACAGCGGCAGGACCGGGTACACGTGCTCGCCCACGATCCCGAGGGACTCGCGGCTGGTGGTCAGGATCCGCAGCTCGGCACAGGATCTCAGCAGGTGATTGCAGAGAGCGCCGCAGGCGTCCACCAAGTGCGAGCAGTTCTAATCCATGAACGGGTCCTGACCAGGGCGCACGCGCACCACCGACAGCGGCCGGTCGCGCAACACCCGCACAAGGCGCTCCCCGACGGCCTCGAGATAGTCGAGCAGGTCGCGTTTGGTCGCCTCGGCACCATCGAACAGCGGCTGATCGAGGTTGGTCAATGCCACCCCGTGACGGACCTCTTCGCTGCCCATCGGCCCACCATGCCCGCCAGCGGCGCCCGGGTCAACCGGGCAGACCAACAGGCGCCGGGCACGGTTTCAGGGAGAGGAGATCCCTACCAATCGGTACGCCTCGCGAATCGCGTCGATTTTGTCTTTCCGATCGGGGTCGCCACCGAAGTAGGTTCGGGCGACATCCACTATGGACTGCAGCGCTTCGGCAAACGTCGCACGTGGCGTCAAACGGGCCATTGCCAGATAGGTCAGCACCGCCACGTCCTGCACGCGGAACACCCGTTCGCCATTCTTCGACATGGTGAGCAGGTTGTGCACCGCCTTGTTGTGGATGTTGCTGTTGCGGTGCACCCATCCCTGATCGTTCCCGGGACCGGGACGCTCACCGGGGCTGAGCGCGCGGAATTGGTCCATGTGCCCGGGATGTCCGGTGCGAGCCGGGTCCGCGAAATCGCGCAGTGGGCGACCATCGTTGCGCAGACCGGCACCGAGTTCCCAGTTCCACGTTCCCACGTCTTCCGAGTCGGGCGCGTTGTACCAGTTATTGATGATGATGCCGGCGATGTCGGCGAACGACTCGTTCAACGCACCCGACTGCGTCGCATACACCAGTTTCGACGTCGACTCGATCACGCCATGGGTGAGTTCGTGACCGATGATGTCGAGATAGCGGGAAAGGCTGACCAGTCGGCCATTCCGCTGGATCTGTCCGTACCACATCTTGCGCTTCCACCAGAAGGCGTTGAGCAGACCGGGCGGTCGCTCCATGCTCGAAGCAGTGGCGTTGACCAACGACACGAGGTCCATACCTTGGTCATCGATGCCGTCTCGTTGCAGAACGGCCTTGTAGAAGTCCTGAACCCGGGATGCGTTGAGATGAGCCGAGACAGCGGCGCGGTTCGCCGTACCGAAATCGCTGCTGTCCGCCTGCACAGGCAGATTCGGCACAGGAGGACCGCTGTCGAGATCCGCGAACTCGAGGTCGTAGGTCCTTACCGCTCGCAGGGGGTCATCCAGCTGGCAAGTCGTTCCAGCGGGCGAGGCCAGCTTTCCGAGAAAAGTCTGCTCCACGCCGTTCTCGTCGGTTCCCTTGCACCGGGTCGGGCGCGGCAGTGCCGTGGGGACCGCACTGTAGTAGTACAGGATCTCGCCGTCGTGTGCGTCGACCAGGTAATGGAAGCTCGGTGGGATCGGCCGACGCCCCAATCCGTGGCCCTCGGTTGCCTCGATATCCGTGTCCACGTCTGCCGCCGGCCTCGGAGGTTCGGCAGGAATTTCGGGAAGGAACCAGGCCAGGTGCCATGATCCTGTGTCTTCGTCCTTGTAGAAATTGAGCCTGCCGCCCACGCCCGCCTCGGGGTAAATATCCACTCCGGTGTACCGCGCCACCCGCTCCAGTGCCTCGGAACGGCTGAGCGACTCGACCGGGTCCACACCGGAGACCTCGTCGAGCCGTGCGTTCACGCTCACCAGTTCCCGGGACTCGGTGAGTTCGACCACAGCGCCGGCGCCGAAGACAGGGATGCTCCGGGCGGTCTGCGCGAAACGCACCTGCCGAGTTCCGAGGCGCCGCAGATCTTGTTCGCTCTCCAGAATCAAGCTCGGCACCCGTTCGGCACGTTGGGGTTCGACCAGTGACTCCAGTGCGGGCCGGTTGTCGCGACGAAGGATTTGGTCGAGGTAGAACCGAGCCGCCGCCTCGTTACTCGTGAAAGGCACTGCGGGCGCGTCGAATTCCGGCGGGGCAGCACCGGCCGGGAACGACTCGCGTGAGCGTGCGGAGACGTCGGGTCCCGTTACCGGATCGTCGGCGACGTGGTAGTGCAGAGATTCCAGTGATGCTGACATTCTCGGTACTCTTTCTGTCCGTTCTTCTCATCGGGAAGCGGCGCCGGATCCGAAGCGGCGCTGGAATTCAGCGGCGAGACTGCCGCCGACCGCTGCGACCAGCCGCCCCACGATCGGGTGCACGATCAATCCGGTGACGGCGCCGGCGAATTCGGGGACGTTCCGGATGAACCAGTTGCGGACGTAATCCATGGTCGACAGATCCGGCTCCGGCGCGGTGACCGCCTCCTCCAGTTCGTCGAGGCGTTCGCGGGCCTGATCGGCGACGGCGGTGTCCGGGGGCAGTTGGGTACGCAGGCGGGCGAATTCGCTTCGGAGCGAGTCCATGTCGGCCGGTGTCACCTGGATGGCGTCTCGTCCGGCCTCGGTTCGGCTTACCGTGTTGCCCGAGCCGACGGTGAACTGCCCGGGAACGCCGCCGTCCACGCGAATGTTGTAGCGATCCCCTGGTGTATCGGTCATCGGAGTTTCTCAATCTGGGTTCGGGGCGGGGTTCGGCCAGTCCCAAGGCGGTGGCTGGGGCACGGTCGGCGGCGGCTGGGGCACGGTCGGCGGCGGCTGCGGCACGGTCGGCGGCGGCTGCGGCACGGTCGGCGGCGGCTGCGGCACAGTCGGCGGCGGCTGCGGCACAGTCGGCGGCGGCTGCGGCACAGTCGGCGGCGGCTGCGGCACAGTCGGTGACGGCGATACCGCGCTCACCTTCGGCGACGGCGATACCGCGCTCACCTTCGGCGACGGCGAACCCGGCGACGATGGTGTCGGTGATACCGAATTCGCGCTGGTACCCGGCCCCGGCGTGTGGCCGGTGAGGGCGATGGTCACCGCTCGCCCGCCGTTGTCGTCCGGAACGATCAATGTCGCGGTGTACGAGCCAGGCGCCCGCGGGCTGAAAGTCACTCGGAACACACAGGTCCCGGAACCGCCTGACGGTGGGCAACTGGCTCGCTTCGCGGCGAATGTGGAGTCGGCCTCCAGGAAAGCCGCTGACTCGTCGTCACAGTCCAGCGATGGGAACGAGACATCCCGATCGGTGGCGGTGCCGACGGCGACCGCACCGAAGTCGACGCTGTCCGCATACCGCGTACAGGAATCACCACCGGGCGGCGGCAGCGGACGCGACCCGCCCGACGCGGGTACGGACGCCCCGGGCAGCTCTCCGCCGGTATCCGTCGGCGGTGGAGGGAGCCTGGTGATGTAAGCCTCCGATTCGACCTCCGCCGGCCGGCCGTTGGCGAGCATGAACCCCGCAACGGCGGCCGCCACGACCAGCGCGACGACCCATCCGGTCGCGACCGGATGGGAAGACATCATGGCCGGAACGGATTTACGTTCCGTGTGGGTGGAAGCGAGATGGACGCCGGGCAACTTCCCGGCCGCCCCGGAGACCACGACCGCACCGGCCGCCGCCGCCAGTGCCTGACGGCGAACCCTGTCCTCGTGTTCGAAGTAGGCCAGGTCAGCGGCGGATCCGCTGGCCAGGGCGGCATCTCGACCGAGTTTCAGGACCGTCCCCCACGCACCCCACAGCAGGGTCAAGCCGAGCACCGGCGCGACCTTGCGCGCCAGGGTGCACGCGGGCGCGGGCCGGCCATGTGCGACCGCGGCCTCCAGCACACGTTCGATAACCGGTGCGGCATCCGCGATGTCCCTCGGTGCGGCCACCCGGTTCGTCCAGTCGAGCAGGGCGTCGAGGTAGTCGGCGGCGTTCGGCGGCGGGATCCCCCATTCGCCGGCCACCGTACGGGGGTCCACGGCCAGCTGGTAGCCCGCACCGGAGCGTTCGGCCAAATGCAGACCAGCCAGTTCTTCCAGCGCCGAGGGGCTTCCCGCATCGCGAGTCATCGCCCGGCACAGAGCTGGCGACAGATGGGCCCCCGCCACGGCACACAGCACGGTCAGAACGCGACGCGACCGCTCTCCGAGGCCGCCTGCCAAAGCGCGCTGTGGCACTTCGGGGGCAGCCGGCATCGTGGCCGCGCCGCCGCTCCGAAGCCATGCGGCGGCCTGCAGTAAGCCGCGCGGATAGCCGTTGGCCGCTCGGCACAACTGCAGTGCCGCCGCCACGTTCTCGTCCAACCCGCGGTCGAGTTCGCGGGCCATCAGCGCCAGGGCCGCCTGTTCGTCCAAACCCTGCAGCTCCAGCGAACGACCCCGCCCCCAGGCGACTCGCCGGCTGGTCGACACGACGAGGTCACCCGCAGGCAGCACGTCGACGAGTGTCGAGAACTCCTCCACGGAACCCTCGAAATCGTCGACCACGACCAGCGCGTGGATGGACATCATCAGGCTGCGCAACCGTCGCAGGTCGGGAAGGTATCCCGGGGCGTCATAACAGGATTGGAACAGCTCCTGGATCACATCCGGCGCCGCCAACCCGGCGGCGTGCAGGAACACCACGTCGCGGCCTTCGGCCGCACGATCGGCGGCGAACCGCCGTAGCAGTGCAGATTTGCCGACTCCGGGACCGCCGCATACCTCGACCGGCAGTCCTTCCGAGAGCCACTGCATCAGCAGCGCCAATTCCATTCGCCTGCCGAGCAGACCGGCACCTACTCTGGGCAGCGCCGTGCTCACCGGCCGCGTCCGCCGCGTCACGACGGGCGCCGGTTCGTCGCGGACTACGACAGAGGAATTCTGCGCGTTGATGACAACGTTGTGATTCCCCACGACGACCTGACCGGCTACCGCCCCACCGACGTGGACGCGGTAAACGGAATCGGACTCCCCCGTCATGTTCACGTCGTCGGTGACACGACACCGTTGTGAATGGCTTGCGCGACAGCTGGATGGGCAAGGTATTCGGCGATGCTGTGTGCCCGTTCCTTGGGATTGTCGACGGGGATTTCCCGGAGCTGCCCCTTCCAGATATGGCGTAGTGGGCATCCGATGGTGATCGGATCCACCGCGGACCAGGCATTGAGCCAGTCGCCAACGCGTTCTGGCCGGTGCGGCCCTCGAACCAGGAGCTTGTCATGGACCGCGTCCAACCCCAGGGGGCTGCCGAGGGTGACGAATACGGCGACGTCGAGCTGGGGCTGGAGCCGGGTGAGCAGATCCATCGCGACCACGGTGCCGAGGCTGTGGCTGACCAGGGTCAGCCGCCCAGAAGCGGGGACGGTCTCGAGGACACAGTCGAGTACCGCTCGGCGGATCTGCTCGTCGGCGAGGTAGGTGGCGACGTCACGGAACACTTGGGCGATGATGAGTTCGTCCAGCTCACTGCGGGCAGCGACCCAGCTGAGCTGTCGCTGCAGGGTGCTCACGATCGCAGCGCCGAGCGAACCGAAACCCTCCACTTCCATGGGACGTGCAGGTTCTTCGACGTCGACGGGCATGCCGGCATCCGCGGCCGCGTTCTGCAAGATCTGCTCGTACAGCCGGCGAGCCGGCGGTGCGGTCGGAGCCATTGCCAAGGCGTGGTCGACGGCCATGGTTTCGGGCGCGAGGGTGGCCCTCCCGAGGGGCTGCAGTAGCGCCGCCAAACGATCGCCGTAGTAGGGAAAGTACGCATCCGAGGGATCGAGCGGGCTGAGCCCGGCGAGGGTGAGGCCTTTGTTGAGTCCGGCGGTCCACTCCCGGCGCAGCAGCTCGGGATCGCGACCATGCTGGCTGCGGCCATGCAGGAACAACAGATGACGTGTGCCGCCGAAGGCGCCTGCCCGGGCGGTCAGGCCGCCGCGCAGTCCGGTGCTCTCACGTGGCGTTGGTGGTCGCGTCACCAACTCGGCGTGGTCCTCGGTAGGTGCGATTTGGGGGCTGATTGCCGATGGTCCGGCGGAAAGCCCGCAGTCGGGACCGAGTTCGGCGAGGAGCTCCTGGTCGCGTGCCGAGTGCTGTAGTCCGGCCAAATGCTCGAGGATCGCACTGATTCGCACACCTTCGTTGGCTGTCCAGGCAATCGCGTCGTCGCCGTCGCCCTGGTGCCAGAGTGTGCCGTCGCGGCGCAGAATTCGTCCTTGCTCGTCGGTGCGCGGCACGCCGGAGTGGTGCAGCGCGACGACCTCCCACTGGTCGTTGAAGACCGGCGAGCCGGAATTTCCCGGTTCGGTGTCGGTCGAGTAGTGCAGGAAGTGATCGAGCTGCAGGTCGAGCTGGTTCTTGCGGATCCCGATCTCCTTGAGCCGGCCCATCGGATGACCGATGATGTTCATCGCCTCACCGATGACGATCTTTCCCTGTTGCAGGATCAGGCGGTTCCACCAGCCGACCACGTCCCCGGGCGGTTTGCCGTCGGTCCCGGAACGGACCGGTACGAGCGTGAAGTCCAAGTGTTCATCGGTCACGAAAAAGCCGGGATCGAGACGGAACCGCAGGGGAAGGCAAGGGTCGTTGTCGATCGTCGTCTCGGCGCCGAATTCGACCACGACCTGCCGGGCGGTGTCCTGGTCGGGCAGGACGTGATTGTTGGTCAGCAGCAGTCTGGGCGAGACCAGAAACCCGGTGCCCATAGGTATCTCCCGGCCGTTGCGAAGCAGCGAGATCCGCCCGACCGTGGCCGCCGTGCGAGCGCCACGGGCCAGGAAGTTGGCCGGTTGGAGTTCGTTGCTGGCGCCGATGATCCGCTCGAGGGTGGTGATCCGGTCGGCGGGCTCGGTCCGGCCGACTTCGATCATGGCCTCGACGGGCATCTCGCCGCTGGCCGCCAGACGCTGCGCGCGGGCGCTGATCTGTTCCGGGGAGTCGACAACCGGGCTGTCCTTCATTTTGCGGAGCTGCTCGATGTCCTCGCGCTTGGTCTCGGTCGCAGCGTAACGCCCTGCGGCGGCCTCGATCTGCTTCAAAAACGCCGCCTGGATTTCTTCGCGAGAATTCATGGTCCATCCGCCTCGAACAGAAGTTGGTGTTGTCACGTTCGCTCCCGGCGGAGTCTTCCTCGTGCGCGTCACACCACCGTCACCTCGCCGTCTCCCCGGCGCGGAAGGTCTCACCCGATGAGGTTCGCCATCGTCGTCACGGAGTTCGCAGTGCCTCGTGCCCGTGATCCGGGAGGCGCTCGATCGTCACGGCATCGCACTCGTGGACGCGAAGCAGCAGTGCCTCGATCTCAGGCGACGGCTCCGCGTCGAACTCGGCCCACAACAGGTTCCGGTATCGCTGGTATTCGCGGAGGGCGTCGACCTTGTTGCCCTGGGCGAGATGAATCCGCATCAGAATGCGGCGGGAGCTTTCTCGAAGTGGCTCGGCCGCGACGACCGCCGACGCCGCCATCAGGGCGGCGCCGACCTGCCGACGTTCCAGCAATGCTTCGGCCGCCGATTCGAGCGCCGCGACCCGGGCCAATCGATAACGTTCCCGGTCGACGACCACCCACTCCTCGTCCCAGTCCGGCAGCAGCTCCCCGCGAGTCAGTAGTAGCGGAACTCGCGCGAGATCCTCCGAACAAGGCTGGTGAACCAGTTTGTGCGCCAATTCGGTGAGGTATGCCAGGTCCACGGATACATCCGGGTGGAGACGAAGCCGATCACCGCTGATCTCCACGAGTGCGTCCTGGACGCGGCGCAAGCGCCACAGAGCGGTTCGCAGACGTTGCGCCGCGCAACGATCAGCACATTCCGGCCACAACGCCCCGGCAAGGCGGCCACGGGCGACCGGTCGATTCAGCAGTGCCAGATAGGTCAGCACCCGTTCTGCCGCGTGCGGAACGGAAAGCCGGCGACCGCCGCCGCGCACGGCGAATTCCTCGACCAACGTGAGCTGGAAACATGTTGTATTCATGGCATTGTGGTCGATGAGCACCATTTCACTACTCGATCGCGACGTCGGTCTTCATTTCGATGACGTACGGCGGGCCGGTGGATTTCGGCTGCCCCATAGCAGAAATCATGCCCATACCACGAACTGTTGACACGAGTAGCCCAGTACGTGATCCCGGGGCAATATTCGCCTTCCATTCACCACTGGATCTCCGAAACCGCGCTCAACGGACCGGACACTTCCTCCGGCGCCACGTGGAGGTCTGCGTCTCGCAGGGTTTGCGGAAAGTGGACCAGTGCCCGCTGCTCGATTTCGGTCAGCGGAACCTGGAAGACGCGGAACTCGTCCAGGTCCAGCGCTTCGAGTGGCTGCAGGTTCTGGCTCAGCAGAAATCCGCGGGCCTTCAGTTCGCCGTTCTCGACGAACGCGATGACCTTCCAGAACTCGCGCGGAATCTTGACTTGCCGGAACTCCCGGTCGTCGTCGGCGAAGACCGGGCCGCCGAACGCGCTCACTTTGAGGTCGTCGACGCTGGCGTCGGCGAAGACCGCGTCTTCGAGACGGCCCCAGATCCCGTTGCGCGCGCTCTGGTTGAAGTCGTCCATCTGCGGGGTGATGTTGGTGTAGAAGAACGAGTCCTTGTTGGCTTTCGCGGCCTCACTCGGACTGCCCCAGAGCAGATCGGCCCGTCGCGCAAGGTGGCCGCGATCGAGCCGGTTTTCGCGGTACAACTCGTTGCCGACCTGTGCATCCGCATCGAGTCTCGGGTCTTTGACGAAGTCGATCTTCTTTCGCGAGAGTTTCTTCATCGAGGCGCCGTCGATGTTCCATGCCACCCAGACGGCAAACCGGCGTGAGCGGCGCATCGCGAGGGAGAAATGCGTGTAATGCAGCACCTCCGAGCCGTCGAACGACGTCGCGATGTCGGGACGAACCGCCGCGTCGACCACGGGTGGCGAAATCTGCGACGCGAGGAACCGCGGGTCGTATCCGGTTGCGGCCGTGGCCTCCGTCACGGTGAGGCGCTCCGGAACCGACGTTGCCAGCGCTTCGAACACTTCCGGTTCGGATACCTCCTCGTTCACGGTGAACCGCACCGATATCTCGGTGGCCGGTTCCCCGTCGATCTCCTTGCAGCCGACCCCGATCGAGGAAATGTCGGGATCCGCCAGCAAATCCTCACCGGTGGTCCGGAGGAACTTTCGCAGGGCGAGGATCAGATCGCCCTGCCGACGGTCGGATAAAGGGTTTTTCGCAGGCATTGTCGACTCCATGTTCGGACGAACCTGGTGACGCCGGGCGCAAGTCACCAGCCACCACCATCCTGGGCTCGCCGGACAGCGAGCTGCACGAGTAGCGAACTACTCGAAAGGAGTCCTTTATGGGTCATACAATTTGTTTAATTGAGAATTGAATCGACTGTCGGACACACCGACATCCAGACCGGGCTCTGAGCGGCCCCGGCCGCCGAGCACGTCACCGGAGCCGGCCGGCGACCGTCATCAGGGCAGCGTCTTCAGCAACTCGTCCGCGACGCCCGCCGACGAAGCCGGATTCTGGCCGGTGATCAGCGTGCGGTCCACCACCACGTTCGGCGTCCACGGGTCGGCCTCGCGGAAATCGGCACCGATCTGGATCAGGCGGTCCTGGAGCAGCCACTTGGCTTTTCCGGCGAAACCCGCCTGCGTCTCTTCGGCGTTGGTGAAGCCGGTCAGGGTGTAGCCCGCGAAGCTGTCGGCGCCATCGTCCTCGGTGGCGGCCAGTAATGCGGCCGGTGCATGGCACACCACCGCCAAGGGCTTGCCCGATGTCAAGGCAGCGGTGAGCAGGCGTCCGGAGTCGGCGTCGACCGCGAGATCTTCCATCGGTCCGTGCCCGCCCGGGTAGAACACCGCCGCGTAGTCCGCGAGGCCGACGTCCGCCAGGACGACAGGGTTGTTCAGCTCGGCACTCGCGGCGATCACCTGCGCCCGATGCTCGGCGGTCTCCTGACCGCCGTTGACCTCCGCGGCGAGGCTGCTCTCGTCCACGCTCGGTACGACGCCCCCGGGCGTGGCGACGACGATCTCGTGGCCCGCGGCCTTCAGCTTCTCGAAGGGCACCACGAACTCCTCGGCCCAGAAGCCGGTCGGGTGCTTCGTCCCGTCGGCGAGCGTCCAGTGGTCGACGCCGGTCATCACGAAAAGGATCTTCGACATGTTGTCTCCGTCGTCCGGAACCCGGTAACCGGGGTTCGATCATCGAACAAGGTCGCGCTTGACCCGCACTTCTCGGCGGTTCTCCAGGCACGCTGGTCATCAGCCGCGACACCGTCGACGGTAGTCCTGCACATCCATGGCTGACGGATAAGAGGACCGATTTCAGACATCGGAATTTCGATGGACTGGCGAACACTGACGCGATGCTTCCGATGCCCACGCGGACGACACCCGTCCGATGGCCAGGTGGCATCGGCATCGCTGTCCGCGCCCTGGCCCGCTCGCCGCGATCCGCTTCTGGGTCCGCCGCATGCCCTGACCCCCGGCGGCGGCCGAAACGCAATGGTCACGGGTACCCGGGCCACTGGGGACCTCGGCCCGAGCCGAGCAGGTGGCGGAGCCATACTGGACAAATGACAGAGACGGGACGGTGCCAGCAGGACTCCGCTCACACGGTGCTCGGCGGCTGCCCCGACATCGGCAGCTTTCGATTCTGGTTCGCCGATCATAGGTGGGAGTGGTCCGAGGACGTCGCCGCGATGCACGGCTACTCCCCCGGTGAGGCCGAGCCTTCCACCGAGCTGGTGCTGAGGCATCAGCACCCCGACGACCGCGAGCAGGTCACCGAAACGCTCACCGAGGCCATCGAGACGGCTGCGCCGTTCTGCAGCCGCCACCGGATCATCGACACGTCCGGCGACACGCACGACGTGATCGTGATCGGCGATCAACTGGTCGACGAGGACGGCACCGTCGTCGGCACCGCGGGCTACTATCTCGATGTCACCGAGACGCTGCAGGACAACCGGCAGGAAACCCTCGATGACCTGCTACCCGATCTCATCGACGCCCGCGCGGTGATCGAACAGGCCAAAGGCATCGTCATGTTCGTCTACGGCATCACTGCCGATCAGGCGTTCCGGGTGCTGCGCTGGCGCTCCCAGGAAACCAACATCAAGATCCGCACGCTGGCCGAGCAACTGGTCTCCGACATCGTCGCGATGGGCGGTGCGCTGGTGCAGCAGCGCACCCGTTTCGACCATCTCCTGCTGACTCTGCACGACCGTGTGACCTCACCCGGATCGTTCGCCGATTGACCGGCGCGTGCCGCTGGAGGACCGGACCATTCCCACATCACCGCGCGCTGTGGCCGGGCGGCACCATTCCGCCTCATAACGGAACGCAAGCCGCAGGCGGAGTCACGACAGGATCGGCTGAATCGTGCTCGTCCCCGGACAGCTCCACCAGTAAGGGGCGGGCGTGTGACCGCACCTGAGCACCATGCCTGGCTAGTGGGGTGCCGGTTCGGCACGAAAGGCGGCGATAGTGGCGCGCAGCGCGTCTGCGGTAGGAGTCGGTTCGATGCCGAATTCCGCGGTGGCGGCGGAGGAATCGATGACGAACGGACGATCGAACTGGTAGCGCAGCTCGGGCAGCTCGCGGGCGTCGGGATCGAAAAGCCCGGCGGCCCAGAGCATCGCGGCGGGCATTCTGCGCACGCGCGCGGATGATGCACCGGCGACCGTCGCGGCTAGTTCAGCAAGCTCGCGGATGGACATCGGCGGCGCTGTCGGCGTGTGCCATGCTCGACCCCAGGCGTTTTCGTCATCCGCAACCGCCACCAGAGTGCGCGCGGTGTCGCCGACATCGGTCCAGCTGTGCGCTGCGTCCAGATCGGCGGGGAACAGCACCCGGCGGCCCGCGAGCAAGGCGGGCAGAGCAATGGCGGTGAAGACCGATTTCGCCCCGGCACCCAGATAATCCGACCCGCGCACCTCGGCGGTACGGATCCGGCCCGCCTCGTGGGCGGCATGCGCCTGGCCCCATAGTTCCGCACGCACCCGACCTTTTTCGCTGTTGGGGCGCAGCGGTTGCCGTTCGGTGATCGGCCCGTCGACTTGCCCGTAGCCATAAAGGTTTCCGACACTGAGCAATCCCGCGCCGGTCGCCTCGGCCGCATGGAGCGCTGCGGCGGCCAGCGGCGGGAAATCTGTGATCCAGCGGTGATACGGGGGCTGAGCGCACTGGAAGACGACGCCCGCGCCCGCACAATGCCTGCTCAGAACAGCAGCATCGGTCGCGTCGGCGGCGATCCGCTCAACCAGCGGGTGACCCGGGCCGCTACCGCTGCGGGTGATCAAGCGCACCCGGTCGCCGCGCGCGGCGAGCAACTGGGCGGTCGCCGATCCAACCGGGCCGGCCCCGATGACGACGTGCAGAGACATGGCAATCCATCCTGTCTGGCGTTCCGTTCCGAGAACATTGTTCTCTTTCTCGATGACCATAGCCGTGAACACCGACCCGAGTCAAGAACACCGTTCTCTATCCGGCCAGATGTTCTCTGAACGGTTACTTGTTCTCTATACTTCGGGCATGTCCGCTTCGTCGTTGCGCGCCCGCGTCCGCTCCGAGATGACCGAGGAGATCAAGGCGGCCGCGCGCCGACGACTGGCGGTGGATGGCGCGAATCTGTCCCTCCGCGGCGTCGCGCGCGACCTCGGCATCGTCGCCTCCGCGCTCTACCGGTATTTCCCGAGCCGCGACGACCTGCTGACGGCTTTGATCATGGAGGCGTACCGAGCGCTCGCCGCCACCGCCGAAGCCGCCGACGCGAGGCCGCCCGCCACCGACCTTCGCCGGCGATGGCTTGCGGTGTGGTCGTCCGTCCGGGACTGGGCGCTGGCACATCCGGCCGAGTACGGCCTGCTGTACGGCAGTCCGGCACCCGGTTACCACGCACCGGAGGACACCGTGGCGCCCGCGGCCGCCGTTGTCCTCCGGCTGGTCGCGATCGCGCAGGCCGGCGCGGAAGAGCTGACGCCGCCACCGCTTCCGACTCCGCTGCCCGCGCCCGTGCGCGCCGACCTGCGCCGCCTCATCGAGCAGCAATCATCCGACCTGCCCGAGGAGGTGCTCGACCGAGTCTTCGTCGCCTGGACCCACCTGTTCGGCCTGCTCAACTTCGAAATCTTCGGCCGCCTCGACACCATCATCGAAGCCCGTGCCGAGTACTTCGCCCACCACATGAACCTGATGGCGGATCTGGTGGGCCTGCCGTAGCCGGTCCGGCTCGGCAACGGCGTGTCTGCGGCCGGTTCGGGCGGCCATCCGCCGCTCGACGCTACGGTGACAGCACCGAGATACGCCGCGTTCCGCTCGATGACCGAACATCACTCACTCGTGGAGGAACATTGCCGAGCTCGTTCACTCGAAGGGGATTCCTGACCAGCGCGGCCACGTCGGCAACGGCCGCGGCCGCTGTCTCGGCCGGGGCCGCCCCGGGCAAAGCGCGAGCGGATATCGACCCGGACAAGCCGAACATCCTGGTGATCATCGTGGACGAGATGCGGACACCGATGTGGTTTCCCGATCAGGGAATATTGGATGGCGTGCTGCCGAATATCGCCCGGATACGCGAGGGCGGTGTGTCATTCGAGAACCACTACACCGCGGCGAACGACTGTACACCGGCTCGCGGTTGCCTGCTGACCGGCCTCTACTCGCAGCAGACCGGCGTGATGGTCGTGTCGGAGTCGACGCTGACACCGCTGTTCCCGACGTGGGGGTCGATGCTGCGCGAGCACGGGTACGACACCACCTACTGGGGCAAGTGGCATCTCGGTAGCTACCCGGATCGGACGCCGGGCGCGCTCGAAGCGTACGGGTTTCACGGCGGCACCTATCCCTCGCCCAATGGCGCTCCGGGCCAAGGGCTGCAAGCGGATCCGAAGATCGTCGACCAATTCGTCGATTGGTTCCACAACGATTCCGGCAGCGCACCGTGGTGCACCACCGTGTCGCTGGTCAACCCGCACGACATCCAGTGGTGGCCACGCTGGACCCGCCGCGACCAATTCAACGCCGACATCCCGCGCTGGATGAACGATCTTCCGCCCAATTTCGAATCGCTCGACCAACTATCGAAGAAGCCCCGGCTGCAGATGGCGCTGGTCGAGGTCTCGGCCGTGGCATTCGGGCCGGCGCCCTATGGAACGCCGGAAGCCGTGCACGCGTGGATCGACATGCGCAACCTCTATCTCTGGGCCCAGCAGCAGGTCGACATCCAGATCGGGCGCGTGCTCGACACCCTGAACTCCCGTCCAGAGGTCGCGGCCAACACCGTCATCGTCTTCACCTCCGACCACGGCGATTACGCCGGTTCGCACGGCTTGCACGGCAAAGGCGGCGCCGCCTACGACGAGGCGATCCGGGTTCCGCTCTACGTCCACGATCCGCGCGGCTACCTCAGCCCGGTCGCGGGTACGAGCACCAGGACCCAGCTCACCTCGAGCGTCGATTTCACGCCATTGCTGCTCACCATCGCCACCGGCGGAAACGGCTGGCGCGGCGACGGACGCTACGAACACCTCAGCGGGCGACTCGACCTCGCCGCGCTCTGCCGTAACCCGGGCGCCGCGGGCCGTCCCTGGGTCGCGCACACCACCGACGAGGACTCGATCGAAGAAGCCGCGATCCTGTTCAACCAGAACGCGCCGGGCCACGTGGCGATGGTGCGCACCGCCGACGCGAAATTCACTTCCTACTCGCATTGGGTGCGCGGCCAGATCCAGATCGATGCGGCGAGCGAGCAGGAATTCGAACTCTACGACTACAGCAGCGACGGCGGCCGCCTCGAGCTCGACAATCAGGCCGCCACCGGAAACCCATTGCGCGGCGAGATGGAAGCGCTGCTCGACAACGTCATCCGGAACGAGATCCAGCAGCCGCTGCCGCCGTATCTGCGGGACGCCCAAGAGGAAGGTATCGGCGACTACATATCAGCGCAGACGAACGTCCTCGTCCAAGCCGAGCGGATCGGTAAAGCCCTGCTGGATCTCGTGCCCCCGTCCTAGACGGCGCCCTCGAATCCGCATGAGTGTGCTCGCCCGGTCGAGCAGGAGTCGCCGCTCGGTCACGCCTCTTCGAGGGCTTCGCCGATTTCGTGGGCGACGCGATTGTGCTGATTCTGCACCAGCCAATGACCGGCCCCGAGGGCCAGCGCGACGGGCCATTCGATGATCTCCGCCGCGGCCAGCGCGCCGAGTGCGCCGTAGTATGCCAACTGCTCGGGCCGAGGGATGCGGACCCGGCCGACCACCGGCAGCTCCACCGCGAAACCCTGCGCAGCCAGCACCCGATCGACGGCGTTCCTGTGGCTTGTAGCCGACTTTTCGGCCATTTGTTGCCTCCCGGTCATGGTGCATTCGCGAAGTCGACGCCTGACGTCCGCACGGTGTCTGGCGTGATGAAAACTGGTGTAGGAGCCGGCTCGGAACCGTTGACGGATGCGCTGACGCAGGTACTGACCGTGCCGTTGCGCGAGATGTACGCGGTGCTGTGGCGCTTGGGCGTCATCGAGATCGTCGACTGATCCAACGGCGCCGGACCAGTCGGCTCAGATCCACCGTCGGCGGCTAACCCTTGCCCGGCGAGCGCCGCGTCGGCGCCTTGCTCTTACGCGCGGGGGTCACGCCTTCGTCGCCTTTGCCGGGCGTTCGGCCGCTTTCCGAATGCGGCTCGAGGCGTTCGGGACGACCGGAAGCGCCGGGCGCCGATTGCTTGCTCGACCGCTGATTGAGCTGCCGGATCACCAGGGCTGTGCCTCCGACACCCAGCAGCACGGGCCAGTCCACCAAACCCGCGGCACCGATCGCCGCCAAAGTCAGCGCGGCCGCCGGTGTCGAGTGGCTGCCTCTGCTCAGCCCGCTCTTCACGCCGGAGGCGGCGCCCTGCAAGCCGCCGATAACGCCATTGACGGCGGCACCGCCCACGGCCCCGGCCGCAGCCGCCGTCGCGTCGGCTGTCCGGGTGATCACGTCCACCGCGCCTTCGGAAATGTTCATTTTCACTCCGTCGTGTTCACCGTTCAGACACTAACGAGCAAACCGGAGTTTACTCCGGAGACGGAGTTGCGTCCCTGAAGCGCCGAGAAGTACCCGCCAGCGTGCCCGACTTGCTCTCCTGCACCGCTACGTGGGACGCACCACGCAGAAGCCAGATTTGCCGGTCCATGATCACGGCCTCGAACAGCCGCTGGATGGAATGGTTTTCGATCCGCCGCCCGACGATGTCGATCCGTTCGGCTAATTTCTCGCAATCTCAGGTCGAGCAGGCACTGTGCCCAAACTCCATCCCTTGTGGCACAGGCGCTCAGCCTGGTGCTGCCGGTACCAGTGTTATTGGGCTCCTGTTACCGGTGCCCGGCACACCGCAAGCTCGGAGCATGACACAGACCATCCCGTCGGGTGCGGCGGCGACGCGCGCCGCCGCACCGCCCGCCGCGCTGCGAGCGCGGCGTCCGCTGGCCATCCTCACGGTCATCCTCACCGGCCAGTTCATGGCCGTGCTCGACGCTTCCATCGTCAACGTGGCGATTCCCTCGATTCGCGGCTCGTTGCACACCAGCGGCTCGGCTCTGCAGCTGATCGTCGCCGGTTACGTCATCGCCTACGCCGTCCTGCTGGTCACCGGCGCGCGGCTCGGCGACCGGTTCACCCAGCGCCGCACGTTCATCGCGGGACTGGCGGGGTTCACGGTGGCCTCACTGGCCTGCGGGCTGGCGTGGAACGAGACATCGTTGATCGTCTTCCGGTTCGCGCAGGGCGTCGGCGCGGCGGCGATGGTTCCGCAGATCATGACGCTCATCCAGCGCGTCTTCACCGGTGACGCCAGGGCCAGGGCGCTCAGTGTGTACTCGGCGATCATCTCCGGCGGCATGGTCGCCGGACAGGTGCTCGGCGGCCTCATCGTCAACGCCGACCTGTTCGGCAGCAGCTGGCGCGGTGTGTTCTTGGTGAACGTGCCGATCGGCGTGGTGCTGCTCGCCGTGGCGCCGCGCGTCCTGCCGTCGGCGACCCAGCGCGTCGAGCGCAAGCTCGACCTGCCCGGGTTGGCGACGCTCACCGTTTCGGTGCTGCTGCTGGTGCTTCCGCTGGTGCTCGGCCGTGAGCTGGATTGGCCGCTGTGGTCGTGGATTTCGTTGGGCGCCAGCGTTATCGGCCTCGCACTGTTCGTGACCATCGAGCGGCTGGTCGCGGCGCGCGGCGGCGAACCACTGTTCGCTCGGCCGGTCCTCCCGGCTCCGGGCCTGGTGCTCACCGCGGTCACGTTGTTCGTGATCATGGCGACCTTCGGCGGATGGATGTTCGTCATGGCGATACACCTGCAGAGCACGCTCGGCTACAGCGCGCTGCATGCGGGCCTGCTGTTCGTCCCGCTCGGGGTGACCTTCGCGGTGGCCAGCCTGAACTGGGAGCGAATCCCGAATCGGTTCCACGCCACCATGATCCCGCTCGGACTCGTGCTCGGGGCGGCAAGCATGGTCGCGCTCGGCACGCTGCTGCGCGACGGAGCCGATGTCGGCGTGATCGCGCTGGTACTGCTCGGCTTGTGCGGCGTCGGCAACGGCCTGGCGTTCAGTCCGCTCATGACGCGCACGCTGGCCAAGGTCCCGATGACTCTGGCGGCCGATGCGAGCGGCATCCTGGTGACCACCGTGCAGCTCGGCATAGTGGTCGGCATCGCCACCTTCGGGTCGCTCTTCCTCGGCCTCACGGGCAGCACGGTGTCGAGCGCGGCGCACGCGCTGGGCGTCACGTCGATCGCCGAGGGCGTCACGGTCCTGCTCGCCGCGGCGTTCGCGGCCCGCGCGGCGCGGTAACCGCACGCTGCTATTCGACAACCTTCGAATCATCGCGACGCAAACCATCGCGCCCGGCTGCCGCCGCACGCCATGCTCGCAAGGGGTGCGCCGGCGGCGGCCCGGGTCACCTCGGAGCCGGGCAGCCGCAATCGGTGCGCTGTGGTCGATCGCGGTACGAAAGAAGGTGTCGGATGGGCGTTTTCGCGCTCGGCATAGAACTCGACGGCGAGGGCTTTCATCCCGGACCCGAACCCACCGGAGCCACGTCCCACGACACTGGCCGTCGGCGGACGACCGCTCCGGTTTCCGAGGCTGTGTCAGAGAACGGTTTCGATCGCTGCGACGAGTTCGGGCGCCTCGGGCGTCACCGTCGGGCGGAAGCGGCCCGCTACTTTCCCATCCCGGTCGATGAGGAACTTCTCGAAGTTCCACTGGATGTCACCGGCGTTGCCGTCGGCGTCGGCAGATTCCACCAGGCTCTGGTAGAGGGCGTGGCGGTTGTCACCGTTGACGTCGGTCTTCTCCAGCAGCGGGAAGTCCACGCCGTAGGTGGTGGAACAGAACTGCTGGATCTCCTCGGCGGTGCCCGGCTCCTGGCCCATGAATTGGTTGGAGGGCACGCCGACCACGCTGAATCCGCGGGGACCGTAGGACTTGTGCAGTTCGACCAGGCCGGAATACTGCGGTGTCAGGCCGCATCTCGAGGCCACGTTGACCAGCAGGACAGCGCGGTCGCCGACCAAGTCGGCCAGCGTGGTCGGCGCACCGGACAACGTGCGCAGCGGAACGTCTCGAAGGCTCATTCGTATCGGACCTACCCATTCTCGATTCCGTTGATCCACCCCGAGGGCCACGGTACCGGATCGTCCGGCTAGGTCGTCGCCGATCATGGACGGACGGCGCGGTCGTGCTGTGCGTGCCGCGCCTGGCTGTCGACCACGATCGCACGCCGAGATCGACCACAACGGATTCCGGCTGGCGCTGATTACGAGATCCGACGTGCCCCGGCCGACGGTAGCGCCACGAAGGTCCGGGGCGCCGTGAAATCCTCGCTGCGGAACCGTGTCGCTATGGCAGCGGCGATGTCCCGCGTGCGATCGGCATCGGTCAGGGCGATGATGCTACCGCCGAAGCCACCGCCCACCATACGGGCGCCATAGGCGCCCGCCGCTAGCGCCGAATCGACAGCGGTGTCGAGTTGCGGTGTGGAGATCTCGAAATCGTCGCGCAGTGATGTATGCCCCGCGGTGAGGATCGGCCCGATCTCGCGCGGATCGTGACGACCGCGCAGGGTGTCGACGACCGCGAGCACCCGGGCGTTCTCGGCGACGATATGGCGGGCCCGCCG
Organism: Nocardia sp. NPDC051787; assembly: GCF_040681325.1. Taxonomy (NCBI): domain Bacteria; kingdom Bacillati; phylum Actinomycetota; class Actinomycetes; order Mycobacteriales; family Nocardiaceae; genus Nocardia; species Nocardia sp. NPDC051787. The sequence continues at coordinate 114,667 of NZ_JBFAYO010000004.1, forward strand.
CCGCAGCACAGGATCGCCGATCCGGTCCGTTTCGGCGACGTCGATGACTTCGCGCAGCGTGCGCACGCCGAGCGCCGCGGCCGCCTGCTCACATTCGGTGCGGCGCTTGCCGTATTCGCCGTCGACCAGCTGATGCGGGGTATCGGTGTCGACCACCAGCAGCTGCAGCCCCGCCGCGGCCAGATCGAACGGGACCTGTGTGTGCTCGCCCTTGCCGAAGTCGAGGAACAACGCGTGCCCGGCGGTGCACAGCACCGAAGCCGACTGATCCAGGGTGCCGGTGGCCGCGCCGACGTAGGTGTTCTCCGCGGCCCGGCCGATATCGATGAGGTCGGTGTCGGCGACAGGCAGCGTGAACAGGTCGCGCAACGCTATTGCCACCGCACACTCCACCGCCGCCGAGGAGGACAGCCCGGCGCCGACCGGCACCGCGCCGTTCAGCTCCAATGTCACGCCCGCGACCGCGTGTCCGCGACGAAAGTATTCGTGCACCACGCCGAGCGGATACCGGGCCCAGCCGGACACGTCGGCCTCGGCCAGTCCCGCGATCGGCGCGTTCACCGGCTCGCCGGGATGCTGCCGCGAGGAGACCCGTGCCCAGCCATCTCTGGTCGCCGTCGCAGTACAGGTCACCACCTGGGGGACGGCGATCGGCAGGGCGTAGCCGTCGTTGTAGTCGGTGTGCTCGCCGATGATGTTGACCCGTCCGGGCGCCGCCCATACCCCGCTCGTCACCGCGCCTCCCGCAATTCGGCAGCGACCATCTCCGGCGTGGTGTCGCTGATGAACACCGACATTCCGGACTCCGAGCCGGCCAGGTACTTCAACTTGTCCGCCGACCGGCGGATCGAGAACAACTGCAGGTGCAGCCACCAATCCTCGCGAGGTACATCCGATCTCGGCGTCGGCGCCTGATTCCACGCGGCGATATAGGGCATCGGGCTGGCGAAGCAGTGCGCAAAGCGGTGCAGCACATCCAGATACAGCGTCGCGAATGCGTCGCGCTGCGCGGCATCGAGTTCGGGAAGGTCGGCGACGCGACGATGTGGATACAGCAACACCTCGTAGGGCCAGCGCGCGAACGGCGGCACGAACGCCGTCCACTCCTCGTTGGCCGCCACTACCCGCAGCCCGGCCGCCCGCTCGCTGGCCAACAGGTCGCCGAACAGGTTGCCGCCGTGGGCTTTTCGATATCGCCTTGCGTTATCGGATATCCTGGTCACCCGCGGTGTGACGAATGGGTAGGCGTAGATCTGTCCATGCGGATGCGACAGCGTCACCCCGATCTCCTCGCCGTGGTTCTCGAAGCAGAACACCTGCCCGATGCCATCGATGTCGGCCAGTTCCGCACTGCGCTGCGCCCAGGCGTCCACCACCAATCGGGCGCGCTCGGGATCCAATTGGGCGAACGAGGAGTCGTGCTCGCTGGTGAAGCACACCACTTCACAGCGGCCGAAACCGTCGCGCAGCGGCGTCAGCGGTGAGCCCGCGACGGTCGCGCCGGTCGATCCCGACCCGTCGGCATCCGGCGCTGCATCGGGACCGGCCGGGTCTTCGTGACCAGTGGACAGCGACGGGAACCGATTCTCGAAAACAACCACCTGATAGTCGGATTCGGGGATCTCGGTGACTCGCTCCGGCGTGGACGGGCACAGCGGGCATAGATCGGCGGGCGGCAAGAAAGTCCGGGTCTGCCGGTGCGAGGCGATCACTACCCACTCCCCCAGTAGCGGATCGAAGCGCCGCTGCGAATGTGTGGTCGTCTGCGGCAGCTCGCGAGTATCGGCCACGGTGCGCGGAACGCCGGGGTCAGCGTCGAAGTACAGGATCTCCCGGCCGTCGGCCAGCTTCCGGCGGGTGGTGATCACTGGCCCGCCCGGGGGGAGAACTGGGCCGAGGTGGGCGTGCGGTGCAGTGGCGGCGCCGCCATGGCGACCTCCGATCGGTGCTCGAGGAAGACTCGGACGGACAGTACACCGACGATTGGGAGCGCTCACATCGGATGAACCGGGGTGGTGGCACCGTCGATACGGCGCTTCGGGCTGAAACCATCGATGTCGATTCGGACCCGGCCGGCGTTGGACAGATCGCTCTGCGGGCTCGTCGGTTGGCCGCGTACCTATTGACGGCACGTTGCGGGGATGGTTCCCTGTAGCCGGGTGGTAGATCGATCTACCACCACCTCGAGTATGGCTACCCGGCGCGCCTTTTCGCTCTCAGTAGTCGCGGAGGTCACGTGTTTTGCGCGAGAGGGCGTTCATCGATGAAGGCCACTAAGTCGTGGGTTGTGCTGTTGCTGGCAGCGGTACTGGCATGCACGGGGTCTGCGTGTGGGCTGACATCCGGGCCCACCGCCACCGCGCTGACCATCTACACGGCGCGCCCGAGCAGCATCTCGCGAAAGGTCATCGACGCGTTCGAGGCCGCGAACCCGGAGTACAAGGGACGCGTGCGGGTGCTGACCCTGGGGGCGGGCGAGGCGTTCGAGCGAGTCCGGGCCGAGGCGCATCGCCCCCAGGCGGACATATGGTGGGGCGGCACACCACAGCAATTCGGCAAAGCCGTGCAAGCCGGTCTGCTGGCTCCTGCTCGTGATGACGCCATCGCCCATGTTCCGGAACCGTTTCGGGGGTCGGGCAATTTGTGGCTGGGCGAGATGCGCACGGCCAACCTGATCTTCTACAACCACGCGATGGTCGATGCCGCGCAGGCGCCGAAGGATTGGGACGACCTGATCGCGCCGGCGCAGAAGGGCAAGCTGCTGATCCGTGATGTCGCGGCGTCGGGAACGATGCGCAGCATCTACGGCGCCTTGATCGGTCGTTCCTTTGCCGGGACCGGCAACCCGCAGCAGGGTTACGACTTCCTGCACGCTCTGGACCGCAATACCGTGGCATACGCTCCGAATCCGAACGACCTGTTTCTGCGTATGCGACGGCAAGAGGCGCCGATCAGTGTCTGGAATCTGCAAGACATCCTGGTACAACGGGCCAATGGTGCGCCGTTCACGCCGGTGGTGCCCACGTCGGGTGTGCTGACGCAGCTCGATGGTGTCGGCAAGATCAGAAACGGACCGCATGGCGGCAATGCAGACACCTTCCTGGAGTTCCTGTTCCGCCTGTCCACTCAGCAGATGTTGGCCGACCAGACGTTTCAGCTCCCGACGGTGCCGCTCCCACGGGATCCGGCCTGGCTGGCCGGAATCGGTCTACACGAGATGCCGGTGGATTGGGCGACGGTGAATCGCGAGGAGGACAAGTGGATCGACTATTGGGTTCAGAACATCAAGAACCACCGCTGACAAAGCCGCAGTAAAGCCCCGGTCCAGTTGGAGACATCGTGATACCGATCGAACTCGATCACATTCAGAAGACCTACGACACCACCACCGACATATCCATGCACGCCACTATCGCCGCCGGCGAGCTGTTCACCCTGCTCGGCCCGTCCGGTTGTGGCAAGTCCACCCTGCTGCGAATCATCGCGGGCTTCGTCGCCCCGACGCGGGGCCGAATCTTGTTCGAAGACAAGGACGTCACGAGAACGGCACCGAACCGCCGGGACACCGGCATGGTGTTCCAGAACTACGCGCTGTTTCCCCATATGACCGTCGCCGAGAACATCGCGTACGGGCTGCGAGCGCGCAAGGTCGACAAGAAGTCGCGTACCGAACGTGTCGGCGTGGCGCTCGAACAGGTCGGGCTCGCCGGATACGGACATCGCCGGATCGACCAGCTCTCCGGTGGACAGCAGCAGCGCGTCGCACTCGCCCGGGCAGTGGTCATCGCGCCATCGGTACTACTGCTGGACGAACCGCTGTCGAACCTGGATGCGAAGCTACGGGAGGAAACCCGTGCCGAGATCCGGCGGGTGCAGTCGGAAGCCGGAATCACGACCGTCTACGTCACCCATGATCAGGCCGAGGCGATGGCGATGAGCGACCGTATCGCGGTGCTCGATCGTGGTCGTGTACATCAGATCGACACGCCGTCGGCCGTGTATCACCGCCCCGCTACGGCCTTTGTGGCCCGCTTCATCGGGCGCAGCAATGTGGTGCCGGTGACGGTGGTCGACGTGAACGATCGCGAGGTCTGCGTCAGGCTCGCCGGCGGGTCGTCCGTTACGGTACCGATACCGGCGTTCGGCCCCATCAGTGCCGGTGATGAACTCGCCCTGTCACTGCGACCGGAAACCTTGGAATTCACCACCCCAGAACGAGCGGTGGTCGAGGGAATAGTCACCGGCATCGAATTCATCGGCGCGGCCAGCACTTACACCGTGGCAACGCCGGATCTGACGTTGCGGATCAGCATGCCCGACGCGATCGGCCGGCCACGGATCGGTGACGATGTCGCGATCGGCATCGGTTCCGGGCAACCATGGTTGGTGCAGTCATGACCGCCGTCGCTGCCGAAAACGCCTCGCCCGTCCCAGACGCCCCGAAGTCGCCGGGATCCGCGCCGGGCCGCTGGAAGGAATTGCGTCGCCGGCTGCCGGGCAGTTCCAGCGATAGGTTCATCTACCTGCCCACGGTGGCGGTGCTGGCGGTTCTCCTCCTCTTCGTTGTCGTTCCGATGGTTCACACCGCAGTCACGAGCACGCGGGGCGAAGGCATTCTGGCGAACTACGAGACGTTCCTCCACGGTGGGTCGGGCACGGCGCTGGTGCTGTCGGTGGGCATCTCGCTTGCGTCGGTTCTCGGGTGCGGCATCATCGGCACTCTGCTCGCGGTCGCGGTGAACCGCTTCGAGTTTCCGGGCCGCCGGATTCTCGAGATCGCCGCAATTGTCCCGATGGCACTGCCGCCATTGATCGGCGCGGTGTCGTTCGTGTTGCTCTACAGCGTGACCGGAATTGTGCCGCGGACACTGTCGCACTGGTTCGGTGTCGATCCAGGCACGGTGGCGGTGAACGGCGTCGGTGGTGTGGTGCTGGTGCACGTGTTCACCATGTTCCCGTTCTTCTATCTGCCGGTGGCCGCGGGTCTGGCCGGGATGGACTCGTCGTTGGAAGCCGCCGCGTACAACCTCGGCGCGAGCCGAATTCGGGTGTGGCGCACGGTTGTCCTGCCGATGTTGACTCCGGCGCTGGTATCCGGGGCCCTGCTGACGTTCATGATCTCGATGGCGTCGTTCACCGCTCCGCAGCTCTACAACGTGCAGACGCTGACAATGCAGATCGTCGCCACCAAAACCGGTGGTAACACTGAACTGGCTGCCACTCAAGCGACGGGGCTGGCCGTCGTGTCGATCTGTTTTCTGCTCTCGATGCGCTGGTATCAAGGTCGGCGTGTGCACCGCAGTCTGTCCAAGGGAATTCAGCGTGACCGGACCGCGAGCCGAGGGCCGATACGCTGGGTTGCCGCGGTGGGCGCGACCGTGCTGGCTCTCATGCTGATGGCCCCCGTGCTCACCGTTGTGCTGGTGTCGTTTTCGGTGGACAACTCGTGGACGACCCAGATCCTGCCGCCGGCCTACACCCTGGGCAATTACGCCACGCTGTTCACCGATCCGGGCAGCCTGCTACCGATGTCGGTCAGCATCCAAATGAGCTTTCTCGCCACCGTGGGAGCCGTCCTGATCGGTGTCGCCGCGGCATACATCGTCGCCCGCTGGCGCGGACCCGGCCGCGGCGTGGTCGACATCATGGTGATGCTGCCGTGGGCCCTGCCCGGCACTGTCGTCGGCGTCAACCTCGTCACCGCGTTCAACGAACCGCAACCGAGCAATCTCGGGATCTCGCTGGTCGGGACCTTGTGGATCCTGCCCGTCGCGTATTTCGTTCGATTCGTGCCACTGGTCTTCCGGTCGACCGGCGCGGCGCTCGGCACTGTCGATCCCGCACTGGAGGAGGCCGCCCTCAGTCTCGGATCAGGACCGCTGCGGGTCCTGCGCACGGTCACGATCCCATTGGTCTCAAAAGGCATCGTCGCGGGGGCATTGCTCGCCTTCGTCGACGGTGTGGGCGAGTACGTCGCGTCGGTGGTCGTCTATCCGGCCAGCTATCCGCCGCTGTCGGTGGAGATCTACCGCCGCATCTATTCGTCCGAATTCGGCACGGCCGCGGCGTACGGGACGCTGCAGATCACGTTGATCCTCGCCGTTCTCATCATCAACAACATCCTGCAACACAACCGGCGGCAACGGCCTGCGGCGACGGTAGTCACCCATGCGGGCATCTGACCACGACAGAGACAGGTACTGACACATGGCAAAGCGATTCACGTCCGGCCGGGTGCCGCCGAGCGGGATGGAACCGATGTTCGATACGTTGGCGCGCTGGCAGTGCTGGCTCGATGTGGAAGCGGCGCTGGCCCTTTCGGAATCGGACCTGGACCTGATTCCACCAGAAGCCGGCCCCGCCATTGCGCGCGGCTGTCAGCTGGACCGGCTGGATGTAGCTCGCATCGAAGCCGAAATGGAGCGAACCAGCCACCCGTTGATGCCGTTGATCGTCGAGCTCAGCCGCACCGTGGAGCCACCACACGGCGGATGGGTGCACTGGGGAGCCACCACCCAGAACATCACTCAGACGGGCGACACCTTGTTGCTGCGTCGCGCCTGCATCCTGATCCGGAAACAGCTGCTGAGCATCCTCGCCGCGCTCGCCGAACTCACCGACCGCAGCGCGGACATGCTCATGGCCGGCCGCACGCACGGGCAGCACGCTGTGCCGATCACTTTCGGATACAAGAGCGCCGCGTGGATCGACGAGTATCTGCGCCATCTCGAGCGGCTCGACCAGCTGGGGCCGCGACTGTTCGTCGCCCTGCTCGGTGGCGCCGCGGGAACCTCTGCGTCGCTGGGCGAGCAGGCCCCGCAGCTGCAGCGACTCATCGCCGACCGGCTGGGGCTGGGTCTGATGGCCGTTCCTTCCCGCAGCATCGGCGATCATCAGGCCGAACTGGTCACCGTGCTCGGGCTGGTCGCCGCCACCAGCGGAAAGATCGCCCGCGAGATCTATCAGCTGATGAAGACGGAGTACCAGGAGGCGGAGGAGCCGATCCCGGCCGGCACAGTGGGCAGCTCGACGATGCCGCACAAACGCAATCCGCAGCTGTGTCAGGACGTCATCGGTATCACCGCCGAGATTCGGGCATTGGCACCGCTGGCGCTCGAATCGGCAATGGGCGAGCATGAGGCCGACAACGCCTCGTCCCTGTTGTTCGAGACGCAGCGGCGTGCTTGTGAGCTGACCGCGGAATCATTGGCCCGCATCGAAGTCGTCGTCGCCGGACTGCGTCTGGATCGAGAACGCATGCGCCGCAATCTCGACCTGTCCGATGGGATGATCTTGTCCGAGGCGATCATGCTGCGGCTCGGTAGAACCCTTGGTCGGCAGACCGCACATGAGCTGGTCTATGACGCAGCACACACCGCGATAACCACCGACGTACAGTTCGCTGCCGCTCTTGCCGCGGATCCCCGCGTCGCCGGTAAGCTCGACGGCCAGGCCATCGAGACTTTGCTCGAGCCCGACGCGCACCTCGGGTTGGCTCCGGTCATCGCGCGCGAGCAGGTCGACCGCGCTCGTGCGGCGGTTGTTCGCTGCGCGGGAAGAGCACCGGCAACTGGACCGACCGCGCCGACGCGGAGAGGGGAGGCGGGTGCAACAGTTGACGAAGCAGCAGGATGAGACCCGATACGCGACCTTGCAGGACGTAGCAATCCTGGCAGGCGTGTCCCGGGCGACCGCGTCCCTGGTCGTCCGCGGCACCGGCCGGGTGTCGCAACGGACGCGTGACCGCGTCCAGCAGGCGATGGACGAACTCGGCTATATCTACAACCGAAGTGCTGCTTCGCTGCGAGCCGGTCGCAGCAATGTCATCGGCGTAGTGGTCACCACTGTGACGAATCCGTTCTTCGCCGAGGTGATCGTCGGGCTCGAAGAGCGGCTGGCCCGGCTAGGCTACGTGTCGTTGCTGGCGAACACCCTCAACGATGTCGACCGCCAGGCGCAGCTGGTCACTTTTCTCCAGGAGAGCAACGTCGCCGGTGTGGTGATGGTTCCGGCCTTCACGACCGATCCGCTTGCTCTCGAATCGTTTGCTGCCCGCGGGATCCCACTGCTGTTCTTGACCCGCGCCGCGGGTGAGGACCCTGATCTCTACTTGCACACCGATGACGTCGCTGATGGCGATTTGGCGGCAGATCATCTGTTCTGGCACGGCTGCCGCACTGTCGCCTATCTCGGCGGGCCGACGGATTCGGTTGCCCGGCGGGACCATCTCGCCGGAGCGCGGGCCGCGGCCGAACGCCATGGCCTCGCACTGGAGCGGCTCATCGACATCACTTCCCCGACAACCGCGCGCGGTGGTCTCGCGGCAGGGCGCCAACTGCTCGCGAACCAACCGGCGTTCGATGGCATCATCTGTCATAGCGACGACATCGCGCTGGGCGTCTATCGCGCGCTCCACGACGCCGGACGGGCCATGAGCACCCGAGTTATCAGCTTCGACGATGTCGGCCATGCCGAACTGATGGAGCCCCCGCTGACCACGATCCGCCGCCATCCGCTCGAGTTCGGCCGCCGTGCGGCCCAAATGCTCCACGATCGACTGACCGGCGATGTCACCGGGCCGGTGACCACTGTCGTCCCGTCCGAATTGACTGTCCGACGGTCCTGCGGTTGCTCCCCAGGTGCCCCCCGAGCGGACTGAGACGGGCGAAGATCGACAGGTAACCCGGCCGACTCGGCTCAGCGCAGTTTGGTTCGGCGCATGAGCCGCAGCGACATCAGGGTCATCTTCAGCTGCTTGTCGTAGGGCTGGCCCGCCCGTGCGGCGAGTACCTGCCGTTTGAGCACGCCGACGTTGACGGTGTCGGTGTATTTCAGCAGGCCCTGGTCACCGTGGCGGGTGCCGACGCCGGACTGCTTCACCCCGCCCGACGGCGTGGCCTTGGCGGCGTAGGTCGCGACGAAGCCGTCGTTGATGTTGATATTGCCCGCCTGCAGCTGGGCGGCGATCCGTTCGGCGTGCGCCGGATCGCGGCTCCACACGCTGGCGTTCAACCCGTAGTCGGTGGCATTGGCGAGCCGGACCGCCTCCTGCTCGTCGGAGAACGGATACACGGTGACGGCCGGGCCGAAGGTCTCCAGCGTCGCGTGGGTCATCTCCGGGGTCACGCCGGTCAGCACGGTGGCTTCGTAGAAGGCGGGACCGATGTCGGGGCGCGCTATACCGCCCACGTGCACGGTGGCGCCTTTGGCGCGGGCGTCTTCGACGTGGGCGGCGACCCGTTCGAGGTGCTGCGGGGAGACCAAGGAGCCGAACTCCGGTGTGTAGTCGTAGGCGGCGCCGATCTTGCCGTTCAATTCCGCGGCGGCCGCGACCAATCGGCGCAGGAACTCGTCATGGATGTCGCGATGCACGTAGATCCGTTCGATGTGCATGCACGCCTGCCCGGAGTTGGCGAACGCCGCGAACACCGCGCCGGGGATCACCTCGTCCAGGTTCGCGTCGGCGAGCACGATCATCGGGTTCTTGCCGCCGAGTTCCAGGCTGCATCCGATGAGGTTGCGTCCGGTCTGTTCGCCGACGATCCGGCCGGTGGCGGTGGAACCGGTGAACATGACGAAATCGACGCTGTCGATCAGGGTCGGCCCGATGTCGGGTCCCGCACCGCACACCACCTGGACCAGTCCGCGCGGCAGCCCGGCGCGGTGCAGCAGTTCGACGCCGAACAGCACGCACAACGCGGTCTTGTTGTCCGGCTTCAGTACGACGCCGTTGCCCGCCATGAGGGCGGGCATGGCGTCGGACAGGGCGATGGCGAAGGGGAAGTTCCATGGGGCGATCACCGCAACGAGGCCCTTGGGGCGATGCTCCTCGGTCGAGGTGGTCAGCAGCGGCATCGGACCGCCGCGCCGTTTCGGCCGCAGCACGCGGCGCGCGGTCTTCAGGTAGTGGCTGATCACCATCGGCACGTCGCAGGATTCCTCGACCGCCATGCGGCGGGTCTTGCCGCAGCCGATCTGGATGAGGTCGGCGATGGTCTCCACTTCGCGCAGGATCAGTTCATGCGCCCGCTCGAAAACGCGCAACCGCTCCCGCAGCGGCCGCGCGGCCCATTCGGTCTGCGCGGCACGGGCTTTCGCGCACGCGGCCAGCACGTCCTGCGGCGTCGACTGCGGCAGATCGCCGACCGGCGCGCCGGTGTAGACCTCCGTCATCGGGAACGGCGCCGCGCTACCGTCGGCGGCGATCAGGCCGGTCAGCCGCTCGATCAGCTCCCCGGTGATCCTGGCGGGCAGGGTGCCCGCCGCCTTCTCGGTGTGTGCTGTGCTCATCGGGTCTTCTCCATGACGTCGGGCATCGTCGCAGGTGCCGGGCCGGATACCGGACCTAAATTAGAACACGTTCCGGTTTTCGTCCATGGTATTCGCCCCGGCAGCGCATGCCTACCCGCCGGGACCGGAGATTTCGCTCAGTCGTCCGCGATGATCGACAAGGCTTGCGTCGGGCAGTAGCGGACCGCGCGCTCCACGTCGGCCCGCGATGACGAATCGGCGGTATGGACAATCTCCACCTTGCCGCGCTTGGGAACGTGGAACGCGTCCGGCGCCTCGTCCTGACACACCGCATGCCCCTGACACAGATCCAGATCGACAAGAACTCGCATCGTCAGCTTCCGTTCTCCCCGTCGGACGAGGCATCCAGCGGTCGCACCGGCGCCTCGGGTTGCACCTCGACCAAGACCAGATGCGCGCCCCGCGGCGTCGACACCACCGCGACCACCGCGGCGGCCAGGTCGCTCGCGCGCAACATGTACGGATGCCTGGCGAATCCCCAGGTCTTCCAGTCCTCCAGCAGTGGGCCGACGACCTCCGGGGTGGAATCCATGCCCATCCCGGTGAGGGCCGGGCCCGGCCGCACCAGCGAGGCGCGAATCCCGGTGCCCTCCAGCTCCCTCCGCATCTGCACGGCCATCGCCTCCAGGCCCGCCTTCGCGGCACTGTAGGCGCCGGTGCGCGGACGCGGCTCCGGCGCGCAGTCCGAGCTGATCAGCACGACGTCACCGCGTTGCCTGCGCAGCATGCCGGGCAGCACCCGGTGCACCAAGCGATGCGCGCCGCCGAGATGGACGTGCACCTGGCGCAGGAATCGTTCCGGATCCATCGCGTGCACCTGGCCGAACTCGATGTCGCCCGCGCTGGACACCAGGATCTCGGTGGGCCCCAAGGCGTCCTCGGCGGCACTCACGAACTCCTCGATCGAGTCCGGCTCGGTGACATCCAGCCGGTGCGCGAAGGCCTCGCCGCCGTTCGCGCGGATCTTGTCCGCCAGCTCGGCGCACTGCTCGACGCGCCGAGCACCGAGCGCGACCGGGTGGCCCAATTCGGCCAGCGTCGCGGCGGTGGCCGCGCCGATCCCGGAGGACGCGCCGGAGACGAGGGCGGGCCTGCGTAGCGGATGGGGTGCGAATCTGGGCACTATCGGTTCTCCACGGTGATGGGAAGGTGGGCGAAACCGCGCACGTTCGAGGAATGCACGCGCGCGATACCGGACTTCAGCACGCCGTAGGAGCGCACTCGGGACGCGAACTCGCGCAAGGCGACGCCCGCCTCCAGCCTGGCCAAATGCGCGCCGAGACAGAAGTGCACGCCCGCGCCGAAACTGGCCAACCCGGACTTGTCGGCACGATCGATGCGGAAGGTGTCGCCGTCATCGAAAACGTCGGGGTCGCGGTTGGCCGATCCGATCAGCAACAGCACCTTGGCGCCCGCCGGAATGGAACCGTCGTGATAGGCGAGATCCTCCGTCGCGGTACGCGCGATGATCTGGCTGGAGGTGTCGTAGCGCAGTGTCTCTTCGACCCAGTCGGAGACCAGATCCGGATCGGCGACCACCTTCGCGAACTCCCCGGGATTGCGCGCACCCCAATACAGTGCGTTACCCAGCAGCTTCGTCGTGGTCTCGTTCCCGGCCACCACCATCAAGAACAGGAACCCGATGATCTCCTCGTCGGACAACCGGTCACTGTCGATCTCGGCTTCCAGCAGCGCCGAAGTCAGATCCTCACGCGGCACACGTCGCCGCTCGGCCACCATCTCGGCGTAGTAGCTCAGTAGCTTCATCGATGCTTCGGCCGCGGCCGGCGGGATGTCGAGCACGCCGTCATCGCGGTGCACGACCAGGTCGGCCAGCCTGCGGATCTCCGTGCGGTCGGCCTCCGGCACGCCCATCAGCTCGGAGATCACGTCCATCGGCAGCTTGCCCGCGACCTGGTCGATCCAATCGAAGGTCTCGCCCGCCAGCGCCGGTTCCAAGTACGACAGCGTCAACTCCCGGATGCGGTCCTCCATCTCCGCGACCCGCTTCGGCGTGAAGCCTTTGTAGACCAGTCGCCGCATCCGCATATGCCGCGGATCGTCCATCGCCAGGAACGACATCACCCGATGCGCGTGCGGACCCCATGCCGCCGGATCCAACGACACGCCGTTCGCACTCGACAACCGCGCACTGTCGCGAAACGCTCCGGTCACGTCCGCGTGCCGAGACAGCGCCCAGAAATCCAGGTCCGGGTTGTGATACAGCGGGGCCTCCTGCCGCAGCCGCCGATATGTCGGATACGGGTCCTCGTGGAACTGGTAGTCGTACGGATCGAATGTCACGGGCTGCACCGCCGCCGTCACCTCACGCCCTCCTTATTCGGTAACAGGTTCCCGGGGCACGAAAGCATCGCTCCGGGCGCGGAGACAGATAGCTGGACATGTGTCTGGACACTACCATCGGCTCTGCCCTCCGACAATCCGTACCGAGCCGACCTTCAACTATCGAGCACCTTAGGCACGAAACCGACGAACGGCCGCAGATTCCACCCGTCGGCCGTAACCTCGGCGAGGATGATCAAGTTAGAACCTGTTATTGCAACTATTCGCCGCCCGAGACTATATTCCGTACACCTGTCCAGACAGTATCGGAGCAAGCCTATGAACAGCCTCCTGCCCGCCGACGGGTCGCGCCTGCTGATCGGCGGCAAGCTGGTCGAGGGCGCTGACGGAGTCTTCGCGACGGTGAACCCCGCGACCGAGGAGATCCTCGGCCGGGCCGCGAACGCGAACGCGGCCGATCTCGACGCGGCCATCGACGCCGCACGCACGGCGTTCGACCACACCGACTGGTCGCGCGATCACACTTTCCGGGCCCACTGCCTCGAACAGCTGCGCAGCGCGCTGCGATCACACGTCGAAGAACTGCGCGAGCTCACCATCGCCGAGGCGGGCGCACCGGCCATGCTCACCAGCGGGCCGCAGTTGGAAGGCCCGGTCGCTGACTTGGGCTACGCGGCCGGGCTCGCCCGAACCTATGCGTGGGAAACCGATTTGGGTATCGCCGAGCCGATGGGCATCAAGACGCACCGGGTGCTGCGCCGCGAGCCGATCGGCGTGGTCGGGGCGATCACGCCGTGGAACTTCCCGCACCAGATCAACTTCGCCAAACTGGGCCCCGCGCTCGCGGCGGGCAACACCGTGGTGCTCAAGCCCGCGCCGGACACCCCGTGGTGCGCGGCGGCGGTCGGGGCCATCATCGCCGAGGAGACCGACATCCCACCCGGCGTGGTGAACATCGTGACCTCTGCCGACCACGCGCTCGGCGCGCGGCTCACCGAGGACCCCCGCGTCGACATGATCAGCTTCACCGGCTCCACCGCCACCGGCCGCGCCGTCATGACCGGCGCCGCGACGACACTGAAGAAGGCGTTCCTGGAACTCGGCGGCAAGTCGGCGTTCATCGTGCTGGACGACGCCGATATCGCGGGAGCCTGCTCGGTAGCCGCGTTCTCGGTGTGCGTGCACGCCGGGCAGGGATGTGCGCTCACCACTCGCCTGCTGGTCCCGCGCGCCGCCTACGACCAGGCCGTGCAGGCCGCCGCGGCCACCCTCGGCGCGATCACGCCGGGCGACCCGGCCGACCCGCGCACGATCTGCGGCCCGCTGATCTCCGAACGCCAGCGCGCCAGGGTCGAACGCTATCTCGATATCGCCTGCGCCGAGGGCGGGCAGATCGTGGTCGGCGGCGGCCGGCCGCCACAACGCGAGCGCGGGTTCTTCCTCGAACCCACCTTGATCGCGGACGTCCCCAACACCGCGACGGTCGCCCGCGAGGAGATCTTCGGCCCGGTACTGGTGATCATTCCGCACGACGGCGACGAGGACGCCGTCCGCATCGCCAACGACTCCCCCTACGGCCTCTCCGGCTCGGTGTGGGGTACCGACACCGACCGCGTCCGGCGCGTCACCGAACGCGTGCGCACCGGGACCTTGAGCGTCAACGGCGGCGTCTGGTATTCCACCGACGCCCCGTTCGGCGGCTACAAACAATCCGGCATCGGCCGCGAAATGGGCGTCGCCGGATTCGAGGAGTACCTGGAAACCAAGCTGATCGCCACCGCCGGATGAACCGCAACCGCCGGACAACACAGAGGAGCTGAACTCCATGGCCCGTTTCACGGGAAGATCCGCCATCGTCACCGGCGCCGCCCAGGGGATCGGCGCGGCCTATGCGCAGGCGCTGGCCGCCGAGGGCGCGAGCGTCGTCGTCGCGGACAAGAACGCCGACGGTGGTGCGGCGGTGGTCGAGAAGATCGTCACCGACGGCGGCACCGCGGTGTTCGGACTCCTCGATGTGGCGGATCCGGAATCGGCCACCGCGCTGGCCGATTTCGCCGCCGCCGATTTCGCCGCCGCCGAGTTCGGCGGCATCGACCACTTGGTCAACAACGCCGCGATCTACGGCGAGATGAAGCTGAATCTGCTGCTCACCGTGCCGTGGGACTACTATAAGACGTTCATGAGCGTGAACATGGACGGCGCGCTGAACATGACCCGCGCTGTCTGGCCGCACATGTCCAAGCGCGGCGCCGGGTCGATCGTCAACCAATCGTCCACCGCCGCATGGCTGTATTCCAGCTTCTACGGCCTGGCGAAAGTCGGCGTCAACGGATTGACCCAACAGCTGGCGTTCGAACTCGGCGGATCCAACATCCGGATCAACGCCATCGCACCGGGCCCGATCGACACCGACGCGACCAAATCGGTCACCCCCGACGTGATCGTCGACGACATCGTCAAACGCCTGCCACTCGAGCGGATCGGTACTCCACAGGATCTCGTCGGCGCCTGCCTGTTCCTGCTGTCGGACGAGGCGAGCTGGGTCACCGGGCAGATCTTCAATGTCGACGGCGGACAGATCGTTCGGTCATGAGCGTCGGTTTTCTCGGCCTCGGCAATATGGGTGCGCCGATGGCCGAACGTCTTTCGAGCTGGCCGGGTGGGCTCGTGGTGTGCGATCTCCGCCCAGAGGCGGTCGCACGCTTCATCGAAGCCGGGGCCGCCGCGGCCTCCTCCCCCGCCGAGTTGGCCGAGCAGGCCGCGATCATCTCGATCACGGTCGTCAACGATGCGCAGGTCCGCGAGGTGGTCACCGGCCCCGACGGAGTGCTGCGGACCGCCGCGCCCGGAACCGTGGTGGCCGTGCACTCGACGATCGGCGACCGCACCGCCGAGGAACTCGCGGTGGTGTGCGCCGAACACGGCGTCGAACTCGTGGACGCGCCGGTCAGCGGAGGCGCACCCGGCGCTACCCGCGGCGCGCTCGCGGTCATGGTGGGCGGCAGCGCGGCGGCATTCGAGCGGGTGCGCGAACCGTTCGGGTGCTTCGCCGATCTGATCGTGCACGCCGGGCCGGTCGGCGCGGGAACGCGAATGAAGTTGGCGCGCAATCTTTTACACTTCATCTCCTTCGCCGCCGCCACCGAGGCGCAGCGGCTCGCCGAGGCGGCGGGCCTGGACATCACCGCGCTCGGCAAGGTGGTGCGGCATTCCGACGCGGTCACCGGCGGCCCCGGCGCCATCATGCTGCGCGATTCCACCGCGCCGATCGAGGACGGCGACTTCTGGCTGCCGATCCTGCGGCACGTGCGCGATCTCGGCGAGAAGGACCTCGGCCTGGCCCTGGAACTCGGCGAACGGCTCGGCACGGCACTGCCGCTGGCCGAACTCGCCATCGACCGGCTCGGCCCCGGACTCGGCGTCGGGGCGGGCACACCATCGGAAAGGCATCTTTCATGAGCGACAATGGTTCGGCCGACGCCGTGCGGCAGCGCGGACTGGCCAAGATGGCCGAGGTGTACGGCACCGAATTCCAGGAATACCCCGGCGCCCATTTCGCCGTCACCGCCGACCACCTCTTCGCCGACATCTGGTCGCGTCCCGGGCTCACCATTCGCGATCGCAGGCTGCTGCTGCTCGGCGCGCTGGCCGCGCAGGGCGCCATCGACACCGCGGGCATCCAGATCGGGGCCGCGCTGCGCAATTCCGAACTCACCGAAGAGCAGCTACACGAGATCGCGGTGTTCTTGTGCCATTACGTCGGTTGGCCGAACGGCACCAAACTCGACCTGCTGGTTGGCACGATTGTCGCGCAGCAGAAAAAGGCCGCACGCGACCGGTCCGATCGCGCCGAGCAGTGAAGGATCCGAAACATGTCTGATGCCACCAGCATTCGCCCGCTGCGCGCCAGCAGCGTCACGACGTGGGACCACCGAGCCGACGTGGTCGTCGCGGGCTACGGCATCGCCGGGGTGTGCGCGGCGATCGAGGCCGCGCGCGCGGGTGCCGATGTGCTGATCCTGGAACGCACCGGCGGTTGGGGTGGCGCGGCCGCGATGGCGGGCGGGTTCATCTACCTCGGCGGCGGTACACCGTTGCAGCAAGCCCTCGGCTTCGAGGACACGCCCGAGAACATGGAAACCTTCCTGCTCGCGGCGCTCGGTCCCGGCGTGGACAAGGCGAAGATCGCCGACTATTGCCGCGGCAGCGTGGAGCACTACAACTGGCTGGTCGCGTGCGGTGTGCCGTTCCGCGAGGCGTTCTGGGGCGAGCCGGGCTGGGAGCCGCCGCACGACGAGGGACTGATGTACTCCGGCGGCGAGAACGCCGCGCCCTTCAACATCATCGCGAAACCGGCTCCGCGCGGACATGTCCCGCGCATGGCCGACAAACGCACGGGGCAGAAGAGTGGCGGCTACATGCTGATGAAACCGCTGGCCGACACTGCGGAGGCGCTCGGAGTCACAGTCGAATACGACATGCGGATCGCACGGCTGATCGTCGACGAGGACGATCGCGTGGTCGGGGTGCTGGCCCGCCGCTACGGACAGGAGGTGGCGGTGCGCGCCGAGCGCGGTGTCGTCCTGGCCACCGGCAGCTTCGCCTACCACAAGGAGATGATCGAGCGGTACGCGCCGCGACTGATCGGCAGGCCCGCCGCCGCGATCGAGGAACACGACGGCATCGGCATCCGGCTCGCGCAGGCGCTCGGCGCGGAACTGGCCCACATGGACGCCACCGAGGTGGCGTTCTTCGGCGACCCGCAACTGCTGGCGCGCGGCATCCTGGTCAACGGACGCGGCCAGCGCTACATCCCGGAGGACACCTATCCCGGCCGGACCGGGCAGGCGACGCTGATCCAGCAGGACAACCAGGCGTATCTGGTGATCGACGAAGCCTCCTACGAGGCCGCGCTGGCCACCGAGACCTCGACGCCGTTCTTCCGTCAGCCACCGACCTGGGTGGCGGAGACGATCGCCGAACTGGAGGCCGAGATGGGCCTGCCCGGCCAGTCGTTGCAGTCGACGGTGGAGTGCTACAACCTGCACGCCGCCGACGGAAAAGACCCGCTGCTGGGCAAGAAACCGGAATGGGTACACCCGTTGCGCGGTCCGCTGGCGGCGTTCGATATGCGCGGCTTCACCGCGGGTTTCACTCTCGGCGGGCTGCGCACCGACCTCGATTCCCGGGTACTGCACGTTTCCGGCGAGCCGATCGCGGGACTGTTCGCCGCGGGCCGATGCACGTCCGGCCTCTGCGCGGGTGGCTATGTCAGCGGCGCGTCGCTGGGCGACGGCAGCTTCTACGGGCGGCGAGCGGGCACCGCCGCGGCCGAGAACTGAACCACTCGGTCCCGCCTAGTAGTATCCAGACACATGTCCGAACCCGATTCCGTCATGCTGGAGGCGACCCGCCGCAGGCTCTCCGGCAAGCAGGCCGACACCGTGGACAAGCTGACCCGCTCGGCAATGGAAGTGCTTGCGCGCGAAGGCTTCGCGGGCATGACCATCCGGATGGTCGCCGCCGCGGCCGGCGTCGGGACGGCCACCGCGTACACCTACTTCTCCTCCAAGGAGCACTTGGTCGCGGAGATCTTCTGGCGACGGCTGGTCGCTTCCCCCTCACCGGTCAGCGACGACCCGGATCCGAAGATCCGGGTGATCGCCGAGCTGCGCAATATCGCCATGCTGGTGGCCGACGAACAGGAGCTCTCCGGCGCGGTCACCAGCGCCCTGCTCGGCCGCGACCCCGACGTGGAGCACCTGCGCGGACGCATCGGGGCCGAGATCCGCAAGCGCATCATCCGCGCGCTGGGCCCGGATCCGGATCCGGACGTGGTCGAATCGCTGGAGTTGCTCTACGCGGGCGCGCTGGTGCGGGCGGGCATGGGCTATGGCTCGTATTCCGAGATCGCCGACCGGATCGAGATCTCCGCGCAGCTCATTCTGCGCTAGCGCGGACCGAGACTTCATCCGGGTTCGCCGAAACCGAACCCTCCGCGCGCGCTTGCTCGTATCTTTGCCGTAGTCGGTGCAGATCGGAGAGGGAACAGTGCAACCAGGTGGGCTTTCCGCGGACTACGTCGTCGTCGGCTCGGGATCGGCCGGCGCAGTGGTGGCCAATCGGCTCAGCGCCGATCCCGGCACCACGGTGGCGCTGCTCGAGGCCGGTCCGCCGGACAAGAACAAGTTCGCGCACATCCCCGCGGGGTTCGCGAAACTCTTTCGCTCCGAGGTGGATTGGGACTATCTCACGCAGCCCCAGCCGGAGCTGAAGAACCGCGAGATCTACTGGCCGCGCGGCCGGATGTACGGCGGCTCGTCCTCGATGAACGCCATGATGTGGGTCCGCGGCTTCCGTGCGGACTACGACGAATGGGCGCTGCTGGCCGGTGACGAGTGGGGCTTCGCCGCGGCCGTCGAGCAATTCCGCCGCATCGAACGAGTCGAGGACGCCCAATATCCCGACGAGGGCACCGAGGGGCCGCTGCACGTCTCCCGTCAGCGCAGTCCCCGGTCTCTCACCGCCGCCTACTTGGCCGCGGTCAAAGAGGCGGGCTATGCCGTCGAGCCGCCGAACCGTCCGCAGCCGGAGGGGTTCAGCGAGACCATGGTGACCCAGCGCGGAGGTCGCCGCTGGAGCACCGCCGACGCGTACCTGCGGCCGGCCCTGCGCCGTCCGAACCTCACGGTGCACAGCGAGGCGCTGGCCACCAGGGTGCTGTTCGACGGCACGCGCGCCATCGGCGTGGAGTACCGCCGAGGCGGCGCCGCGCACACGGTGACCGCGCGGCGCGAGGTCGTGCTGTGCGGCGGCGCGATCAACACCCCGCAACTGCTGATGCTCTCGGGCATCGGCGACCGTGACGAGCTGACCCGCTGCGGCATCGAGGTGCGCCACCACGCGCCCGAGGTGGGGGCGAATCTGCAGGACCATCTGGTCGCGGCCCTCGGCTACGGCGTGGCGGGCGATTCGCTGTTCGGCGCCGAGAAGCCGCGCCAATTGCTGGACTACCTGATCCGCCACCGCGGCATGCTCACCTCGAACGTCGGCGAGGCGTACGGGTTCGTACGCAGCAGGCCGGATCTGGACCTGCCCGACTTGGAGCTGATCTTCGCGCCCGCGCCGTTCTTCTACGAGGGCCTCCAGGACCCGACCGAGCACGGAGTGGTCCTGGCTTCGGTGCTGCTGCGCCCGCAGAGCCGCGGCCGGATCGCGCTGTCGGCTGCGGACCCGTCCGCCAAGCCGGTGATCGATCCGCGCTACCTGTCCGACCGCGCGGGCGCCGACCGCGCCGCCATCATGGCCGGACTGCGGGTGTGCGCCCGCATCGCCGCCGAGCCGTCGATGAAGGCGGTGCTCGGTCCGCTGATCTACCCGCCGCAGGCGCCCGCCGAGCCGGAAGCCGCCCTGGAGCTGACGCTCAACTCCTATTCGCACACGCTCTACCACCCGGTCGGCACCTGCCGGATGGGCGCCGATGCCGCCAGCGTCGTCACGCCGCGGCTGGAAGTGCGTGGCATGCAAGGACTTCGGGTCGCCGACGCCTCGGTGATGCCGCTGATCATCCGCGGCCACACGCACGCGCCCACGGTGTTCATCGGCGAACAGGCGGCCAAGTTCATCCTCGCCGGATAGGGTTCGCGCCGGTCACTGAGCCGTCACCTTCGCTGCGTGGCTTACCACCGAACACTCTCGGCTCACGACGCGATGGACAGTGCCAGCGATGCGGCGGCCAACGCCAGGTAGGGCAGCGGGTATCCGATATGCGCGTACCACCGCGCCCGGATCACGGTCAGCATCGCGCCGAGGAAGTACACGACCAACCCGGCGGCCGCGGCCACGCCGATCGGCGGCACCACGAGACCGATCAGCAGCCCGGCGCCGCCGACCGCCTTGATGACGGCCAGCGGCGACAGCCACGACTCGGGAACCCCGTACGCTCGCATGTTCGTGCGAACCCACTCGGCCCGAACGACATCGATGCCCGCGGCGAGCAACGCGGCCGCGGCCGCCAGCACCGTGGCGACAACATAGGCGATGACCATACGAAATACCCTTCTGTCCACATCACGCCCGGTCGGCGACGGTGGTACGGCGGCAGGGTGACGCCGCGCCACGGTCACCTGGGCGCTGTCGAATCCGTCATCTCGGTGACGGGCGGCGAAGCAGAAAGGTGACGGATGCCCACCGATGAGGTGCTGACGCGGGAGTTCGAGTCGCAGCGCGACCACTTGCACGCGGTCGCCTACCGCATGCTCGGCTCGCCGGCCGAAGCCGACGACGCGGTACAGGAGACGTGGCTGCGACTGGCCCGGCACGATGTGGCGGAGGTGCGGAACCTGCCGGGCTGGCTCACCACGGTCGTGTCCCGGATCTGCCTGGACATGTTGCGCGCCACGGCGGCGCGGCGCGAGGATCCGCTCGACGACGTGGATCGGCTCGAGGACGACGACAACGAACCGGAGCGCGAAGCGGTGCTCATCGAGTCGGTCGGACGCGCGCTGCTCGTGGTGCTGGACCGGCTCGGACCCGACGAACGGGTCGCGTTCGTCCTGCACGACCTGTTCGCGGTGCCCTTCGACCAGATCGGGCCGATCGTCGGCCGCACGACGGCGACCGCCAAGAAGCTCGCCAGTCGCGCCCGGCAACGTGTGCGCGGTGATGGCGCGGCCCCAGCCGATCTCGCCGCGCAGCAGCATGTTGTCGACGCGTTTCTCGACGCGGCCCGCGGCGGCGATCTCGACCGGCTCTTGACTGTTCTCGCACCCGACGTGCTCCGGACCGCCGACCCGGCCGCGGTCCCCGCCGGTCTGCCCGCGACGGTGCGCGGCGCGTCGGCAGTCGCGAGGGAAACCGTGTTGCTGCGCCGCCG
This sequence comes from Nocardia sp. NPDC051787, assembly GCF_040681325.1. NCBI lineage: Bacteria > Bacillati > Actinomycetota > Actinomycetes > Mycobacteriales > Nocardiaceae > Nocardia > Nocardia sp. NPDC051787. The sequence goes on from NZ_JBFAYO010000004.1 coordinate 136,157, forward strand.
CTCGCGGCTGGCGGCGCTCGCACTGGTCGACGGTGTCGTGGGCATCCTCGTCGCGCCGCACGGCCGGCTCCTGCTGGCGCTCACGGTCGCCGTGCGGGGCGATCGAGTCGCCGCCTACGAGGTGATCGCCGATCCCGCCCGCCTGCGGCAGCTGCCGATCACGATGCTACCCAGGTGATCTCGGCAGCTACAGACATCCGAACGGGCCAGCTCCGGTGCGAGGTGAATCGGCCCCGTAACCGAACGCGAGAGGCCGGAAGCGAACCACTGCGTCCGTCCTCTTGCGTTCGATCAGCGCGTGACCGGGTCCCGCTCGCCATTGGGCGCGGCCAGCTCCGTCATCCTGCGTCGCCGGAAATCCCGTGGTGTCTCACCGAAGCGCGCCTTGAACGCCGAGGAGAACCACGCCGGGGTGAATCCGGCGCGGACGGCCAGCTCCTGGATGGGGACTTCCTCGCGCGCCGGATCCTCCAGCAGATCGCGTGCGGCGCGCAGTGCCTCGTCCCGCCGCACGTCGCGGTAGGTGGTGCCCATGTGGTGCAGCACCGACCGCAACTGCCGGGGCGACCAGCCCAGCGCGTGCGCGACGGCGGGCAGCCGCAGGTCACCCCGTCCGACGTTGGCTCGCACGTACTGCCGGACCTGCGCGGCGATCTGGGCGTGATGGGCGCGCTGCGGATGGTTGTCCCCGAGCGCGATCAGGCACAGCAACTCGGCGACGCGATCGCAGACCGCGTTGAACTCCCGGTCGGAGAGGTTCTCCTGTTCGGCGTGGGTGCTGCGGATCATGGCCTGCGCCACCCGGCCGAGGCCGGAGTTCAAGTCGATCGTCATGCTCCGCTCGGCGACGGGTCCCACGCGGTGATCCAGTTCCGCGCGCGGTACCTGGAACGCGTACGCGGACAACAGCGGAATGTGTAACTGGCACAGGTCGTCCAGTGCGGTCACCGCGGCCTGACCGGAATTGGCCCGCATCACCTCATCCCGGTACCGAACCGAGTACACGCCCTGTTCGGGGACGACGACCCAGTAGAAATCGTCGCACGGCTGATGGCGGATATTCGTCCGTGTGCGATAGGACGTACTGCTGCCTCGCTGCTCCCAGCGCAGCAATCGATAGACAGCCGATTCCTGAACCGTGAGCCCCGAATACCACCGGTCGGGATCCCGGTACTCATAGTCCATCGGAACGAAGCTGTTGGCGATCGTGGTCCACGACTTCGGATCGCTCGCGGTCACGCCATAGCACTCCATGGTGACAACCTATCGCCGCCGGTTCACCGATGTCCTATTGTCCACCAACACGTTACGAACCGCTCGCCATTCCACGCGGTGCGCCCGGCCTGGTCGCGAACCAGCAGTGTGCCCATCCTGTGTGACCGTTCACAGCGACGCGTCGACCGGATCCCGTGCTCTCACAGAACCCGTGGATCGGGTCCGCGACGAGGATCGACCGATTAGTGTGAATGCGCTGCACACCAATGTGGGCGGAAGGGAGTCGCCAATGTCCGTCGACAGTTCGGCCCGGCCGAGTCTCACCCTGTCGGGGAAGCCGATGTCGTCCCCGTTGAAAGACGTCCGCAGGCTGTCGCGCCAGATGGTCGGCCACTTCGTCGAGAACGTCATCCCGTGCGGCACGCTGCCGGGCGACGCCATCTCCGGTGACGTCACCACCATCACCCGCGTGTGCCTGGAGCTGGCGGTGAGCATGCTGGACGGACAGGACCTGCCGGAGAAGCTCCAGCGGCTCGGGGATGCCGCGGCGGGGTGGGCGCGCGAGGGCGTGCCGATCGACACCATCCACCACTCGATCCACGAGGGCTTCAAGATGGGCCTCGACCTCGTGGTCTCCCACGCGTCCATCAAGGACTACGACAACCTCGTCGACGGCGCCAAAATGGTCGTCGAGATGCTCGACATGATCAACTCGGCGGTCTCCATGGCCTACGTCCGCGAGCTGCGGGCAGTCGTCAGCGAGCACCACACGGCGGTGCACACGCTGACCTCCGCGCTGCTGGGCGGGCACAGCACCGCCACCATGGCGCGCGAATGCGGCATCGCCATCGCGTCCTCGTATGCCGTGCTGGCCGTGGCGATTCCGCCGCATCGCGAGGAACGCAACCCCATGGTGGACGGCAAGGTGGTCGCGCGCAGGAAACTGCGCCGGGTCCAGGCCGAGCTGGCCACCCGGTGCGGCGAGGCCGCGCTCTCGCTACTGAGCGTGGACGGCGGCACCGTGCTGATCCCGACCGGCCACCTCGACAACGAGCAGCTGGACGCACTGGTCACCCAGCTTTCGCACGCCGCGCAGGTCGGTATCACCGCCACCATGGTCGAGGCCACCCCGGCGCAGATCCCCACCGCCGCCGACCAGGCGCACGAACTGCTCGACATGGTGCACCGGTTGCAGGCGGTGGCCGGCCTCTACCGCTTCGACGAGCTGGCGCTGGAATACCAGCTGACCCGGCCGGGGCCCGGCCGCGAATACCTCGGCTCCCTGCTGGACCCGCTGGACGCGCACCCCGAACTGCTGGAGACGCTGCAGCGGCACATCGCCAACAATCTCAACCGGCAGCGCACCGCCCGGGTGCTGCACGTGCACACCAACACCGTGGACTACCGGCTCAAGCGGATCGGGCAGCTCACCGGTTTCGATCCGACGCAGCCGTCGGGCCTGTGGTATCTGCGTTCCGCACTGGTGGCGCGCACGTATCACATCAGCTGATCGCGAGACGGCAGACCATCGCAGGCCGCGCGCCGGTGCGGACCAAGGAATCCGCGCCGTGGCTGTGCTCCCATGGGTTCATCGGCACCGGCTGTCGGCTCATTCCGTGGTGGAGGTGGATGCGCGGAGGCCGAGTACAGCCGCCAGGGCCTCGTGGTGGTCCAGGGTGTGATGCGCGGCGGCCTGCATCGCCGCCGCCAGCTCGAGCTGGCTCTCCAGGGTCTGTTGCCGGCCCTCGCGCAACAGCCGCTTGGTCATGCGCAGCACCTGCGGCGGGTTGACACAGATCCGAGCGGCGAGTCGACCTGCGGCGTCGAGTAGGTCACCGGGCTCGACGACTTGCGAGACCAGACCCCATTCCAGAGCAGTGGCCGCATCGATCGCTTCCCCGGTGAACGCCATCTCACACGCTCGCGCCATCCCTACGGCGCGCGGCAGCAGCCAACTCCCACCGTCACCGGCGACGAGACCGACCTTGACGAAGCTCTCGGCGAACAGCGCGGTGCTCGACGCGATCCGCAGATCACACAGCAACGCCAGATCGCAGCCCGCACCGACGGCCGGGCCGTTCACCGCGGCGATGGTAGGAATCTCACAGTGATACAGCGCCTTCGGAATGCGCTGAATACCATGCCGATAACCTTGTCGCAGCTGTGCCGGGTCTCCCCCGAACATCCCGGATCGATCGCGCATCTGCTTGATGTTGCCGCCGGCGGAGAACGCGGATCCGGCGCCGGTGAGGATCGCAACCCGGAGGCTGTGATCACGATTGGCCGCCGTCACGGCCGCCTCGAGGGCGGCGATGGTGTCCTCGTCCGATATCGGATTGCGGGCCACGGGATCGTTCAGCGTCCAGGTCACAACGTCGCCGGCACGATCGATCAGCAGGGGTTCATTCACACTGGTCTCCAGAAGAACTTTCGGACAGGACAATACGGACATCGACCGGGACGATGCGCGATCCGGTCGCGATGACCGGGTTGAGGTCGAGTTCTACTATCTCCGGGTGCGCCGCGACGACATCGCCGAGGCGTACCAGAAATCGAGCAAGCTCGTGTCGATCCACTGCCGGCAGGGTGCGGTAGCCGTCGAGCAGACGCGCCGCGACCGTTTCGTCGATCATTTCCCCGGCCTCGCGCTCGGTGCAGGGGGCGGCGCGGAACGTGACGTCGCGCAGCGCCTCGACGAGCACCCCGCCACTGCCGAAGGCGACCACAGGGCCGAAGATCGGGTCGCGAGTAGCGCCGACGAGCAACTCGATTCCGGGCTCGGCCATGGGCGCGACGACCAAGCCGTCGATCTCGGCACCGGGCACCGCACCGGTGACCGAGTCGATGATGGCGCGGGCCGCGTCGGCGGCATCGGCAGCCGTCACGTCCAGCCGCACACCCCCCACGTCGGACTTGTGCACCACCTGCGGTGACACCACTTTGAGAGCGCAGGAACGCCCGTAACCGGCGACGGCGGCGACAACCTCCTCGACAGTCCGCGCGAAGGTCCATCCGCCGGTATCGATCCCGGCATCGGCTAGCACGCGGCGAGCCGCCGGCTCTCCGAGCAGGCCAGTGCCCGCGATCCGTCCAGTGCCCGCGCCCTGGGGGGCTGGCAACGGAAGCCGCAGCCCCGCATGGTCGTCGGCGCCGGACAACACGCGACCGCGGCGGTCCAACGCCGCCACCACCCGCACAGCATGGTCGATCGAAGCGAGTACCGGCACTCCGCCCGCTCGCAACCGATCGTGGTTGGCGATGTCCGCACCGGCGTAGCAGCTTTGGATCAGCAGGGGAAGGCCGTGCTCGGCGGCGAGGCCGAGCAACCGGTCGGCGGTAGCGTCCTCGAGTTCGCGCAGACCGGGATCGAACCGGAGGTGGTAGCCGCCATACAGACCGATGATCAACACCAGCCCGACGTGCGGGTCGCGCATGAGTACCTCCGCGGCCGCCGCGAACACCCGGGGATCCGCGTCGGTCGCACCGGCCACGTCGACCGGATTGCCTACCGCCGCGGCATCCCCCAGCAGAATGCGGAGCTCCCGCTGTGTCTGCGCCGTAAGCCTCGCGAGCTCGATGCCGCGGGCAGCCAGCGCGTCGGCGGCGAGGGTGGCGTGGCCGCCGCCATCACTGAGGATCACGACCTTGCGACCGGGCTCGATCGGCCGGCAGGTGGCCAGCGCACCGGCGACGACGGCGAGTTCGTCGGACCGATCGACCAATTCGACACCGGCCTGCCGCAGCACGGCGGTCGCGACCGCATCCGAACCCGCGATCGACCCGGTGTGCGACTGCGCGGTCCGGCGCCCCACCTCGGAACGTCCGCCCCGCAGCATGACGATCGGTGTGTCCGGCACCACCGCCGCCGCCGCGGTGAGGAATGCCCGGCCGTCGACGAATCCCTCGCAATGGACCGCCACGACGCCGGTTTCCGGCTGGCGAGCCAGTTCGGTGAGACACTCGTCGTACCGGACGTCGGCTTGGTTGCCCAATCCGACGTAGGCATGGAAACCCGGCCCCTTCGTCACGTTGTTGTCGTTGACCAGCGACAGCAGCATGTTCCCGCTCTGGGCGACCACACTGATGGGCCCCTTCGGAACATTCGGCAGCCCAACGAGATTCGCGCCCGAAGAGACGTTCAGCGTTCCGGACGTGTTCGGCCCGACCACCCGTATGCCGGTCTCGGCGATGGCGGCCGCCAAGGCTTCGTCGAGGTCGGCACCGGTCGAGCCGACCTCGGCGAATCCGTTCGCGAGCACCACGGCGGCGGCGATGCCGACCGCCGCGCACTCCCGCAACGCCGCGGGAACTGCGGCGCCTGGCACTGCGATCAGCGCAACATCGATACCGAAGGGCAGCTGGTTGATCGCCGGATACACCTCGAAGCCGAGCAGTCGCCCGCCTTTCGGGTTGACTGGGTAGACGGGATAGGCGAAACCGGATTCCCGCAGCGACCGGACGGCTTGATATCCGCGCTTGGTCACAGTGGCGGAAGCGCCGACGACGGCAATCGACCGCGGATCCAGCAACCGTTGCAGGGACGTGCGGTGGCCGATGTCGGTGCGCTCGTCGAGGGTGGTCATGTCTACTTTCCTTCGAACACGGGAGTACGGCGTTCGGCGAAGGCCGCCACGCCTTCGGCCCAGTCCCTGGTCGCCATCAGCTCCAGAATCTGCCGTGGCTCGGTTTCCAGCGCGACCTCGAGCGGATCGTCCCGGCGCAGGGCGGCCTTCATCCGCGCCAGCGACATCGGCGCCTTGTCGGCCAGCGATCCGGCGAGGCTGTTGGCCGTCTCGAGCAGAACGTCGCCCGCGACGGCGGCGTAGGCCAAACCCCACTCGTGAGCCTGCCTGCCGGTGCAGCGCTCGCCCAGGATGAGCAGGTCGGTGGCCCGGCGCAGGCCGATCAGCCGGGGCAACCGGTGGGTGACTCCGCCACCGACGAATGTTCCGATGCTCACCTCGGGAAAACCGAGTTGCGCGTCCTCGGCCATGACGAGAAAGTCGGCGCTCACCGCTATCTCCGCCCCTGCGCCGAGCGCGTAGCCCGCGACCGCGGCGACCACCGGGGTGGCCATCGTCTGGATCTGCTCGCACACGCGCTGGGCGAGCCCGAGGTAGTGCTCCTGTTCCGCGGCCGTCCGCGAGGCGGAATGGTGCGCCTTCAGATCGGCGCCCACGCAGAAGGCGCGACCGGAGCCGTGGACAACGACGCAACGCACCGCCGGATCGGACTCGGCGCCGACCAGATGACCGAGCAACGCTTCGTACAGCTCTTCGGTCACCGCGTTCAGCCGCTCTGGCCGGTTCAGCGTCAGCGTTGCGGTGGCACCGGATCTGTGCACCAACACCGTGGACATAGGTTCACTCCCTCGTGCTGTGGGTCAACGCCCTCACTATGCCATACAAATTGCATTGTCTATCAAATTTGCAAATCTACTTGCACTCTACTGGGCGGCGGTGTTCCATAACTGAGCATCAGTTACCCGGGTCACAGCCCACGGTCTTTGGGAGGCATCGTGCCCACCGCAAATCTGAAGCCCACCATCAACACTCGCCAGCTGACGATGATCGGCATCGGCGGCGTCATCGGCGCAGGCTTGTTCGTCGGCAGTGGCAAGGCGGTCGCGGCCGCGGGTCCGGGCATCGTCCTGGCCTATCTGCTCACCGGACTCGTGGTGATCCTGGTGATGCGCATGCTCGCCGAACTGGCAACAGCAAGTCCCGAGACCGGTTCGTTCTCGAGTTACGCATCGCGGGAACTCGGCGCGTGGGCGGGCCTGTCGGTCGGCTGGGTGTATACCTATCACTGGTGCGTGACAGTCGCTTTCGAGGCCATCGCCGGCGGAGCGATCGCCAACCAGTTGCTCCCGGCGCTGCCGACGTGGGCGTTTGCCCTCCTCTTCATGAGCGCCCTGACCGGCGTGAACCTCGCCGCGGTGAGTTCGTTCGCACGTTTCGAGTACTGGTTCGCCCTGATCAAGGTCGCGGCGATCGTGGTCTTCATCGGCATCGGCATCGCGGCGATCTGTGGCGCGTTTCCGCACTACAACGCTCCGGGAACGACGAACCTGCTCGGCCAGGGCGGCTTGTTCCCGAACGGATTCACCCCGGTACTGGCCGCATCGCTGACGGTCTTCTTCTCCTATTTCGGTACCGAGCTGGTCACCATCGCCGCCGGTGAGGCCGCCGATCCGGTGAACGCGGTGCGCCGGAGCATGCGCAGCGTCGCCGGTCGCATCCTGGTCTTCTATGTCGGTTCGGTCCTGGTGGTCGTCACGCTGCTGCCGTGGAACAGCGCGCAGATCACCGAAAGTCCGTACACCGCGGTGCTGAATTCGCTGAAGATTCCAGGCGCGGGAACCATCATGAACGTGATCGTGCTCACCGCTGTGTTGTCGTGCCTGAACTCGGGGCTGTACTCCTCTTCCCGAATGCTGTTCTCGCTGGCACAGCGCGGTGAGGGACCACGACTGTTGGGGCGCACCAACCGATCCGGCGTTCCGGCAGCCGGTGTGCTTGCGGCCGCGAGCGCCGGCTTCCTCGCCGTGGTCGCGAACTACTTCCTCCCCACCGGCGCAGTCTTCAGCTTCTTGCTCAGCTCCTCGGGCGCCGTCGCGGTGGTCGTCTACCTGTGTATCTGCGCGACCCAAATCGCCGGTCGGCGCCACCGCACCGCCGCGCAGGCCGCGGCGCTACCGGTGCGGATGTGGGGCGCGCCGTATATGTCGTACGTCGTCATGCTCGCACTGCTGGCCATCGTGGTGGGGATGGTGTTCGGATCCAGCACCCGGACCCCGCTCGCGCTGACTCTGGTGGTGACGACCGTCGCTGTGGCCGCCGGCCTGCTGCACCAACGCCGCGCCGTCCGGATCGCGGCGGCGCCTGCGGCAAATCAGGCGTCAGCAGAACGTACTCAGACCGTATCGGCCGAGTAGACGCCGAACTCGCGCAGCAATTTTTCCTCCTCCAGCAGCGTCTCACGTACCTCGTGACCGAGGACGTGCGCCACCGCGCCGGCCATCGCCTGGACTACCGAGGTGAAGGCGGTCATCGAGCGCAGCACACTCGCGCTGGATGCCTCGACATACACAGTGTGCTGCGCCGACGCCGCCAGCGGCGATACGGCGGTGTCGGTCAAGGCCACGACGTGGGCGCCGCGCTGGCGGGCCCACTGCGCCGCGCGGACCGTGTCGAGGCTGTAGCGGTGGATCGACATGGCCACGAAGCAGTCCCCGGCTCGGACACGACGCAGCTCGTCGGTCAAAGTCCCCCTTGTTCCGGTGACGGTTGCCACGTTCTCTCGTAACAGACCCAGGAGGTAGCCCAGCAGATAGGCCGGGGCGTGGCACTTCCGCAATCCCATCACGTGCACCCGCGGCGCCCGCGCCAGCCGGTCGATGACGGCCTCCCAGGTCGCTTCCTCGATGGCGGCGAAGGTGCGGGCAATGTTCGCTTGATCCAGTACCACCGTGTTATCGATCAGCCCGGCTCCCTGGGCCACCAAGTGCTCGAGGTTGTCGAATCGGCGCAGCAGCTGCGCCTGTTCTCGCAACCGCTCCTGGCACAACCGCGTCAGGCCGGGATATCCCTTGAGCCCCAGACCGTTCGCGAACCGCACCACAGTCGCCTCGTTGACCCCCACCGCACTCGCCAACTCGGACACGGTCATGAACGCCACCGCTTCCGGGTCGGACAGCACCCGCTCAGCCAGCTTCTTGTGCGATACCGACAGCGAACCCCACCGGGCGTGGATCTCGGTCACTAGCTCGCCGAACGTCGTCGGACCCGCCATCGACTCCGCATTCGCGCCCACCGAGTCCTCCTTCGGCATCCACCACCAGCGATCGTTTTCCAATCTAACCGACCGGCCCCGCGGCACCCCTGGCCGAATCACCGGAATCGACATTGCGATCTTTTGGACGATCGTCCAATCCGGACACCGGCACTTACGTGTACTCGTCGCCGACTCGAATGAGGTTAGGTAATCGGGACCGCCGCATGGACGCCGAAGATCCGGAATTGCATGGCGCGATAGGGTATACCGGATTCCGCCCACTCGCTCACGATCATGCCGAACGCACCGTCGAACCTGCTGTCCGGATGGACGTAACAGCCGTACAGGCGGGGCACGATATCCGGGCCGCCCGGCGCCCAGAACGAGCCTTTCACGGGCCGGTATGTTCGCGCCGTCCACCAATTGTCGGTGATCCTCCCGGCGACTTTGACGAACGCACCATAGGCTCCGGCGTCGAAACCGGACATCACCCAGTTCCCCTGAATCCGGCGTAGCCCGATCTCTCCGAGCCTGGTGCCGTCGGGCAGGATGCCGAATCGCGGGTCGCTGCCCGGGTCCCGGCCCCACCCCCAGTTCTGGCCGTTCCAGCCCCAGCCCTCCCAGGCGGCCGGGTCGGTGAGCGCGGCATGATTCTCGCGCACCCGCCACAGCAGCATGTTCTTGTTCCGAACGAGCCCTCCGGTGGAGATGACGTAGACATAGCCGTCACCACCGCGCTCCCAGGAGATCATGATGCGTTTGCCGCCGAACGCGCTGGTCGACCAGCGAACCCCACTGTCGGTCCAGCTCTCGCCGTTGTCGTCGGAATACCGGATCTCGCACCATCGCTCGTTACCCAGACCCTGGGTGACCATCACCCACAAATAGATCCGGCCGCCGATGGTGATCGCGTCGCAGGGCAGGACCGTGGAATACTCCGGATTGTCGTGGACGTAATCCCAGAGCTGCCGAGCGCCGCGCGCGGCCGACTGGAACTCGATCGGTCTGGACATATCGTGCGTGTTGCTTCGTAGCAGCATGGGCGAACGCCAGTTCGGCCCGCCCACTCTCGGCTCAGTGCCGGAAAACGTGTCACCGGGCAGGAACCCGATGTCACCGGTGGGCATCCGGAACGGGATGAACAGATCGGAGCCGCCGATGTCGGCCATCGGGAGCGGATTCAGATTCTTGATCTTCATAGCCGGATCCTGTCGATTCTCGGTGCGTCGCTTCCCAGATCGGCTCGTAGGCCCGCACGATGGCGTGCCTACCCAACCAGTATCAGAGGTCGGTAACCGCAGCGTTGCCCGTTCGGGCGAATCTTCTTGCGCGACGCGCCGGAAAGACTCCGTATGCGGCAATGACGAAGACCCGGTCGCGCGATCACGTTGTCGTGCTGGGATCAGCAGTGGTCGTCGGCATCCCCGCCGCCGCTGCGGTGGGCGGCGAACGTCACGGCCAGCGCCTGTCGATCGAGCTTCCCCCGCGGTGTACGCGGCAGGCTGTCCACGGTGAGAATCTGCACCGGCATGCTGGGACTCGGCAGCGTCGCACGCAGCCGCCGCCAGATCTCGCCGGTGCTCGGTGCGGCGTTGTCCACGACGATCGCGGCCGCGGGCGCCTCCCCCATGCGCGCGTCCGGCACGCCGATGCAGGCGGCTTCCGCGACACCCGGTATCGCGGTGAGCGCCGCTTCGACGGCGGCGGGTTCCACATTGAGTCCGGCCCGGATCAGCATCTCGGAGTCCCGGCCGAACAGGTACAGGCGGTCGCCGAGCACCCGGCCCCGGTCGCCCACCGTCATCCACCCGTCCACGGGGCCGTCGACCACGCCGTCCGCGGTGAGGTAGCCGCCGAACAGCTGTCGCTGCGGACAAATACCAGGCCGTCCCGAATCCGCGCCTCGACGCCGTCGAACAGTTCTCCCGCCGAGTTCTCCTCGGCGGCCCCGAGCCCGCGGTCGAAGGACACGAAACTCAGTTCGGAGGCACCGTAGAAGTGCACGAGCGAGGAGTTCGGCAAGACCTCCCGTAACGCTCGACGTCCCGTGCGCGGCCAGCGGGCCGCCGAGGACAGCACTTCCCGGACGCTCTCGATCGGGCCGATACCGGCCCGCACCACGTCCCACGCGATCGTCGGCACCGAATACAGATGTGTCGCACCGTCGGTCAGCGCCTGGACGACCGGCCGCAGATCGACCGTCGCGCCCCGGGTGAGAGCATGCAACGCGCCGTACAGGAAATGTGTGTGGTCGAGCACGCCGGGCACCGACACGCGATCGCCGGCGCCGATGTCGAACGTGCGGTCGGAGCGATCCAACGTGGTGGCCCACGATCGCTGGTCGCGCACGAAGAGTTTCGGCTCGCCAGTAGTACCGGAAGTAATGCCCACCAGCAGTTCGCCATCCGGCTGCGCACCGCCGGCCACGCCATCGGATTCCAGTGTGGCGGCGGTCCGCACGTTCCCCTCGAATCCCAGCCTCAGCAGCCGCCGATGCTGATGCGGCGCGGCCACGACCGCTGCGGGCTTCGCGAGTTCCAGCACCCAGCTCAGCTGGGCGGGCAGTAGATGGCGGTGCAGCAGTACCACACTCACGCCCGTGTGCATCGCCGCCGTCACCACCACCAGCGATTCGATATCGGAGGTGGGCAGCACGGCGATTCGGCGCATACCGTGGATCCCCGCGGCGGTGCGGACGACCCGGGACCAGAACTCGCGGTAGTCGATGTGCTCGCGCCGGGCGAGCACCGCGGTCGCGCCCGGGTTCTCCGCGGCCTGTCGGGCGATCCGTGCGGCCAGTAGGTCAGGCATCGTCGACTCCCCTCGCCGCGAGGGCGTCGCCCATCGCGTCGGCGGTCCGCAGCGCCCGCACCAGTGTCGGCGTGACCAGCGCCGTCATCGACCACTGCAGTCCGCGGGCCCGCCGCGCCTCGGCGACGTCGTGCACGATTCCGGCCAGCAGCGGGACACACCGGATGGCCAGAGCCAGTAGCAGACCGATGCGCTCGGGATCGACGCCGAACCTGCGCAGCGGCCCCAGCGCTCGGGTGACGGCGTCGAGCAGGTCCGTCACGCGCGTGGTGAGCGTGACCAGCGCCGCGAGCGCCACCGAGATCACCAGGACACCGCACACCACCACAGCCCGCGCCGGGGACGTGATGAACACCTGGAACACCGCGATGAGCGCCACCATCCACGCCAGCGGACGCAACTGCGCCGAGACGACTCGCCACGGAATCCCGGCCACCGCGAACGATCCCGCCACCATCACCGCGGCGATCAGGACCTGAAGCGGGCTGCGCACGAACACCGTGGCCGCCACGATCGAAACGAGCAGCAGCACCAATTTGGGTCCGGCGGGCATCCGGTGCAGCGGCGAATCGCCCGGACGGTAGACGCCGATCATTCGACCGAGGCCCGGTACGCCGGGACGGCGTCGGAGGGAGTGCCGTCGAACGCCACGGCACCATTGTCGATGACGATGACGCGGTCGAAACCCTCCAGCAGTGACAGCTGATGCGTCACCACGATCACCTGCTGATCCACCGCATCGAGCGCCTCCGCGATCAGCCTGGCGTTGCGCAGATCCAGCAGCGTGGTCGGCTCGTCGGCCACGATCACCTCCGGCCTGCGAATGAGGACGGCGCCGATAGCGAGCAACTGCTTCTGACCGCCCGACAACAGGTGCGCGGGATGCTCGGCGTGGTCGGCGAGCCCGAACCGCTCCAGGATCTCCCGGACCCGCGCTGCGACCTCCTGTTTGCTCAGGCCCGTTCGCCGCAGCGAGAAAGCGAGATCCTCCGCGACCGTGGGCATCACGATCTGCGTATCCGGGTCGGTGAACACGAACCCGACCTTCCGCCGCACCTGCGCGCCTTTGCGGGCGGCGTCCACGCCGTCCACCGTGACCGTACCTGCGGTCGGCGTCAGCAAACCGTTGATCATGCGCGCCAAGGTGGACTTGCCGGAACCGTTGGCGCCGATGATGCCGACGCGGCGCTCGCTGATCCGCAAGTCGATGTCCTGCAGCACCTTTCGGTCAGCGAAGCGGTGGGAGACCGAGTCGAAGACGATCGAACTCACGACACACGCTCCACGAGCACTGCGATGCCCTGGCCGCCTCCGATGGCGCAGGCCGCGAGCCCGAGCGCGGGTCCGTCCGCGCACAGCATCTGGCCGGCCAACCGCACCAGCAAGATGGCTCCGGACGCTCCCCACGGATGTCCCATCGCGATCGCGCCGCCCTGCGGGCAGATCTTGGCTTCGTCCAAGCCCAATTCGTCCGCCACCGCCAGCACCACCGACGCGAACGCCTCGGTGATCTCGATGACGCCGAGATCGGTAACGTCGAATCCGGTGCGGCGCAGCAATTTCCGTATCGCGGGCACGGGACCGAGTCCGGGCAGCGCTGGATCGGATCCGGCGACCGCGCAACCGAGTATCCGCAACGCGGGCAGCCCCGCGGCCATTGCCTCGCTGGTGACCGCCATTGCCGCGGCGCCGTCGGAGATTCCACACGAATTGCCCGCTGTTGCCGTGCCGTCGACGCCGAAACTTGGGCGCAGCCGCGCGAGCCGGGTCTCGGTCATGCCCGCACGGATGCGCTCGTCCCGGTGCACGTCACCGATCGCCACGATTTCCGCGGAGAAGTCGGCCGCCGCGGCGAGGGTGTGCGAGCGTGCCGCGTAAGCGTCCTGCCGTGCGCGGCTGATGCCGCGTGCTCGGGCGAGATCATCGGCGGCCACTCCCATGCCGGGATCGGGAAAACCTTCTGGTGCGAAGGGAGCGCGGGTGTATCGCACGGGGTCGGCGTCCGCGACCGGTGGCCAGAAGCGCCATGGCGCGGTGCTCGCCGACTCGACGCCTCCGGCCAGGATGAGTTCTTCCGCGCCGCTGCGCACGCGCGACGCGGCCTGCATCACCGCATCCAGGCCGGACCCGCACTGCCGGTCGACCGTGACGCCAGGAACGTGCACGCCCAGACCCGCCCGCAATGCCGCGATCCGGGCCGGATCGCCGCCGGGTCCCAGGCAGTTGCCGAGGACGACGTCGTCCACCTCGGCGTCGATCCCTGCACCGCGCACCGACGCCAGTACCTCGCGCAGCACGGGAGCGGCCAGATCGGTGGTGGTCAGATCGGCGAATCCGTGTCCCGCGCTGCCGATCGGCGTGCGACGCGGCGCCACCAGAACGGGGACAGGCGTCATGTCAGCAAGTCTTTCAGCTGCCCCCTGGCGACTTTCCCCGCGGCGGTCCTCGGCAGCGCCGGAAGCGGCACCCACCGACGCGGCATCGCCTCTTTCGCCAGCACCCGCCGCGCTCGCGCCCGGATCTCGTGGAGTCCGGCCAGGCCGTCCAGTTGCACCGCGGCCGTGACCGTTTCACCGAAAACGGCATGCGGCGATCCGATCACGGCCGCGGCGGCGATTCCGTCGAGCGTCTCCAGGATGCGCTCGACATCCTCGGCCAGCACCGTGGTGCCGCCCACGTTGATCGCGCAGTCGCCCCTGCCCCGCACCGTCAGCGTGCGGTCGGCCCCGAGTTCGGCGAGGTCACCGACGCCGAACCACTCGGGCGCACCGAGCACGGTGTAGGGGGATCGGACGTAGAGCAGTCCGCCGCGCACGTCGGCCTCGACTCCGTCGAGCAGCCGCATCGGCTCGGGAACACGCCGCGCCGCCACGAGCGAGACTTCCGAAGACCCGTAGTACTCGACGACCTCGATGTGGTCGGCGGCGGCCAGCGCACCGTCGTCCACCGCGATGCCCGCGACGATCGCGGTACGCAGGCGCGGGCAGGTACGCGCGACCTCGCGCAACACCGCGGGGACCGCATGCACGACGGTGGCCCGCGTCGGGTCGTCGGTGACGCACGCGCCGCGCCACAGCGCATGCAGCGCGCCGAAGAGATGCATGGTCGCGTGCAACGGGCCGGTGATCACTACGCGGTCGGTCGGCGCGACGCCGGTGATCGCGGTGAACGCCGGGAAGCTGTCGTACCAGGAGGCGGCCGTCCGGGCGAGCGGTCGCGGACGCCCGGTCGACCCCGACGTCGCCACCAGCAGAAACGCCGAAGGCGGAATGCTCGGCCGGTGCGGACGGGCGTCGGGATTCTCGACCATCACCGGGATGCCGCGCCGAGCCGCGGCACAGACACAGATCAACGCGTCCGGAAACGAGAGGGCCGAGGCGTCATAGACGGTCGCGTCATCCTGCTGAGAGATCCACTGCTCGATCGCCCGGTCGAGGTCGCGATACGTGTGGGTACGGCCGTCGAAGTCGAGGGCAGGCTGATCGCCCGCGCCGCCGAGTTCGGGACTAAGCATGGATCAGGCCGGGGTACGCGCGGTGGACGCCCTTGGCCACCACCGTCGCGACGACTACTTTCGCCAGGTCGCCGGGAATGAACGCGGCATTGGTCGAGATCGCGGCCCCGATCCCCAGATCCGTGCGCAAGGCCAGCCCGGCGATGCCGCAGAGGTAGATGACCAGCATGCCGCCGGCGGCATTGATCAGCAGGCCGAGCACGAGGGGGTATTTCGGCAGGATCCGGGCGGTGAGCAGCCCGATGAACAGCGCCGCCGGAATCCAGCCGACCAAGTATCCGGCACTGGGCCCCGCCAGCGCGGTCAACCCGGTGCGGCCGCCGGACAGCAGCGGCAGACCGATCATCGTGAGTGCGAGGAAGACCAGCACCGCCGCCGTGCCCTTGCGCGCCCCGAGCACCGCTCCGGCCAGGATGACACCGAGAGTCTGCACCGTGATCGGCACGCCGCTGAACCCGACCGTGATAGCCCCGGGCAGACCCAGTGCGGCGATCAGCGCCGCGAAAACGGCGATCTGCGCCATATCGCGCGCCGAAATGCCAATTCTCGACTCCCGAGAGTTCTCGACACCCTCCACGACAACCCTCCGCTACAACTTGAACGACGTTCAAGATAGCAGGCCCAGGGTGAAGGTGCGCGGGCCCGGCTCCCGCGAAGTAGAGGACGAGACTGTGACCTTGTCCCCTACCGCCGGGGCGGGATCCGAGTGATGGTCGAGCGGCAAGCGACGGTACGTATCGAGGAGGCTCAGCATGATCACCGCGGAGACCGTCATGCGCCCGGATGTCGAGTGCATCAACGTACGCGACACCATGGACTTCGCCGCCCAGCGGATGCGCCAGCTCGACGTCGGCGCACTCCCCGTCTGTGATGGCGAAGGCCATCCGGTCGGGATCGTGACCGATCGTGACATCGTCGTGAAGGTCGTCGGTGTCGGGTTGAATCCCAGGACGACCACAGCTGGGGAACTCACCCAGGGCGCGGATCGGATGCACACCGTCGACGTCAGCGCGGATATCAGCGACGTTCTCGCGTGTATGACCGAGTTCCGTATCCGCCGGCTTCCGGTAACCGCGCAGGGTCGGCTCGCCGGCATCATCACCGAGGCGGATCTCGCGCGACAGCTGCCCGAGCATCAAGTCGGCGAATTCGTCGAAGCCATTTGCGCCGCCAATCTTCCGACTCCGGGCGAGACCACCTCCTGACGCGGCTGTCCGGCGAGTGCGAAGAATTGCCTCCCGCCGCAAGCGTTCTCGAGAGATGATCAGTGGTGCCACACGTGTGCTGGTGCGGCACCAACCGGACGCTCCGTCGCGCTCATGTGCCGGAAAGCGGGAGGGGGAGAACATGTTCGTTCAGCTGATGGTCCTGGCGGCAGTGGCGGTGGCGATGTCGGGGTGCGCCACGTCGATACCGGATCAGGAATCGGGCAGTGCGACGACGCAGCAGACGCCTGGGTCCGGCGCAGGCGTGCCCGGCCTATCGGGCACGCCTGGTTCCGGTGCCCCACCGGACCCTGGAGTGCCCGGGCTACCGGGTAAAACCGATGCCGGTAAGGCGGCGGGCGCGCCCTTCCAGATTCCGGGGTTCACCGAGCTCCAGGGCGTCCCGATCGTGGTGGTCCAGCAGCAGGCGGTGCAGGCGATCGAAAAGGCATGCAAAGGCTGCGTCGACGTCGACATCGCGCAGGACGATACCGACACCCAGCGCAGCGTTTGCCAATACAGCAGTTTCCGTGGCGCGAAAGTGAATTCGGAACCGAACGAACAGTCGCCCAACGGGTCGCTCATCCTGACACCCGGCTCGACGCTGACGCTGCTCACCGGGACGCTGGCCCCGCAGAAACTTCCCTGCGGCGAAGAAGGCTACGAGCCGAAGGAGATATCGGAAACCGGCTCGCCCACCGAAACAGGCTCGCCCACCGAAACCGGCTCGCCGACCAGGACCGTCTCCCCCACCGAAACCGGCTCGCCCACCGAGACGGTGACGAGCAAGCCCCGTGTCACAACCACCAGCTGACCAGGCGCCGACACCCCCGACGGGGTCGGCGTTCGACGGGTTCACCCATGTCGCGAGATCCATCGGCCAGCTGGTGGCGCCGACAACGCTGCTGACCGCCGTACTGTTCTACTTCGGCTGGGCGCACGTCTACTGGTTCTTCAACTACTTCGGTGTCGACTCGACGACGCTGAATCCGAGCATCCGCGAGTACCTGATGCGCACCGTCGACACGCTGTACGTGCCGCTGATTTTCGTCGGTCTCATCGGCATGGCCGTGCTGTGGGGGTATATCTCGCTTCCGGATTCGATTCGCAGCCGCCAACCCTCGCGATGGGCCACCGCCGTGATCGCGGTGATCGCCGCTGCGGTCCTCGTCAATGGGGTGTCGCGGATATATGTGGTGACCCCGCTCAACAAAGGGCTATGTGTGGCGCCGCTGTCGATCATCGCCGGCGTGCTGGTGTTGTGGATGCTGGTCGTGCTGCGCCGCAAACGTCTGCGGGAACGCCTGCCCACGACCGCACCCCCGCCGTCGCAGGCGGCCACCGTGGCGGAATGGACGATCCTGTTCATCATGGTCGGTATCAATTTGTTCTGGATCGCTACCGACTACTCCGTCGCGGTCGGGCAGACGCGGGCGCGGGAATGGGCCGCGCAACTGTCCACCAGTTCCCACGTCATCATCTACAGCGAAAAGGACCTGCACCTTTCCCGATCAGATGTCCGCACGACGGCCTGCGGTACGGATGGCAGCACCGGTTCGGCCTACCGATTCCGCTACGACGGACTGGTGCCACTCAGTCGCATCGGTGACCACTACGTCCTGGTTCCCCGGACATGGACGCGCGGGCACGGCGCGGCCATCGTCCTGCCCGCCCAGAGCCCAGGAGCGATCCGGTTCGAGTTCCGGGTTGCGGGCGACTCTGCACCCGCCACCTGCTGAAACGGCCCACCTCCGCAGTGTTGGATCAGCAAGAATGAGCGGCAACTCAGTGTGGCAGGCCGAGTCCGTCGGCCAGCACCGGCCACGACTTCTTCAGTGCCTCTTGCCAATACCCCCATGAATGGGTTCCGGTGGGCTGGAAGTCGTAGGTCGCGGGGATCCCGAGTGCGTTCAGGCGGTCACGCATGTTGTGCGTGCACCAGTTCACCGCCGCCTCGATGACACCGCCCAAGACCAGCTGGTTGAGATAGCCACGCGGACCGGGCTGCATGTGTGTGCCGTTGTAGGTGTCGTACATTCCGGGCACGCCGGTACCCGTGGACAGGAACAGGCGTAGTCCGCGTAGCTGCTCGGCGTGCACGTAGGGATCGTTGGCCGCCCACATCGGGTCGCCGGGCGGGCCGTACATGTTGCCGGTGTCGCCGCCGCCCCAGCTCTCCACGGCCAGCTTCACGAACTCGCGTCCGAGTGGATCGCTGAGCTGCGCGCAGCCGCTGTAGGCCGCGACCGCCTGGTACAGACCGGGTTTCGCGATCGGCAGCTGGAGCACCGAGGTTCCGGACGTCGACAGCCCCGCGATGGCGTTCGCACCGGTCGTGCCGAACTCCGCGCCGATCAGCGGGGGCAGTTCCTCGGTGAGGAAGGTCTTCCACTTGTACAGGCCGAGTTTCGGGTCGGGGGCGCGCCAGTCGGTGTAATAACTCCAGCGACCGCCGACGGGTTGCACGACGTTCACGTCCTTGTCGGCGAGGAAGCGCAGCACGTCGGTGTTCTTCTGCCAGGTCGCGCTGTCCTGGCCACCGCCGCCACCGTTCAGCAGATACAGCGTCGGCCGCGGCGCTGAGCGATCGGCCGGGCGCAGCACTTTCACCATGATGTCCTGCCGCATCGCCGCGGAGTACACCCGCAACTGCACGGTGCGGTCGTCCTCGGCCCATCGGCCGGTGATCGATGACGGCGGGTCCGCTGTCGCGCTCGGTGACGCCGCAACCACCCCGAACAGGGCCACGACCGCCGCGATGGCGGGTATCCAAGGGCGGCAGAATTTCTCGTTCCGTGTCATAGCCGGATGCTCCTGTTCTGGTCGGCGCACGCCGTGGGTCGACACCCCGGCGCCCACCGAGCGGCGGGTGCGAAGGTCCGCTCGGTGGGCTCACCGCCACGCGCCGGGATGTGCGCGCCGGGACAGGGGCGGGTTCGAGGGGATCCTGTCCCGGCGAGCAGCGAACGCGAGGCGGCCGGTGCCGCCGTCGAGCTGGCGCGGAGTCGGGCACAATGCACGCCGCGCGACGAAGGCACGTCTATCGGGTGGTCAGAGCGAGCCTCCGCCGCCGATCAGCCAGGGGTTGAAGGTGCACTCCAAGGTCGGGTGGCCGACCGGGTCCAACGCACGCAATGCGATGGACAGCGCGCGCGGCGAGTACATGATGGTGAGGTGGTCGGACACGTCCTGCTCGCATCCGTCCTGCAGGGTGATGTTCTGCACCGACACACCAGGCGCCGCCTTCAAGAAGGTCAGGTCGTAGGGGTTGGTGATCTCGTCGTAGCGGCTGCCCACGATGGTGTAGTCGACACCGGGAATGGTGTCGCCGTTCTCGTTGAGCTTGTTGACGAAGTCCGAGCCGATCGTCTGCTGGATTCCCGCGTGGCCGACGAAGATCTCGATGAATCCGAGGATGTCGATGCCGAAGTTGTTGATCCCCCGGCCCAGCGCGCCGATGCCGATCAGGCTGGTGCCGTGGTGCGTTGCGCCGTAGGTGACCAGATTCTTCACTTTGGCGGCACCACCTTCGAACTTGGTGTACCAGTTCGACATCGAACCGCCCTGGGAATGCGCGACGATGTCCACTTCGGACGCACCGGTCGCGGCCAGCACCCGGTCGACGAACGTGGCCAGCTGCTTGGCCGAATCCTGGATATAGCCGGTTCCCATCACGCCGGGGAGCACCGAACCGAGACCGCCCCCTTCGAGGAGGTTGGACCGGCCGTAGTTGACGGTGAACGTGCAGAAGCCCGCGTCCTTGATCGGCTGGCCCATGAACGCGAAGCCGTTGTAGGCGTTCATCCAGGTGCCGTGCACCATGACCACCGGGCGCGGATGCTCGGCCGTCGGCTTGCAGTTCCAATCGTTGGCACCGGGCGGGGCGGCGTCCGGATGCGTCAGCCCGTAACCGAACGCGGCCAGCCACGACGTCATCGGCGGCCCGTAACCCACGGTGTCACTCGCGAATCCGCCGGAGGACCCCGAACTGCTGCCGGACCCGCCGTAGCAGTCTCCGGAACCGTTGCCGGACCCCGCGCCACTGCCCGACGTGCACGCCGAGCCGGTGCCCGCGCTGCCGGTGCCCGCGCTGCCCGAGTCGGCGACCGGCGCGGTCTTGCGACCGGCGGCGATGTAGTCCGCGAGCGTCTGCTCGGTCGGCCGCTCCTGCGGCGCCGCGTTCGCGCCGACGCCGGTCGAACCGACGGCGAGCACCGACACACTCAGCAGCACCGCCGCGATAGACGAGCGCCCGTAGGTACTTCGTTTCATTACATGCCTTCCTGCAGAACCACGGTGTTCGAGGGCCGGTACCGTTCGTGCGGGTCGAGGGGACCGAAACTGCGCCAACGCTAGAACCGCGCAACGCGACTACCCACGCGGAACGATCGGGTCTGGAGACCTCACGAATGCCTTTGGCGCGGCTAGGGATACGCCACAAGACAACGACAATTGCCGGAATTGCCGAGCGATAGGGCAGGCAGCACAAAAAGACCGCGGCGAAACGGTGAATTCTCCAGATCACCAAGCGATCACAGTTCCGCATGGCGCGCGGAGGCATCATGGATAAACCTGCACCTCGCCGTCGGTGGCCATCCGATGGCTAACCGCTCGGAGGTCCCGTGTCCGCCATCATGGTTCCCATCACACGCGTCGGTGCTCGCGCGGCGGAGTGCCGTTCGCCGCCGGCCATATCGACCGCGGCGTGGCTCTTCGACGCGGGCGTCGGCATCGTCGGAACCGGGACAGCGGAGCGGATGTCTTCGCTGCTCCGGCGGATCGGCCCGCCCACCTGACCAGAGCCTGCCGACCAACACCGCATCGCAATACAGGAGCGACCATGAACGAGACCGCCGTGAATCCGGCTGATCAGGCGGGGGCGCTCGTCGACCGTCGTTATCGTTCCGCCGTCCCCTACCGGGTGGAACGGGAAAAGATCCGGGAATTCGCCCGCGCCGTCCAGGATTACCATCCGGTGCATTGGAGCGAGGCCGCCGCGGCGGAACTCGGATATTCCGGACTCGTCGCGCCCGCGACCTTCAGCTCGATAATTCTCACCAGGGTGCACCGCGAAATCATGGATTCGCTGATCACCGGGTACGACCCGACCCGGATTCTGCACGAGGACCAGGTATTCGACTTCGGCAGGCCGCTGGTCGCCGGGGACCGCCTGACCTGTGACGTCTACGTCGAATCGTTCCGGCACTACGGCGACTACGACATCCTCGCGATCAAGAGCGTGCTCATCGACCAGCACGGCATGGTGGTGCAGACCGGCTCCAGCGCGCTGCTCGCCCGCGCCGGCGGTCGCGATCCGAAACTGGCCGAGGCGGTACGCACTGTCGCCGTGTCCCCTATCGCGACGCGACAAGGCCGGACCGAAGCCGTCGTCCCGGCCGCGGCCGACTCCCTTGCACCAGCTCCCGCACGCCGGATATCGAAGCAGGACGTCGATTTCGCCGACCTCGCGGTGGGCACGGAATTGCCCCCGCGGACCGTGCGCTTGTCTCGCGGGGACCTGGTCAACTACGCCGGGGTGACCAGAGACGCCCATCCGGTGTTATTCGACGAACGAATCGCCGTCGCCAGCGGTCTGCCGACCGTGGCCGCCCCCGGCATGCTGAAGCTCGGGCTGGCCGCCTCGTTCCTGAGTGCCTGGCTCGGCGACCCCACGGCGCTCACCCGTTTCCGCGCGCAGTTCGCGCACAACACTCACTATTTGCGCATTCCCCCCTTGGCGACCCGGACGGTAGAGTTTCGCGGCCAGGTCACCTCGATCGATCCGCGCAGGCGACGGGCGACCATCGCGGTGGACGCACGAACCGAAGGTCGCGAGCTGTTCGGCTATGCCGCCGCCGAAGTGCTGTTCCCACCAGCGATTCGGGCCGCCGACTGATCAGGCCGCCGCGTGGACCCGGCCCGAATCCGGCCCGTCGACCCGGGCGTGGTCCCGCAGCAGGCCGGTGAGCAGCGCCAGCCTGCGGTGCGATGCCAAGCGGGCGGCGCGGTCATAGGTACTGGTATGCACCAGGATCTCGTCGGCGCCGGTCCTGGTCACCAACCGCTCCAACTGGTCGGCCACCTCGTCCTCGGTGCCGTACAAGTGCCCACGCAGCCCCTCGTGGAAGATCGTGCGTTCCCGATCGGTCATGGTGCGCGCCTCGATGTCCGATGGCGGGATCAGGGGCGGGAACTCGCCGCGGGTGCGCGCGTACACGGCGGACCATGCCTCCGGTAGCAACAGCCGATACGCCTGCGAAGTGGTGTCGGCGATGACGATCGATCCCGAGACCACCACGTAGGGTTCCGCGCCCGCCACCCCGGGACGGAACTCGGCGCGATATCGCTCGATGGCCTCGATCATGCGGTCCTCGCCGCCCACCGCGGCGATCACGAGCGGCAGACCGAACCGGGCCGCACGCGCGGCGCCGGACCCGGTCGCCAACAGGAAGGCGGGAACCCGCAGCCCCTCCGCGGGCCAGGCGTGCACGCCCCGGCCGCCCTCGGCGAAGTACGCCAGCAGCTCGGCGAGCTGGGCGTCGAAGTCCGCGGCATCGCGCTTGTCGTGCCCCAGGGCACGCCGCACGCCGTCGGTGAAACCCACCGACCGGCCCAGGCCCATATCGATACGTCCCGGATACAGCGATTCCAGCACACCGAATTGCTCGGCCACGACCAGAGGCTGATGATTGGGCAGCATCACGCCGCCGGTGCCGATCCGGATCCGGGACGTCGCGGCCGCCGCGGCCGCCGCGAGCACCGTCGGCGCCGAACCCGCCACGCCGGGCACGCTGTGGTGCTCGGACACCCAGAAGCGGTGGTATCCCCACTCCTCGGCGAGCCGAGCGAACTCGATGCTCTCGCGCAGCGCGGCCGGATGGCTCTGGCCGTGCCGGACGCGCGAGCGGTCGAGCACGGAGAACCGAACGGAGGACAGGGCCGAGGTCATACCGATGTCAACGCCGCCGCACCGCGGAGATTCCGCGGCGTGGTTCAGGAGGACTCGGGAACCTCGAGCGCCGGCGCGAGCACTTGCCACACCTTCGGCAGCTGGGCCTGGAAATCCGGCCAGGTATGCATCCCCGCGGCGGAGTACTCGACGGTAGCGGGAATCTTCAGTTCGGCCAGGCGCGCGGCGAATCGCTCGGTGCACGCTCGGGCGCCCGCCTCCAGCGCCACACCACCACCCGCGGTGCGCAGCGCCTCCACGATCGTCGGCGAGTTGGCGACCGCCACCAGGTCGGCCCCGGTGGGCAGGCCGGTGGCCGCCGACAGGTAGATCCCGGTGCCGCGCAGCCCTTCCGCGTGCAGCAGGCTGTCGTGCGCGGCCCATTCCGGTGAGGTCGGCGGGCCCCAGAGGTTGTCGACATTGCCGCCGCGTGAGGCCACGGTGATGGTGGTGACGGCGTGGCCGAGCGGGTCGGAGGTGGAGTAGCAGCCGCTCATCCCGGCCACGGCGCGGTACCAGCCGGGATGGCGCTGCGCCAGCATCATCGCCGCCTGCGCTCCCATCGATACCCCCGCGATCGCGCGGCGGCCGTCGGTGCGCAGCAGCGATTCCACGATGGGCGGTAGCTCGGTGGTGAGGAAGGTCTCCCAGCGATTGAGTCCCAGCGCGGTGTCGTGGCGAACCCAGTCGCTGTACATACTGCCGGTGCCGCCGCCGGTCAGCACCACATCCACCGGCTTGTCCGCGAAGAATTCCGCGGCATTTCCCTTGGTCAGCCAGGCGGAGGTGGCGTCGCCGTCGACGCCGTCGAGCAGATACAGCACCGGCCGGGGCCCCGTGCCGCTGCCGCGCAGCACGTCGACGGTGATGATCCGGCGCATCGCCGCCGATGCGATCGCCAGCCGCTGCCGGCGCGGCGCGACGTTCTCGATCGAGATCAAGCCGGTCCGGGTCATCTCGGGGTCGACGGCGGGCGCCGGGGTCGCCGACGTCGGCGGGGTCGGCGTCATCGGATCGGCGAGCACGGGCGCAGCGGCCACCGCGGCGATGACCGCCATCGCCGCGGTGATCGGTCCGCGCAGCCTCATCGCGCCGCGGTGGCCCATTCCGCCCTCCGGGCCGCCGCGCGTTGGCGCTGCTCCTCGAATCGTTGCGCCGCGCCGCACCGGGCAGTCCATACGCCGTCGAGGGTCAAGGGCTCCGAGATCTGCCGGTGATAGGACGGCAGACTATCTTCGATGCACAGATTCGTGATCATCGCGGTCTGCTCACCGTCGGAAAATTCGTATCGACCAGGCTCCCGGACAATGCGGCCCACCCAGTGAATTCGCAGCGATCATCCCACTGCGCGTAATCGTGCGGATTCCGGGTCTTGGGATTGTGCAGATAGTCATTGAACAGGTGTTCGGCGGCGGGCTCGAGTTCGCGCGGAATATGGCGATCGGACAACGCGGTGGTCACTCGCACTCCTTAGCTCACCCTCGACAACAGGGCACAGTGACAATAGCTGACGAAAAGTCATGCGGAGCGTCCAATTACGTGATCGTTGGGCGCGGTGACGATGTTCATATGGCTCGGCTGGAGTAGCTCACAACCCGGCGCGTCGTCCGCTTCGGCCACTCGGTACAACCCCGGTGGCTCGCCCGCGGCACGCAGCCGGTCGAGTAGGTCGTGCGCGCGACCGGCGAGTTCGGGGATGCGCGCGGTGCGGCCGGTCGCGACCGCGGCGGTCAACGGCACCTCGGCGCCGTCGCCGACCATGGCCAGGACCTCGCCGGTCATGCTGAACGATCCGGTGCGGGCGAGCGGGTCATCCAGGGGCACCAGCACCGTGCCGCCCGCGGCGGACAGCACCGACAGCGCGCGGGAGCCGAGCGGACCGGCCAGCGCGGCCTGGACACGGCGGAGCTTGCGGCGGGCGGCGACCGCGCCCGCGCCAGGTCTTCGCTCGTCCGGGTGCGGCGGAATGCCCAAAGCCACCACCTGGTAGGACCGCGCGATCGAAATGCCGGTCTCCCGGGCGAGCTGGCCGACCGCCTGTCCACCGAGCAAGGCCGAGACCAGCGTCTGAGCGGCGGTCTGATGTTCCCGGGCGACCGCGCGATGCTCGTCGACATAGGCGGTCGACGCGGCCATGGTCACCATTTCCAGCACGTGGACCGCCAGCCGCGCCCCAGCCAGAAAATGATCCGCCCGCTCGTCGGCGGCCTGGTCGGCGAGGAATTCCAATCCGTTTTTGATTTCCTCGTGGTAGGCGCCGAGCACCGTTTCCAGCGCGATGCCCTCACGCGCCCAGCGCGCAGCGAATCCGGCGATCTCCGGGGGCCGCGTTTCAGCCGGTGACCTGCGTGGAGCGAGGAGCTCTACGGCCGCAGCCAAACAGTTTCGCGCGGCGGTCGCCACATCGCCGGACGCGTCGTGGCCGGAGTGCTCGGCCAGATGTGCGACAAGTTTTGATGTCAACATCTCGGTACTCGTTTTCGGCTGCCTGCCCATCATGCCTACCGAAGGTTAGCGACTGATCGTGATGAAATCGAGATATGCCCCACCGTATCAGGTAACTCATCAGGGACCCGCCCGACGCGTTGGGCGGGATCACAAGAACTCGGGCAATTCGGCGAATACCGTGACAGCCAGAAATGCTGTGGCCTCGTGGTTTCCGGGTGGTCGAGGTAGGTGACGCAGCGCCGACCGCGCATTCCGGCGCTGCGTCGTGGTCACCCTAGAGCCGTCTCGATCGCTCTGAGAAGTCCCCGTCCGCGCCCTCGGGAGGGTTCATCGGCACCGATGACCGCGATTGGGACATCGCACAAGCCGCGGCGTGCCGCCCCCATCCGGCCTCCGTGCGCACTCGGTTTATGTTGTGTCACAACGCAACCAGGCGACCGTGGTGGGATCTCCGATGATCGGCGCCGAACGGGCGGACCGGTGCGCGCATGACTTACTGTCGCAGCCGTGCCGGGCCCCTCGTTCGCCGCGTTGTGGCCCGGGACGCGACGTGCCCGCTGCGCGGGTCCCTACCCTCGCCCGGCGGGCACGCCGCACTCGGGCTCAGCCGTGCCCCCAGGTGAGATCGGCGGTCACCCATTCCGATTCCCACCGCCGCAGGCGCCGCCGGTCCAGGCCGCGGCGCAGCAGCCAGTAACTGCCCCCGAGCACGACCGAGACGCCGAGCAGCGCGCCCGCGGTGAGCAGTACCGCTTTGCTGGCGGCCTGGGTCGAGGACGGCGGCTCGACGATGGCCCCGCCTTCGTTCAACCAGATCGACACGGTGGAACCCGGCTCTACCACCGTGGTCGACTGGTAGTCGGCCGTGTGTGTCACGCCTTCGGTGTCCTTCCAGGACACTCGTGCGGGTATGACCGGCGCGTACAGCGGCGCTTTCCCGGTCTCGATCACGGTGGCGTCGATCTGGCGCAGCCGCGCCGTTTCGGCTTGCACCGCGGCCGTTTCCACGCGGTAGACCGCACCGCCGACGGTCACCGCCAGCACGGGAACGACGATCAAGAACACCAGGGCGAGCAGGGCGGCCACCCCGGTTTGCAGGCGGTCTTCCCTGCGGCGCAGCGGATTTCGGTCCAGCCCGACGCGTCGGCACGTCCGGCGGTACATGCTCACCGACCCGGTAGACATGACGGTGACTCCTCGGAACGGAATTCGGCAGTGAGGGCCAGGAGGGTGTCGAAGAACTCTTCGACGAGGCCGGGCAGGCCCATCGGGTCCGGGCCCGCCGCCCAGGTCTGCAACGCCGCGAGCAGCATGCCGGCACCGGCGCCGACGGCGGCGGCCGGACGCGGGTCCGTCAGCGGATCCACCCCCAGCCTCGCCGCGATGATCCGGACCGATTCGCGCTGCCCGTCGATGCGGATGCGCTGATAACCGGCGAACAGCTCGGGCTCGTCCTCGAAACGCTGGAACAGTGCCCAGCGCCGCGCCAGCAGCGCGGCGCGCGCGCCACCGTACTCGGTGGCGAGCCAGTCGTGGACGGCGTTGCGATAGGCGACCAGGGGCGGCTCGGACGGCGGTCGACGGCACAGCGCCTCGTTGAACAGGTGCACGTCCTGATCGACATCGCCGAGAATTGCCGCCTCGATGGAGGCGAAATGCCTGCTGAAGGTGCGCCGGGTGACGCCGGCCCGCACCGCGATGTCCTCCACGGCGACCGCGTCGAGCCCCCGCTCGGTGAGCAGGTCGAACGCCGCGCGCGACAGCGCCTCGCGGCTGCGGCGAGTGCGCAGCCGACGGCCGTCCAGACCGACTCCGTCGTCGCTCATGGACACAGCCTACGCCTTATTGTCCCATTGGGACAATACTTCGCTGTGGCCCGGCCCGCTCCACGCGCGAACACACACTGCCGTGTCGTCACGCGGGTGCGCGGGCCCCTGGTTCGTCGACGGTCGGCGCGGCGCCGTCGCGCAGCGCTTCCAGCAGTCGCCGGGTGTGCTCCGGCGACGGGGCGAGTACCGAAAGCTGGTTCAGCACAGCATAATACGCGTCCAGATCAGCGACCTTGTCCAGATAGAGCGCGCCGGTCAGCTGTTGGAGGTAGACGATGTCGGGCAGGTTCGGCTCGGCGAAACGCAACACGGTGAAGGCACCGTCGGCGAGTGCGGGCCCACCCACGTGGTCGGCCAGGATCTGGATGGTGATGTGCGGCTGCTCCTGCGCCCGCAGCAGATGCTCGATCTGAGCACGCCAGACGGTGGAGCCGCCGATCCTGCGGCGCAGCGCGGCTTCCTCGATGATCATCCACAGCTGTGGGGGTTCCGGCCGGGACAGGATCTCCTGGCGGCGCATACGCAGTGCGACGCGACGCTCGATCGACTCCGCCGACTCGCTGGCATGGGCCATGCCGAGCACCGATCGGGCATACGCCTGCGTCTGTAGTAGTTCGGGCACCGCCCGCGGCTCATAGACCCGGATCAGCCGCGCCGCCTGCTCCAAGCCCAGGTAGGTGTCGAACCACTTCGGCAACCAGTCGTTGTCGCGGGCCCACCAGCCCGACGCGTTGGCTTGCCTGGCCAGCTCCAGGTACCGCTCCCGCTCGTCGGGGTCGGTCACCCGGTAGAGGTCGAGCAGATCGACCAGGTCACGCTCCCGGCAGCCGGTGCGCCCGAGTTCCAGCCTGCTGATCTTCGAATGCGACCCGCGAATGGCCTCACCCGCGGCTTCGCGAGTGAGCCCGCGGGCCTCGCGTAGGCGGCGCAGGCGACCACCCAGCATCATCCGCAGGACCGTGGGCCCGCCGCCGGCCACAGGATTGTTACCGGAGCCGAAATCCATCGCCTGTCGCACCTTCGAAGGGGGCATCTCCCGAGTGTGCCACGGGCGCCCGGTCGCCAGCTATGGCCGAAATGCCTTGTACGTCCGGGTATTCGTGGTGTGCCGGCGGATCCGGTCAGGCGGAGCCCGACGGTTGATCCATGATCTCCGGTTGGCGCTCGCGTAGCGCCGCGACGAGTTCCCGGGTGTACTCGGGTGGCGCGGCGTGGACCGAAAGCAGGTTCGCCACCGCGCGATAGGCGGCGAGATCGGCGTGCTTGTCTAGATACAGCGCACCCGTGAGCTGCTGGAGGTAGACGATGTCGGGCAGATCCGCCTCGGCGAAGCGCAGCATGGTGAACGCGCCGTCGGCGAGCGCGGGACCGCCGACGTGATCGGCCAGCACCTGCACGGTGACGTTCGGCGAGTCCACGGCCCGTAGCACATGCTCGAGCTGGGCCAGCCACACCTGCGATCCGCCGATCCTGCGCCGCAGCGCCGCCTCCTCGACGATCAGCCAGAGCTGCGGCGCGTTGGGTCTGGCCAGGATCTCCTGGCGCCGCATCCGCAAGGCAACCCGCCGCTCGATCGACTCCTCGTCCTCATGGGGATGGGCGAGAACGAGCAGGGCGCGCGCGTAGTCGGGAGTCTGCAACAGCTCGGGTATCACGCGCGGCTCATAGCAGCGGATCAGCTGTGCCGCCTGCTCCAAGCCCAGGTAGGTGTCGAACCACTTCGGCAGCCAATCGGAGTCGCGATGCCACCACCCCGAGGTGTTGGCCTGCTCGGCGAGTCGCTTGAACTCGGCGCGCTCATCCTCGTCGGTGACCCCGTACAGCTCGAGCAGATCGACCAGATCTCGTTCCCGGAACCCGGTCCGGCCCAGCTCGAGCCGGCTGATCTTGGAATGCGAACCGCGAATCGCCTCGCCCGCCTCCTCGAGCGAAATGCCGCACGCCTCGCGCAGCCGTCGCATCCGCCCGCCGAGAATCATCCGCAAAACGGTCGGGCCACCCTCGACGGCAGGAGTCGTTGCGCGAGTGATGGTTTCAGTTCGAGGCCGCACTACCGAAGCACGCATGTTTCGAGTCTCCCATGTGCGTTCTCCACACTCCAGCACCAACTCGGTCGAAATCGAAGCGTATGCGCAGGTGCAAGCACATTCGCAAGATCATCGGACGGTGGTACTGAGATGGGCTGGGCTGCAATCGGATCCATTCGACGTGCGATGCCGACATGGTGTACGCCCACGGCGATGGCTACCGGCCCCTGCTGCTCACCTGGACGAAATGCCGGCGGGAGGGATCAGCGCAGCAGCACCGTCGCTGTCGCGCGGCCGAACAGCTTGCGCCCCTCGGAAGTGGCGCTCAGCGCGATGGTGGCGGCGCGCCGCTCGGGATCCAATTCCTTGACCCGGCCACGGAATTCGATCGCGCTCGCCTCGGTCGCCCGAACCGGCGCGAACGTCGCGAACCGAACCGCATACTTCGCCACGGCGGCTGGATCGCCCAGCCATGATGTGAGATACCCGGCGCCCAGCCCCATCGTCAGTAGTCCGTGCGAGACGACGTCGGGCAGGCCCACGCTGCGCGCCACCAGGTCGCTGAAATGGATCGGATTCGAATCACCCGAGACACCAGCGTAATTCGCCAGATCGCCACGGGTGAGCAGCGTCGTTCGCGGGGGAAGCACCATGCCGACGGACAAATCCTCGAAAAGGGGGATCGATCGTGGCGTTCGCGGCCGGCCGGACGAATCCGGTTGTGCCGGTTCGTCGAAGCACTCGACCAGCCCGGCGTCCTCGTCGGTCGTCCGCGTGGCCGCCGCGGCCGACCGGTCGGCCGCGGACTGCCCGGTCATGATCACACCTTCGACAGTGGCGCCCAGGTCGGGGGCGAGATCCACCCCGGTCTGCGCCACCGCGGTGCTGTACGCGGTCTGCAACACGTCCTTGTGCTGGTTGGTGAGCACGTTCTTGGTGACCATGAAGTCCTTGTCACCGAATTGCCGGAACGACTCGATATAGGCGTCGCACCGCAGTTGGTCGCCGGCGACGATCGGGCGGTGTACCTGGATGGACTGCTCGGTCTGCAAGACCTGGCCGAGATCGTAGCCGGTGAGCACGGACTCGAACATCTTGCGCTGCATCAGCAGCAGGAGGATCGAGGAGAAGGTCGGCGGCGCGACCAACCCGTCGAAGCCCAACTCCGCGGCGGCCTCTTCATATCGGTGCGCCGGATGGCCGTCCTGCAACGCCCGCGCGAACTCGCGGATCTTCTCGCGCCCCACCTCGTAATGGTCGGTCAAGCGGTAATGCCGTCCCACCAATGCCTTTGCCTGCTCGGACGCGGCGGTCGTGCTGTCGTTCATGTGCCCTCTCGGAACTCGGCTTCACCCCGCCCGGACCGGCACACCACTGGCATACCGCGTTACCGGATGCCTCCCCCGGCGCCGTCACACGGTCAGCACTCGTCGGGAGCCTGAACCCCGCGCAGCCGGTCGTCCAGCCAGACCATGGCCTCCGGATAACCGAGCGCCCCCGCGATGATGTGCTCACCGAGAACACTACGGTACACCGCGGGCACGCCGAGACGGCACTGTTCCCAGTAGAGGTTGCGCGCACCCTCGGCCGGGATCCAGAACTCCTGCTCCCCGTTGTAGATATAGAGCGGAGCCGCCGACTTCATGCCTTCCATCCTGGTCACCCGATAGACGTCCGCGGCCAGCGCCGAGTTCAGCGGGTCCGGGTAATTCGCGGCGACATCGATCGGCAGCATCAGCAGGCCCGCCAGTCCATAGCTGCTGCCGCACATATCTTTCACCGGCGAGGTCGCCACCCACTGGGCGAGGTTGTTCATCCTGGCGAGGATTTCCGGCCGCTCACGGCCGATCCCGAAGACCGCGCCCATGAACACCGCCGAGGCGAGATTCCCGTTCATGCTGCGGGCCAGGATCTCGTAGTCCGCGGGCACCCCGCCCAGCGCCGCGCCCACGATCACCTCCGCCAATTCCGGTGCGTAACTGGTGATCAGCTTCACCGCCCCATGTGTCGCGATGGCTCCACCGGAATAGCCCGCCATACCGAACTTGCTGTCGCCGAACTCCTCCGGCAGCAGTCCACGCACCGCCCTGATCGAGTCGAGCACGGCGTGACCGGCCACGATCGGCTCGGCGTAGGCCATCGACGGACCCTCGTGGTCGGGAATCAGCACGGCGTATCCGCGCAGCGCCGCGACGTGCGTTGTGGGCGGAACGAAGTCGGTAATGCTGGTGTCCGGATGCAGCCCGTGGGCGAGGGTGTATCCCGGGGTGCAGACACGGCCGAGTGCGTCGATCGGCAAGTTGTTCACCACCACCGGCCGTGGGCCCGGGCCCGGCCAGGCCGCCGCGGGAACGACCAGGGTGGCCGTGGCGTACGACGGCGCGCCGTGCACATCGGTCGTGCGGTACTTCACCAGCAGGGCGCGCCGGATCGGCAGCAGCATCAGCGGCGCCGTCGTCGCGCTGACGTCGCGCACCTCGATGACCTGGCCCTCGGCCAGCTCGTCGAGGTTCGCGGGACGGAGATCGAACATCGGGTCACCGACGGCCGCGGGCATACTGGCCAGGCGCAGCGCCGCCAGGGACGGCGACAGTGTGGTGGCCTGCTGCGTAGGCGAACTCGACTCCGGCACGGGCGCGATCGGCGGCGGTGGGATCACCCGATCGATGAGCTGTTGCAAACCGGGCAGCAGCCCACCGGGCGGCGGGAACGCACCGGACACGTCGGGCGGCGGCGCGGGCGGTGGCTCGGCGGCGACAGGGGCGGCCAGGACCGAACCGGCGATGAGCAATGCGACGGCAACGGCAGGCAGATATCTCATGGCACACGCCTTTGGGTGCGACGGCTAATTCCTCTGGCACCCGGGCGTTACGGGCTTTCGACCCCCGAGTCTCCCCTGTCGGACCGGGAGCCAGGACGCCAGGCTACGTCAGTACCCGCAACCCGAGGCGGGAAAGCACTCGAGTTGTGTTGTCGCGTATCCATATCGCAACAACCGGCCGAGACCCGTGCGCAGGCAACGGGTCCGGCTCGGTCGTCGCGTCCGGTCGATCAGCAGTTACTCGGTGCGGGCTCCGCTCGGAAACGGGCGTCCAGCCAGTTCAGTGCCGCCGGGATGCCGAGAACCGCCGCCGTCAGGTGGTCGGGCACCGGGATCTGCTCGGATTGCACCTTGACACCGGCGGCACACCACCGCTTGTCGGTGTTGACCACCGAGTCGATCGGGATGAGACCGTCGATCGGCGAATGCCATTCGAACACCGGCGTCTTGGGCACGCCGTCATAGAGCTCGAGGCTGTTCTCCTCGACGACCGCGCGCGCCGTGTCGTCGTTCATCATCGAGGTCGTCTTGGCGAAGTCCAGCGCACCGCGGCCGGCGCCCGTGGCCAGGATGTCGTTGGTGCAGCTGTTGGCGATCTGCGCGCGAGCGGCCAAGCCCCGATCGTTCAGCTGGTCACTGAGCGGGAAGCGCTGCGGATATTCCCGTTCCAGCCCGAATCCCGCGGCCAGCGCCAGCCCGAACACCGGGTGCGGGTTCAACCCCAGTCCCTCGAGCATCTTCACCAGATTCATCGGCACACCGCCCATGGCCGCACCGGCGATGTCCAGCTCCGGCGCGTACTTCGGCTGCAGAGCGGCCGCCCACGCGGTCGCCATACCACCGCCCGAGTATCCGACCATGGCCACGGGGCTGCGCTGCACCCCGAGCTCGGCGACCTGCTTCACGGCGCGAAGGCTGTCGAGGGTGATCTGCCCGCCGAGTTTGGCTGCGCCATACGCGAAGTTCGGCCCGAGGTGGTCGGGCAGCGCGACGCTCCAGCCCCGGGCGAGCAGCACGTTCCAGCCCGGCGCCTCCCGCACGACCAGGTTCGGGTCACCGGTGTAGAGAACCCGCGAGACCGAGCACTCCGAGCCGAGCCCGTTGATGATGTGCTGGAAGGACAGCAGCGGACCGTCGGGACGGTGCGATTTCGGGGTGAGCACCGTGGTGGTCGCGGCGATCGGCTTCCCCTCCGAATTGGTCGACCGGAACCGCACCACGGTGACGGTGGTCTCCGGGAAGACCGCCAGCGGTGGCATCACCCGGGTCGCGAGCACATCGCCCGGCTTGCGGTCGGCGATGTCCGCGGGGGTCTGGTAAAAGGGGTCCGGATCCGGCTCCGGGTACAACGGCGTGCTGGTTGCCGCACCGGCCATGCTCACTACCAGCGCCATGCCCGCGGCCATCGCGCCGATCGCACGTGCGAGACGTCGTCGCCCCACTCCCCTACCCAGCGAACGTGGGTCCTGACTCATCGAACGTGTGCCTCCTGAATCATCCAACGCTGTGACCATCCTCGACAACATGACCCGCATAAGGCACCCTTGCACCGCGAACATGTTGACAATTCACAAGTTTGGGTTGTCCAGCCGGTGGCCGCGACACTGCCCGGCTCGTGACTGTACCCCACCGCCGGGTGCCCGATCTGTGACATTTCCAGCCGATAACCTGGAACATGTTCTCAGCATTGGCGGCCCTCTACCGTCAGTCGTACGGCGCGGCTGCCGCGCCGGCCGGAAGGAGACGGTGGCATGGACGGCACTGCGCAAAGACTCGCTCATACCGACACCCCGCCGGCGCTCGGCTCCAGCACGAGCGAGTGCTCGGCTGTGTCTTCGTTCGCTCGCTACGCTCGCTCATGCGATGACACCCAGGAGACGCCGACCCAGCGGATCACTGTCTACTTCGACGGACCCACCCCCGAGGACGCGTTGATCCTCGAATACGCGGCGACTCGGACCGAGGCGTGGGAGTTCACCTCGGCCGCCGTGCACGCCGGGATCACCGTCACCGTTGACGGCGATGTTCGACCCGACCTGCGCAGGCTACCCTGCCGCTCGCTCTGGCGCTGAGTACGCGAACTCAGGGACGGTCGAGCACCGCGTGCAGGAACGCGAGCGCGTCGGGAAACGCTGCGCGGGCCGCACCCAGATGATCGTCGGGATACCAGCCCACGCGCAGATCGGTTCCGGAGGACCGCAACTGGGCGATCAGTTCCAGCGTGAGCGGCGCGGGCACTTCCAGGTCCGTCAGCCCCTGACCGAGAAACAGCGGCACCGAGTAACCGCTCGTCGGCACCCGCAGCATCGCGCGCAATGCGGCGAGCAGTGTGGGATCGTCCAGCGGCCGCGACAGCATGGCGCCGATCCCGATACCGGACACCTTTGCGTCCGCCTCGAGCACACACTCCGATTCCACGATCCGTAGCACGTCAAGACCCGCCGGCGTCAGATACCCGTCGATATCGAGTTCGGGTGCGCTGGAACGCAGCCCGGCCAGCAGCATGCCGAAGTAGGCGGTGGTCTTCTGCAGCGGCAACCGCGGCAGCCATGGCCCGGCGAGCGGAACCACCAGATCCAGATTCGACGGCGCCCCGGTGGCGGCAGCGCCGCGTAACTCGAGCTCCGGCGCGTCACCGGGCGCGAGCTGGGCGCTGAACAGCGCCGCATGCCCGCCTTGGGACTGGCCGAATACCGCCCAGCGTGTGCCGAGGGAGGCGGCCACCGCACGCGCGGCGCGCACGCCGTCGATGATGCTGCGGGCCTGTGCGTGCCCGTCCAGGTAGGGATGGATGCCGGGCGTGCCGAGCCCGACGTAGTCGGAGACCACGACCGCGTACCCCGCGCGCAGGAGCTCCGGGTACACCGACGTCAGGTAGTAGTCCCGCGGTTGCAGCGTGAACGCGCAGTGGTCGGCGATGCCCGACGTGCCGTGCGCGTAGGCGACGATCGGCCAGCCGCCCTGCGGCGGCGTGCCTTCGGGCAGGTACAGCACACCCGTGCTCTGCATCGGCCCGCGGGGGCCGCGCGACCAATAGGTGAACCGCTCCGCCGTCACGGCTCCTCGCACATGCAATCGCCCGGACAGTTCCACCAGATCCGTCACGGTCCCCGGCGCCTCGCCCACCCGCGCGTCGGCGGGCCCGCCCAGCGCACCCGTCATCGAGGCCACGACCACCGCCGCCCCCGCCATGAACCGTCCACAACGCATGACCGACTATCTCCGGCCCGGAGCCGCACCGGCAAGCCACCACAATCGGTGGCCCGACCGCCCCGCCCGGTTCCGGCTTGCCATGCGGCTACCTCGGCCTTCGCACCGCTCGGCGCGGTCCGGGACGGACCTCGTCCCGCCGCGCCCATTAAGCTCGACAGAGCACGCCCGACGGTGCCGAGGAGAACACAGGAGGTTCGATCGTGGCGCAGCGGTACCCGCACCGCCTCGTCCGCTGGCGCCGGGCCGCCGCGCTGTTGTCCGTCGGCCTGCTGTCGCTGACGGCGGCCTGTGGTTCCGACGAGCCCACGTTCGCGACGACAACGACGACGACCACCGACGCGACGACCGCCACCCCGATCCCACCGGCATCCCCGGTCTCCACTCCGCTCGGCGCCGTGCCGACCGTCGACCCCTACGCGGGACAGCCGCTGGTGGACCACGTCACCTGGACCGAGACGATCGACGGGGCCCGGCTGCTCGTCTTTCCTACCGAGGCAGGGCGGCACAACACCTTCCCCGGCTCGGACGAGCGGGCGTGGCAGGAGGTTCTGGCCCTCGCCGCGGACGCCGATGCGCCCGGTATGCGCGACCAGTTCCTCTGCCACTGGGTGTGGGCGCGGCTGGTGCAACCGGCCAAGCCGAGCTGGAATTTGGAACCCTGGCGTCCGGCGGTCGGTTATCCGGCTACCGTCGAAGCACGCTGCAATCCCGGCGGCCCCGAGCGCTAGCGCGGGTACCGCCTAGACGGAAAGGAGCGATCCATGCGCGTCGTCATCGCAGGCGGACATGGGAAGATCGCGTTGCTGCTGGCCCCCTTACTCACCGCGGACGGCCACGAGGTCGCCGCGCTCGTCCGCAATCCCGAGCATGCCCCCCAGGTGCGCGCCGCCGGCGCCGAGCCGGTGGTGTGCGACCTGGAGAAGGCAGGCAGCGACGACCTGGCAGACGTCGTAAAGGGCGGCGACGCGGCGATTTTCGCCGCAGGCGCCGGTCCGGGCAGCAGCGTGGAACGCAAGTACACCGTGGATCTGGGCGGGTCGGTCCGGCTGGCCGAGACCGCCGAGCGGACCGGAGTGCGTCGCTTCCTGCAGATCTCCACGATGGGCGCCGGTCGGCCACCCGCGCCGGGCACCGACGAGGTGTGGGCGGCCTATGTCGATGCCAAGACCCGAGCCGAAGACGACCTGCGGGGACGAGATCTGGACTGGACCATCCTGCGTCCCGGTGTGCTGGTCGATTCCCCCGGCACCGGACTGGTGACGCTCGCCCCGCCGCCGGTCGGGCGCGCGGCCGTCCCCCGCGCCGATGTGGCAGCCGTTCTGGCCGGGCTCCTGCCCGCCGCGCACACCTTCGGCAGGACGCTCGAACTCATTTCCGGCCACACTCCGATTAGCCAGGCGATTGCGCTGCTGGCCGACTGAGCCGGACGAAAATCCAGCCGCAGCCCTTGCCGATCGACCCAAACGGTCACGATGGGAGAACAACCGTGTTCAGTCGTATCGTCTCGATGAAGATCCGCCCCGGCTCCCGCGCCGAGTTCCTGGCGGCCATATCCCGCAGCGCCGACGCCTCGGTGCGGACCGAGCCCGGCTGTCTGCGTTTCGACATCTGCGCAGATCGGGTAGACCCCCACCGCTTCTTCCTCTACCAGCTCTACACCGACGACGAGGCGGCCGAGGCACACCGTTTCACGGAGCATTTCCTGGCCTGGCGGGAGGCGGCCGATCAATTCGTCGAGCCCGGTACACAGATCGATTACAGCACGGACGTCCTGTTCGGCCGCGAGTGAATTTCGGTCGCGAGCACCGCGTCCGCAAACTCACGCAGCCGAAATGCACAGTGCGCACGTGCAATCGATCGTGCAGATGTGCTTGCATCTGAAAGCCGCAGCGACATAAACTCAGTGCCGCAACGCTTTACAGGGGACCACCAGGGGAGGCAGTGTTGGTGAGCCGAAGGCGAAATTCGCCGTGGGTTTGCCGCTGCCGAACAGCAGGGGCATTCGAATGGAACAACCACTTACCGGCGGCAGGCTCGGATCAGCCGACGCCGGACTGGCCGACCAGCCAGCGAGTGACAGAACTATGAGCACATCGTCGGCCCGAAGCGGCCACTCGAGCACCGCGTTCTCCCGAGAAACCGCCGTGGCGTATGTCATTGATGCCGTCGAATCCACGGGTGCGGCAACACGGCACGACTTCGATATAGAGCGAATCGTCACCATCGCACACGCTATGGCCGACGATTGGGATCTCGACGCGTTACAGCCCGCGACATTCTGGCGAATCGCCTCCAGCTTCATCAAGCAGTAAACCCACCGGTACCCGGCGTCCGATGCCCGGCGGGTACCGAATCGCCTTGTGCCGCACGTACTCTTCCGTCGCGCACCCCGACGCTCTACGCAACCACCGGCGCGGGGCGTGCACCCATGGCCACCGCCGGTGCGGCCACCGGCAGTCGAAGCGAGGCGCACCACGAGGTCCACCTCCGATCGGAGGTGGACCTCGTAATTGTTTCAGCCGTTCGGCATACCGCCGCGCGGTCTCAGCGACCGGCGGCGTACTTCTCGATGATCTCGATCGATTTGTCCGGGCGTTCGGCCTGGACGCTGAGCCGGTCCATGACCGACAGGTACAGCGCCAAGTCCTGGCGCCGTTCCAGATACAGCGCACTGGTCAGGTGTTCGAGATACACGATGTCGGGGAGCTCCGCTTCCGCAAAACGCAGAATACTGAACGAGCTCCCCGCCGCGGCGTGCTCGCCCGCGGAATACGGCAGCACCTGGATCGTCACGTTCGGCAGGTCGGCCAGTGTGATCAGATGCAGCATCTGCTCCCGGTGCACCTGCGCGCCGCCGACCGGCCGGTGCAACGCGGCCTCGTCGATCACTGCCCAGACCACCGGCGGGTCCGGCCGGAACAGGATCTCCTGCCTGCGTTGCCGCACCGTGACTCGCCGATCCGTGTCGGCGTCGTCATACCCGAGCGCTACGACCGCTCTGGCGTATTCGGGTGTTTGCAGCAGGCCGGGCACAAGGTGCGCCTCGTAGGTGCGAATCTTGCTCGCGGCCTGCTCCAGGCCGAGATAGGTGCCGAACCACTGTGGCAGCAGATCGTTGTAGCGATGCCACCACCCTGGCTCGTTGGCCTGCCTGGCCAATTCGAGGAACGACTGCCGCTCCTCGAGATCGTGCACCCCGTACAGGGTCAGCAGGTCGCGGATATCGCGTTCCTTGAAACCGGTACGGCCCAACTCGAGACGACTGATCTTGGCGTGCGAACCCCGGATCGCATCACCCGCTGCTTCGCGGGTGATGCCCTTGTTCTCCCGGAGCTTGCGCAGTTGGCCGCCCAATGCGATGCGTAGCACGGTTGGGCCACGTTCTGCGACAATAGATTGCACGTGGCCATCGTCATCGGGTTCAGCGATCATCGAGTTCGTCTCCGATACTCCGGGGTTGCCCACAGTGTGTCACAACCACCGGTCGGAAGACACACCGCACCGACCGCTAATGCTACCGCTCAGCTAGTCAAATAGTCGAACTCTCCGGCCTTCGCGCCACGGACGAACGCATCGATCTCCGGACGCGTATAGAAGATGACCCCGCCTTCGGGATCCCGCGAGTTACGGACGGCGACCTGGCCATTGGACGCTTCGGCCAGCTCGACGCAGTTGCCGCTCGGATTGCTGAAGGAACTCTTGCGCCAAGTTCCGATGATCTTGTTGGTGGATGTATCCGACATCTTGCCCACTCCTCGGTTACCGCAGTTCGGCGAATCGGTTCGTGCAGATGCACGTTCAAACGTTCTTGCATTTGCACCAACACGGGACGATAGCACGAAGTTCGCCCCTTGCGCCCCTGCTAATTCGGGCCATCCGGACGAGTATGTGAAACACGATCGTGTCGCTGCCTGAACACCGTGATCAGCTGCCGATCCCACCGGCCGAGGTAACACGAATCTTGTAGTGTCACAGTGCACATCGGATGTACCAGTCATTCGCGACACCCGCAGCGCCCACCCGCACGGCAGTGCCGCCGAACACACGTTTCGCCAGGAGCCCCACCATGCCCGAAGACCACAGCCCCCTCATCCGGACCGACATCCCGCACTCCGCGCGGATCTGGAACTACTGGATGGGCGGAAAGGACTACTACGAGATCGACCGCATCGCCGGCGACGCGGGCGTCGAGGTCGACCCCGACATCACCACCATGGCGGTGCAGTCACGCCAGTTCCTCATCCGCGCGGTGCGCTATCTCGCGGGCGAGCAGGGCATCCGGCAGTTCCTCGACATCGGGACCGGCCTGCCCACCATGCAGAACACCCACGAGGTCGCCCAGAGCGTCGCACCGGAATCCAAGATCGTCTACGTGGACAACGACCCCCTGGTGCTCACGCACGCGCGGGCGCTGCTCACCAGCACGACGCCGGAAGGCGTGACCACCTACGTCGACGCCGACTACCACGACCCCGAGCGAATCATCGCCGATGCCAAGAACGTCCTGAACTTCAACGAGCCGATCGGCGTGATGTTCATGGGCGTGCTCGGCCACGCGAAGACCTATGACGACCTCCTGCGGATCGTCCGGACCGTACTGGACTCGGTGCCCTCCGGCAGCTATCTGGTGATGTGGGACGGCACCGACGACAGCAAGGCGTATGTCACGCTGTGCGAGAACTACACCGGCACCGGTGGCACTCCTTATATTCCCCGCCCCCAAGCTCAGATCAAGGCCGTCTTCGACGGTTTGGAGTTGGTGGAGCCGGGTTTCGTGTCCATTACTCAGTGGCGCCCGACCGAGACGCAGGTGGGCGAGATCCGTCCCATCTCCGCGTACGGCGCGGTCGCTCGCAAGCCGTAAGGCC
The DNA here is from genome assembly GCF_040681325.1 of Nocardia sp. NPDC051787. Lineage (NCBI taxonomy): Bacteria > Bacillati > Actinomycetota > Actinomycetes > Mycobacteriales > Nocardiaceae > Nocardia > Nocardia sp. NPDC051787. The sequence goes on from NZ_JBFAYO010000004.1 coordinate 176,833, forward strand.
CCTGAACGCCAAACCGCAAGCGGCACAGCGGCGGTCGCCGGTCCGAGACCGAACGACCGCCGCCGTTTTTTCTCCCACCGATCGTGCAGATGTACTTGCATCTGTAAGTGACGCAGGCATAGACTCGGATATGAAATCCGGGAGGTACGCAGGGAGTTCGAGCCCGCGTCGCCATCAGGTCAGCCTCCCGCCGCACGGTGGACGCAAGGGGCAGTCGAATGATCCAGCCATTCCGAACTCCCCATCCGGTTGCCGTCATCGATGGCGCCGGTGCCGAGCCCTTGCGTCAGTATCCGGCACCGGATTTCGCCATGTCCGACTGCGCGGTGGAGCCACGCGGCCTCACCTACCGGCAGGCCCGCGACATTCTCTCCGCACATGAGGTCCACGGCCCGCAATGCAGGCAGTGGCTGGCGGCCGCCGCCTACCTGTCCGCCGGACTGGACGACGAGTAAGCCCCCGGAACGTCTGGTGCGCAACGCTTCGGGCATGCGCGGCGCTTCGTCACAGAACCATGAACGCACCGGCCTGCGCGCCGGGCGTCGAGTCACCATCGCCGCACACGCAATACTCCGGGCTTTCAACGGATCTCACCGATCACTACCCGTGCGCACCACCCTTTCGTATAGTGATCCGAATCGACTCGGGCGCCATTTCTCGCACGCCTGATGTGGCATTTGGAGCGAACTCGTCATGACCTACTTCGCGTTGGACCTGTCCGCTGGTTCGTCCGACTCGGCGCTGGAAATCGGTGGACAGCCGGCTTCGATGCCACTCAAGAACACCGACCGCGTCGCCTCGCGCATGGTCGGATACTTCGAGAACCGTATGGCCCCCTGCCGGACGCTACCCGGCGAGCAATTACGCGGAGACGTCACCAAACTCACCCGGAGCTGCCTCAGTCTGGCCGCCGAGATGCTCGACCGGCGCGCCGTGCCGGATGACGAACAGCTCGGCGCGGTGCGCGCGGCCGCCACCCGCTGGGCCCGCGAGGGCGTGCCGCTCAGCACCATCCTGCGCGCCTACCATGAGGGGCTGCGCATCGCGTTCGGCCTGGTCACCGCGCGGGCCGAGGCGGATGACGTGGGCGAGGTGCTGATCGCCACCGACCTCATCCTCGAGCTACTGGAGGCGATCACCGCGGCGGTGTCGGACGCCTATGTCGACGAGCAGCATCTGGTCGCCAAGGAGCACCAGACGGCGGCGCAGACCCTCGCCTCGGCCCTGCTCAGCGGTCGCGGCAGCTCGGCATTGGCACGGCAGACCGGCATTCCGATCGCCGAGTCCTATCAGGTTGTCGCGCTGTCGGTTCCGGAACACCCGGACGAACGCGATCCACGCGTCGACGGGAACGTCGCCGCGCGCCGCAAACTACGCAGGCTGCAGTCGGAGCTGGCCACCGTCTTCGCCTCCCGCGCGCTCGCGCTGCTCAGCATCAAAGGCGGCACCCTGCTCATCCCGCTCGGCGACGACGCCGAGAGCGCCCTCACCGACGCGACGCTCGACCTGCTGGCCACCGCGGCCGAAGTCCCGCTCACCGCGACGGTGGTGGCCAGCGACACCGATCAGATACCCGAGTCCGCCGATCAGGCCCACGAGCTGCTCAATCTGGTCCGCGTCGGTGACAGACCACCCGGTCTGTATCAGATGTCGGATCTGGCGGTCGAATACCAGCTCACCCGCGGCGGCCCGGCGACGCGGCGGATCGCGACCATCCTCGATCCGCTGGATGCCCATCCCGAACTGTTCGACACCATGCGCGCCTACCTCGGCAACGACATGAACCGCCAGCTCACCGCACGCCAGCTCTACGTGCACCCGAACACCGTCGACTACCGGCTGCGGCGCATCGCCCAGCTGACCTCGATCGATCTGGCGACCTCGGCGGGCATCTCGCAGGCGGCGATCGCACTGCTGGCGCGCGACCTCGACCGCAGCGTCGCCCGGCGCCTCTGACGGCAGTCCCGTGACCGAATCGTGGCCCGTAACGGATTCGTGCTGGTCACGGAACCGCGAACTTGCGATCCTGGTAGTGCCTCGACGTCTGGATGGTGAAATATGCGAATTTCGGAGATCCTGCGCAGGAAGGGCAGCGACGTAGCCACGGTCGCACCCGACACGACAGTGCGCACGCTGCTCGCCGCGCTGGCCGAGCGGAATATCGGTGCGGTGGTCGTCTCACCGGACGGCAACGCGATCGCTGGCATCGTCTCCGAGCGCGACGTGGTACGCAGTCTGCACGCGCGCGGTGCCGACCTGCTGGACACACCCGTCTCGGAGATCATGACCTCCGACGTGCGCACCTGCGCTGTCGACGACCGGGTCGACGGCCTGCGCCGCATCATGACCGAGCACCGCATCCGGCACCTGCCCGTGGTGCACGAGGGCCGGCTGGTCGGCATCGTCAGCATCGGTGACGTGGTGAAGAGCGCGATCTCCGAACTGGCGACCGAACGCGAGCACCTCGTCGAGTACCTGCAGGGCCGGTACTAGTACTCGCCGGGGTTGCCCAGGTCGGCCGAGAGCCAGTGCTCCGGCCGCAGATAGACCGCGACCTGCTCACCGAAGGCCGCGGCCGCCTTCAGATAGCCGTCGACCGATTCGGCGGGCAGATACCGCGCGGCCATCTCGCGGGACATCTCGTCGGTCATCGGGATGATCCGGGTTACCGGGCCCTCCACGCTGACATACCGGACAGTCGGCTCGAGTTGCTGCACCATCAGGGTGAACCGGCCGGCTTCCCGGAGCAGGCGCATCTTCCGCGCCTGCGAGCCGGTCAGCACCCACACCTCCGCACCGGGACGATACTGGTACCAGATCGGGACGGTCAGCGGGCCACGACCGGCGCCAGCGGACACCGACAACGCCGCGATGTGCGGCTGCGCGAGAAACTCTTGACGCTCTGGAAGGGTCAGCGGCATGTCGTTCAGGCTAGTCGTGAAACCCCTTGTCCACGACAATACTTCGTGGTCCGTACAAAAATGCGTATCGTGGTTGGCGTCCGAGCAGCCGATGAAGGGAGCGTCACGTTGCGGTCCCCTGCCTCGAGATCGCCGCTCGAGCGGGCGGATGCTCCCCGGCTAACGGCGGCGCCCGTGCTCGTGCCGGCCACGGTGCGGTCGCTGTTCCCCGCGCTCGCCGACACCACCGAGATCTACCTCGACAGCGCCGCGACAACGCAGAAACCGCTGCCGGTCATCGAGACGATCCACCGCTATCACAGCAGCGCCACCGCCAACGTGGGACGCGGCACCTACCCGTGGGCCACCGGCCTCACCGCGCGGATCACTCGCGTGCGGGAGCGGGCCGCCGCCTTCATCGGCGCCGAGCATCCGGACGAGGTGGTCTTCACCGGCGGAGCCACCGCGGCGGTGAACGCCGTCGCACTGTCCTGGGGCCTGGCCGCGCTCGCCGACGGCGACGAAATCCTTTACAACCCGGGCGATCACGCCTCGAACGTGTATCCGTGGCTGCATCTGCGCGGGCTGCTCGCCCGGTTCGGGCGCCGCATCGGGCTGATCCCCTACCGGGTGACCGGTGCCGGTGAGGCGGACACCGACGACATCCTGGCCAAGATCACGCCGCGGACCCGGCTGATCACGACCAGCCATCTGCACCACGTCTACGGCGGGCTCAGCACATTGGAGGAACTGCGTGGGCGCATCGACCCCGACATCCTGCTGTGCTTCGACTGCTCGCAGAGCGGCGGGCATCTTCCGGTCGACGTGACCGCGCTCGGCGCGGATTTCGCGACCTTCGCCGCGCACAAGATGTTCGGCGCGCCGGGCACCGGAATCCTCTACTGCCGCAGGCGCGTGCACGCCCGCCTCGTGCCGTTCCTGCCCGGCGGCAATTCCGGGGTGCGGCCGGACGCCACCGGACTCACCGCGGGAACGATGCCCGAACTGCTGGAGGGCGGCACCCCCAATATCCCCGGCATCCTCGCGCTCGGCAGCGCGCTGGAGGTGCTGGAGTCGTTCGGCGTCGGCGCCATCGCGGTGCACAACCGCACCCTGACACTGCGCCTGATCGACGGGTTGCGACCGGTCCCCGGCGTCGAGTTCCTGCCTGGACCCGCGCATGCGGCATGCGCGGTCGGCTACGGCATCGCCTCGTTCACGCTGAACGGGATCTCGGCGACCGACCTGGGATTCGTGTTGAGCGAGCTGGGTTTCCTGGTGCGCACCGGCGTGCACTGCGTCCCTGCCGTGCACGACGGCGCGGGCTCGGTGCGGGTCAGCACGCACATCTACAACACGCCCGACGAGATCGACCGGTTCGTCGCGTGCGTGCAGTCCGTCGCCGAGGAGGTCACGTGAACATCGAAACCCCGCGCTACGACCGGCGGGCCGCGTCCCGGGTGCTGGCCGAGCTGGCGCAGCCGGGGCTGTTCACCGCGGCGACGCCGCCTCCTCCGCCGCGTCGTTTCGAATTCACCTGTAGCGCATTACGTCCCGAGGCCGGGAGTCATCTCACGTATTCGCAGCGGCTGTATCTGGAGCGATTCATGCGGCCGTGCCGCGCGGATCAGGTGACCAGTGCCACGCACCGGATCGCCTGGACCGACAGCGACGGCATTCCGAATACCGGGCATTTCCGCACCGACGGCCTCGGCCCCTCGGTGCCCATCGCGATGCGCGAGACCGTACTGGCACTATGGCACGCGCTGGACGCGAATCCCGGTTTCGCCGATCGCATCTCGACGCTCGGACCGCGGGAACACGCGGTGCTGGCCGGCACGACCACCGATCACGATCCGCGTGACATCTTCCGGGTCGGCGTCGAAGCGGCCGGGCGCACGCTGGCCCAGCATGCGCTGCTGGCCGGGCAGACCCAGTACCGCGATGCCACCGAATTCGCCAGAGGCATACGCGATTCCGGACTATTCGCCGCGGTCGCCACACGCTGGTACTGGGAGTTGCAGGCGTCGACCTATCGGCGCGGCATGATTCCGGTCAGCCTCGTCGCGCAGACCGACGGCACCGTCCGCTATTCGGCGGAGACGGTGGCGACGCTGCGCGCGATGAAGGACGCCACCATCGCCGACGCGCACGCCGTCATGCACCGCGCCACCACCGCCGAGGGGCTCACGGTCGCGGCGGCGATCGCCAAGTACCACGACGATCTCGACCTGATCTCCCGTCAGTACGCGCTGTTGCCCGCCGGGAGCCACCCCGCCTGCCTGGCGGCCATGCCGCATCAACTCGACAGCGGGCACTACAGCATTCTCCCGGCGCTGGTGGACCGGTTCGTCACCGTGTTCTCCGAGATCGTCGATCGCTGCGAGGTCGTCGAGGTGAGCGCCGAACTCGACGAGGCAACCGCAGACCGCGCCGCCACCGCCGAGGACCAGGTGTTCTACGTGCCCGACATGACCTGCAAGCATTGCGTCCGCACCATCGGCGGAGTGCTGGAATCGATGGACATCCGGGTGCTCGACATCGATCTGGACAGCAAGCGGGTGGTCGCGGAGTTCCGTAGCCCGCGCAACCGGGCCAGGGCGTTCGAGGCGATCCGGGACGGCGGCTACAACCCGGTCGCGCAGCGGCCGGACGCCGCGACGCGGGCAGCGGCCACCGAACCGTCGGAAGCCGCGGTATGACGCCTCGGCCTCCGGCGCTACCGGCGAAGCTGCATCCGTTGGTACGCGCCTTCCTCGACGCGCCAGGCGCCGTGACCGAAACGCTGGCGCGCTTCGGCTCTCCGGCGCACCTGGTCTTCCCGCAGGTCTACTCGGACAATCTCGCCGACCTGCGCACCGTGCTGGATCGCGGGCTGCCGCGGCACCGAATCTGCTACGCGCACAAGGTCAATCAGTCCCGCGCGTTCGTCCGCACCGCGGAGCGTGCGGGCATCGCCATCGACGTCGCCTCACCGTTCGAACTCGCCTGCGCCCTCGACGCCGGATTCGATCCGGCGCGCATCGAGGTCACCGGCCCGAAGGGGGAATCGTTTCTGCGGGATATCGTCGGCCGCGGGGTTACCGTCAACGTGGACAACCTGTGGGAGCTGGGCCGGATCGCCGAGCTGGCCGATGGCGGCGCCAAGGTGCCTGTGCTGCTTCGCGTCTCCGGATTCGAGACCGGTCAGGTGAGCCGCTTCGGCGTGCCGCTCGCGCAGCTCGGGCAGGCATTCGATCTACTGTCGGCGCATAGCGGGCGCCTGGCGTTCCTCGGCTTGGCCTTCCACCTCGACTCCGGCGAGCTCGGCGAGCGGGTTCGTGCGATCGACGCCTGCCTCCACGCGATCGAGCAGGCCTACGATCGCGGGCTGGCACCGTCGGTGCTCGACATCGGCGGCGGATTCCGTCAAGTCTTCACCGCCGACGCCGAGCGGTTCGACGCCTACGTGCTCGCGCTGCGCGAATCGCTGCTGGGGCGCGGCGAGCCGATGAGCTGGGGCAGCAATACCTTCGGCTATCAGGTCACGGGCGGGGCCGTGCACGGGACGCCGGTGTTCCACAAGTACGCCAACACCATTCCGGCCGCACGCATGCTGGACGACCTGCTGGGCGCGCCGTTGGATCGGCACGGAGGGCGCACGGTGGCGCAGGTGGCGGGCGACAACCTGCTGGATATGTGGCTGGAGCCGGGCAAGGCGCTGGTCGACCACGCGGGCATCACGGTGGCCACGGTCGAGTTCGTCAAGGAGGTCGCCGACGGCAGCGTCCTGGTGCATGTCGATCTCAGTCGTGATTCGGTGACGCCCGCCGACCAAGAGGTCATGGTCGATCCGATCCTGCTGCCCACCGACGCCGCGGCCCGTACCGCCGATGTCCGCCCTGGACCCCTCGGCGTGTACTTCGCCGGACGGCTGTGCCTGGAACGAGACCTGATCACCAACCACAAGGTGTGGCTGCACGCCGAGCCAAGGCCCGGTGATGCTGCCGTGTTCCCCAATACGGCCGCCTACCACATGGATCTGTCCGCGGCCACGGCCTCGATGCATCCGCTGCCCGCGAAACTCGCCGTCACCCGGCACGCCGACCACTTCCAGATCGTCCCCGACGCGGACTACGAACCGGACGTGCGCGTCGAACCGTCGCGGCCCCACCCCGCCGTGCCACCCACCGAACACCGCCCCACCAGGCCGGTCCGATCCGTCGAGGCTTCCTGATGCGCTACGACCACATCACCGAACTCATCGGCAACACACCTTTGCTCCGGCTCGATCCCGCGGTGCACGGGCTGGCGAACGTCGAGCTCTACGCGAAGCTGGAGTCGCACAACCCGTTCGGCTCGGTCAAGGACCGGGTGGCCTGGGGGATGATCCGCGACGACCTGGACGAGATCCGCGCGAGCGGACAGACGCTCATCGAGGCCTCGAGCGGCAACACGGCCAAGGCCCTGCGCGTTCTCGGGGCGGTGCACGGCATCGGCCTGCGCGCGGTGACCAATCGGATCAAGGTGGCCGAGGTCCGCGAACTCCTGGAGCTGTTCGGCACCGAGATCGTGGAACTGCCCGGACTGTCCGAATGCCCGGACCCGACCACACCGAACGACGTCTACTCGGTGATCGAGTCGACCATGGCGCAGCAGCCCGGCGCGTACCACCATCTGTCGCAATACACCAATGAGAAGAACGTCGAGGCGCATAATCAGGGCACCGGGCGGGAGATCCACGAGGACCTCGCGGCTGATGGCATCACCAGGATCGACTACCTGATCGGCGGGCTCGGCACCACCGGTTCCACCCGCGGCACCGCCACCTACCTGCGCAAGCACAATCCCGAATTGCGGACCGTCGCGGTGGTCTCCGAACGATCGGACTTCATTCCCGGTATCCGGTCGGAGAGCGAGATGTGGGATGTGGGGCTGTTCCAGCCCGATTTCTACGACTCGATCGTCACCGTGGCGGCGGGCGACGCCGTGGACGCCACGCTGCGGCTGGCGACCGGATACGGCGTGCTGGCCGGGCCGACCAGCGGCGCAAGTTACGCCGCCACTCTGGAAACACTTGCCGCGCTCGATCTTTCGGCGGCCGACCCGGACGATCCGATCGTCGCCGTGTTCATCGTCTGTGACCGGCTCGAGCCGTATCTGTCGTATATCAAGAAGTGGAGGCCGGAGCTGTTCGGCCGCGCCGAACGTGAGGCGCAGCCGACCGCGGCGGAACTGGCCGCGACACCGGTCCTGACCCCTGCGCAGCTCGCCGAGTTGGACCGGACCGGCCGCCCGGCCATCGTGGACACCCGTGGCGCGATGGCCTACCGCATCGGCCACGTGCCCGGCGCGCTCAACATCCGGGACGACCAGCTCGACGACATGTTCGGTCACGGCATCCCGTTTCCGCGGTCGCGCCCGGTGGTTTTCGTCTGTCCCGTCGGGGAGCTGTCCCTGCGGTTCGCCGCGCGGGCCCGGCGGGCCGGATACGACGCCGCCAGCCTCGCGGGCGGCGTAGTCGCGTGGCGCGACGCGGGACTGCCTCTGGAGCGCGGCTGACCTTCGGCGGCGCCGACCCTGGCCGGGCCGCTACCGAATCGCAATCGGGCGCCGCGCGTGACCCAGCAATGGGGCGAGCGGGCCGCGGTAGCCGGTGGCGAACAATTCGACTGTGGCCGTGAACAATTTCCACCAGGCCGAACTCCAGATCGTGTTTGGCGCGGATCACGCCGGTGTCGGTCTCGGTGACGGTCAGGTCGCCGCCGGTGTCGGCGGGCTGGGCGGCCGCACCGCGCTGCAGGATGAGCGTCGCCTGAAACAGCGGGCAGCTCGCGTCTTGCAGCAGACAGCGTTTCAACCGCTGGTTCGGCGTGTCGGGGTGGGCGAACGCGGCCAGTGCCACCCGGCGCACCTGGTCGAGCAGTTCATCCACGTCGGCGGCGCGGTCCAGACCAGCACGATGTCGTGCGGACCGAGCACGCACAGCCGTGCCCGCAGGGGAAGGCCCGCGGCCAGATCGAATTCGCGCGCGGCGAATTCCGCGATGCGCCGGGGCAGTTCGCCCTCCGTGACCGGGATGAGTTCGGGCCGCACAAGTGCCTCGGCCGCCGGGACGACCACCTGGGCCGGACCGGAAGCGGTCTCCGGATAGCGGGTGCGCAGCGGTTCGTGCCGGGCGACGACGTCACCGATCGCCGCGACGAGCGCCTCGGGTCGCAGCGCGGGTCCGGACAAGCGCACCGCACGAGCCACATTCCAGTCACTCGAATTTCCGGCCCGCGCGGCGTGCCACATCCGTTCCTGGGCGGGCGCCAGCGGCACGTGCGCCGGACGCGGACCGCGAGCAAGCAGCACCGGGCGCCGCGGCGGCGGAACAAGCCGAACGGCTGGTCGTGCGCCGCGTGCCAGGACGGGCAGGAAGCCGTCGCCGATCGGCTCGGACAAGATCCCCGCAGCGGAGTTGTTCACGCGCCGTTACCCTCCACCACAGAACCACTGATAGACCCGGGGACGGTAACCGGCTCGAGTAAACCTTCAGTTACCACACCGTGACCGCCGGGAATCGGTTTCGGCAAGCCCGTGGTGCGCGGGGCGGTGAGCGCCGCGCCGGGGCACGCCGCCAGGGCACTATCGTTGGGCCGTGCAGACAGGTCAGCAATCAGACGGAGACGGCGGCCCACGGATCTGGGGTGGAACGACGCTCACCGAGCGCAGAGAGGCGCGCCGGGCGGCGCTGCTGGAGGCCGCGCTCGATCTGATCGGCGAGTCGGGTGCGAGCGGCGTCACCATGCGCGCGGTGTGCCGCAAGGCGGGCCTCACCGACCGCTACTTCTACGAGAGCTTCACCGGCCGCGACGAGCTGCTCGACGTGCTCTACCGCCAAATCGCCGACGAATTCCTGCAGCCGATGACGGCCTTCGCCGCCACCGACGACCCGTCGCGGGACCGCGCCCTGTCGGAAATCCTGGTGGACAAGGTGCTGGCCGACCCGCGCAAGTCGCGGCTGTTCCTGGTCGAGCCCTACTCGAGCACCGGCCTCGGCCAGACCACCTTCGCGGTGATGCCGGTCTTCACCCGGGTCATGCAGGACCATCTGTTCGCCCACATCGATGACCCGGTCAAGCGCAGGCTGGCGGCGGTGACGATGGCCAGCGGCAACGCGGGCATGTTCTCCGCGTGGCTCAATGGGTCGTTGCGCGCTTCCCGGGAACAGATCATCGAGCACTGCGTCGCGACGCTCACCGCGTACCGCTCGCTCTACCGCTCCTGACGGCCCGCATCAGGCCCGCTGGTCTCCGGCGATCGCGCCGCCGGGACGGGCGGCTGATCTCCGGACCGGCCACGCCAGTAGACCAGGGTGTCCTTGGTCCGGATGGTCGCGGTGTGATTGGGCCCGAGGGCGCGCAACTCCGCGACGAGCAGCACCTCGAGTTCGGCGATCCCCCGGGGGAGATCGCCGTCGCGGGCGCGGCAGGCGGCGAGATCGTTGCGGGTATCCAAGGTGTCCGGATGATCGGGTCCGAGTACCCGCAGCCGGTCGGCGAGAAGTTTCTCCAGGTCGGCGATCGCGCCCGCGAGATCCCCGCTGTCGGCACGATAGGTGGCCAGCCGCCCGCGGGTCAGCAGGGTGTCGGGGTGCTCAGGCCCGAGCACCCGCAGCCGGTCGGCGAGCAAGCGGGTGAATTCCGCTCCCGCCCCGGCCAGGTCACCGCTGCGGGCCCGGAACGCGGCGAGGTTGTTGCGAGCGCCGAGCGTCTCGGGATGGTCGGGACCGAGGACGCGCAGATAGTCGGCCACCAGCTGTTCGAATTCGGCGCGGGCACCGGCGAGATCGCCACTGCCGGCTCGCCAGTACGCCAGGCTGTTGCGGGTACGCAGGGTGTCCGGATGATCCGGTCCCTGGACTCGGGCGCGGTCGGCGCGCAGCTGCTCGAAGAGGGCGATCGCCCCGGCGAAATCGCCGATGTCACCCCGATTGGACGCGAGATTGGTTCTGGTGCGCAGGGTTTCGGGATCGCCGGGTCCGAGCAGGCGGAGCTGGTCGGCGAGCAGCCGCTCGAACTCCGCGCCCGCGCCCGAGTGGTCGCCGCAGCGAGCGCGGTAGCTGGCCAGTCGGTCCCGGGTGTTCAACGTGTTCAGGTCGTCGGGGCCGAACACGCGCAGCCGGTCGGCGAGCAGCCGCTCGAAATCGCCGATGGCGCCGACCAGATCGCCGCTCTCGGCGCGGTGGTAGGCGCGCCGGTCCCGGGCGGTGAAGGTGTCGGGGTGATCGGGACCGAGCGCCTCGACGAAGTCGGGCAGCCACGCGGCCCACAGGTCACGATCGTCGGCCGATCTCCCGGTTTCCAGCTTCACCAGGAAGTCGATGGCCAAGGCGGAATCGCCGTAGGCCAGGCAGTGGCGCACCGCCGCGCCGCGCGCGTAGTCGGCGGCGCGGTCGCTGGGGGTGGACTGGATCGCCGCGACGAGCGCGCGGTGTGCGTCCGTGAGGGACACCCCGAGCCTGCGGCATTCCTCGTCCAAGGCGGGCAGGAACGCGCCGTGGCTCACACCGAGCGACTCGCGGACGGTACCGGGATGACCGCGGATGACCAGTGCTCCGAGATTCACGGCGATGTCGCGGATCCGTACGGTGTTGAGGTCCACACCCAACGACGCCAGTGCCGCGTCCAGCAACTCCAGCGGCAACACCGGGCCGACCCCAGCCGCCACCAGCACACCCAGCAGAGCTCCGGTCGCCCCGGCGGTTTCGGCAGCGAGCGGCCGCATCGCCGTCTCCAACCGCAGCGCGACGACGTGCTCGAGACCGATCCCGGCGGCGACGGCGCCGTCGGTCAACCGCCCGGCCACCTCCAGCAGGAGCCGCGCCAGCAACCAGCCGCCCGACACCACTCGCGAACCCCGCTTGTCCGTCGGCGTCTCGGCCAGCAACCGCTGGATCCAGCCGATCCAGTCGACCGGGCCGATCGGCGCCGTCCCACGCGCCGTCTCCACCACCGCGGCGATGTCGTCGGCGCCCGGTTCGGCGACCTCGATCCGGTACATATGCGCCAGCGCCGGGTCGTCCTCGACGCCGGTACCGGGCCGGATGCCGACGATCACGCGCACATGCCGCAGATCCTCCCGCCGGGTCAGATCGGCGATCGCGGCGACGAGCAGTCGCCTGGTCCCCTCCTGCGGCTGGTTGAGCCCGTCGAACACCAGGGTGACGCGGCGGCCTGCGGTGGATAGTCGCGTCAGCGGATGACGGACCATGATGTCGAAGATGTCGGACTCGTCCCTGGCCCGAGGGGTGCGCGCCGCCCGCGCCGCCTCCGCGAAGCCGGGCACGCGCGCACCGAGCTGCGCGGCCAGCTCCGCGGCGACCGACTCCACCGAACTGCTCACCGTCAGGAATACCGCGGCGGTGATGTATTCGGGGGTCACGGCGAGCCCGTCGACCAAGCTGGGGCGGATCAGCATGGCCAGCAGCGTCGATTTGCCCACCCCCGCCGGCCCCAGCACCGCCCGGAGCCGATAGCTGCCCGCGTCGACGATCGCGGCGAGACGCTCACGCACGTCGGGGGTCAGCAGCAGCCTTCTGGTCAGCTGGTCGACGAAGCCCGCGGCGGAGCGGCCGCTCACCGCGTCCCGGTGCCGGGCGGTGTTCGGTACCAGCCACAATCCCGGGTCGACGCCCTGCTCTGTCGATACCGCCCCGGAATTGAACGAAAGATGTTGCGGCTGTTGCTGTGCGCACTGCACCGCGATCGGGTCGACCAGGTCCGAGGGCAGCAGGTTCTCCCCGCGAAGCGGCAGCCCGGTGTCGAAGGTGGCCAGCATGGTTCTGGTGAAGCATCCGGAGAACGCCGGCCCGTCGGCCGAGGCGACCAGCAGCTCCATCCGCCCGCCCGCCTGCGCCAGCAGATCGGTCCACCGGCGCGCCGCGCCCCGCACGCCCTGCCCGGCCTCGCACGCGTCGACGAGCATGACCAGCCCGTCGAGCGCCGCGCGATCGAGCCGCTCCCTGATCTCCTGGGTGAGATGAAAAGCGTTGTGCGAGTTGGGCGCCGACGGAGAATCATGCCCGAGCAGGTAGAAGTCCTCCGCATTGGTCGCCACGCCGTGTCCGATGAAACCCACCAGCAGCGTGGCCTGGCGCTCCGACGCCGCCGCGAACGCGGCGTCCACCGCGGCGAACAGTTGCGCCGCAGTGGGATTCAGGATCGGTCCGTCGAGCTCGGTCGCCGACCGCCAACCGCCCACCTCGGTCAGACTCGTGTACAGCCCGGTGGCCAGTTCCTCGGTGAACCCCAGTTCCCCCAATGCCGCACATTCCGAACCCACCACCAGCGCGAGACGCCCTCCCATGCGAAAAACATACCTGCGCGGCCGCGGTATACCCGCGCCGGCATCGGGTCCGCCGGGTGCCTACTCGATATCGAAAGGTGCTGTGCGAGACGTAGGGTGACGGTTCGAGCGGCGGAAAAGGAGATCGTAGGATGACCGACCCGGTGGTGGGTTTGACGGGTACGCTCACATCGCCGATCCGGGACGCCGGGACGCTGGGTGAGGTTCTGGTCGCGATTCGAGGGGGAACCGAGCTGTACATCGCACAGGCCACCGAGCCGATCTCGGCGGGTTCGCCCGTGCTCGTCATCGCGGTCCATCCGGGGCGCATCGTCGATGTCGTCCCATGGATTCCGCTCGGCCCGGATCCGGCGGAAGCAACCTGAAACAGTAAGGGAGACAGACGTGCTGGGCTACCACGTGCCGGACCCGGACGAGGCGATGCTGGTCAGCGGCGGCAAGAGCCGCGACAACGCACCGTTCACAGTGATCATCGGACGCGGCGCCTGGGTGATTCCGCTGTTCCGCAAGGTGCGGTATCTGTCGCTGGCGATGTTCGAATCCGAGATCAAGGAGCGCTGCGTCACCAAGCAGGCGATCCAGCTGGACGTCCGCGCGGTGATCGCGTTCAAGGTCGCCAACGACACCCAGTCCATCGTCAACGCGGCGCAGCGGTTCCTCTCCGAGCAGGAGCGGGAGATGTCGGTGCTGACCGGACGGATCTTCTCCGGGCACCTGCGCTCGATCGTGGGGTCGATGACGGTCGAGGAGATCATCCGGGAGCGGCAGAGGCTGGCCGACGAAGTGCTCGTCGCCTCGAAAGTGGAAATGAGCAATATCGGCCTGTGGGTCGATTCCTTCCAGATCCAGTCCATCGACGACGGCAACCTCGGCTATATCGCCGCGCTGGCCGCGCCGCACAATGCCGCGGTGCAGCGGGACGCGCAGATCGCCCAGTCACAGGCCGCCCAGGTGGCGGCGCAGGCCGAACAGGAATCCCAGCGCAGGCAGGCGGAATATCAGCGCGAGACGGCGATTCTGCGCGCGCAGTACCAGCGCGATATCGACAAGGCGAACGCCGAAGCGGCGCAGGCCGGACCGCTCGCCGAGGCGATGGCACTGCAAGAGGTGCTCACCGCCCAGGCCGAGCAGGCGCGCAAAGAGGCGGAGCTGCGGGAACAGCAGTTGCAGGCCGAGGTCGTGAAACCCGCTCGGGCCGAAGCGGATCGGGTGCGTATCCTGGCCGAGGCGGAGGCCGACCGCACCCGGATCCAGGCCGCGGCGGCCGCGTCGAACAACCGGATCGCGCTGGACCAGTTGTTGATCGAACAACTTCCGGAAATCGTCAAGCAGGCGTCGCAGGGGTTGGCGAACGCGAATCTCACCGTGCTCAACGGACCCGATGGGGTCGGCGAACTCGTGAACGGAATGGTCGGTCAGGGACTGACCGTTTTCAATTCGTTGCAAAAGGCGCTTTCCTCCAACGACGAGGAAAAGGCGGGCTAAAGTGACCGGGTAGCGACGGCGACGAGGAGCGGGTGTTGGTGTCCATCGGGAAATTGGTGTCGTTCGACAGCTCTCGGGGATTCGGATTCATTCGGCCGGAAGATGGCGGACCGGACGTGTTCGTCCATGTCAACGACATCGGTCTGGACGAGGACGAGTTGCGTCAGGGGCGGGTGTTCGAATTCGAGGTGACCGAAGGCGACCGGGGGCCGAAGGCGGTCAATCTCAACGTCGTCGGCGGATCATCCGCCCCACCAGCCCGGCACAAGGCAAAGGACCGACCGGGTGCGGGACAGCTCACCGTCGCCGAACACAAACGTCTGATCACCGAGTTGCTGTTGGATGCCAGCCCCGCCCTCACCGCGGGCGAGATCCTCACCATCCGCGACCGGCTCACCGCGTTCGCCGACCAGCACGGGTGGCTGGAGAACTGAGCGGCGGCGTCCACGCCGGTGTCGGTGCGGCCCCCTACGATCGAGCCGAAACCAAGGCATACCGATGAGTTTGCTGTGTGTGCGACGTCGGTATGGGTGAGGATCGAACCCGAGGAGGATCGCGTGGACCTACCGGTGCTGCCACCCGTCCGGCCGATGCTGGCCAAATCCGCGTCCGCGGTACCGCGCGAGCCGGGCCTGAGCTACGAACCCAAGTGGGACGGCTTCCGCTGCATCGTGTTCCGCGACGGCGCCGAAGTCGAACTCGGTTCCCGCAATGACCGCCCGCTGACCAGGTACTTTCCCGAAGTCGCCGAGCTGCTGCGGCAGGCGCTGCCGGATCGGTGCGTGGTGGACGGCGAGATCGTGGTGGTCACCGAGCACGGCTTGGACTTCGACACCTTGCAGAACCGTCTGCACCCGGCCGCGTCCAGGGTCGCCAAACTCGCCAGGGAGACGCCCGCCAGTTTCGTCGCGTTCGACCTGCTCGCGCTCGGCGACAAGGACCTGACCGGCGAGCCGTTCGCCGAACGCAGGCGGCTGCTGGAGACGATCCTGGATACCGCGCTCGCCCGCGTGCACCTCACTCCGATCACCCATGACCCCGCTGTCGCCGAGGACTGGTTCACCCGGTTCGAGGGCGCCGGGTTCGACGGCGTCATGGTCAAGTCCGACGACCTGGCCTACCTGCAGGACAAGCGGGTGATGCTCAAGGTCAAGCACGAGCGCACCGCCGACTGCGTGGTGGCGGGCTTCCGCTGGCACAAGGACGGCGCCGGGGTCGGCTCGCTGCTGCTCGGCCTGTTCGACGACGAGGGCAACCTGCACCACGTCGGCGTGGCCAGCAGCTTCACCGCGGCGCGGCGCAAAGAGCTCGTCGAGGAACTCGCGCCGCTGCGGGCGAACGCGCTGGCGAACCACCCGTGGCGGGAATGGGCCGACGCCGCGGCGCAGGCCGCGGCCGAGGGCAAGATGCCCGGCGGGGTGAGTCGCTGGACCGGCGGCAAAGATCTGTCCTGGGAAGCGCTGCGACCGGAACTGGTCGCCGAGGTCCGCTACGAGCACGTCCAATCGGGCCGGCTGCGCCACGGCGGCAGGCTGGTGCGTTTCCGTACCGACCGCACCCCCGAGTCGTGCACCTACGCGCAGCTGGACGAAGTCGCGCCCGCGGAATTGAGCGCCCTGTTCGGCGAAGGCGCTGCGCGTGCGACGGAGCACTCGCTCGTGCCGGAACCGAGCGCCAGCGAGGTGGAGGCATGAGTGAGCGCAGCGAGCGAACAATCGACACAGCTGAGCACTCGCTCGTGCCGGAACCGAGCGCCAGCGAGGTGGAGGCATGAGTGAGTCGGTCGATATCGAGGTCGACGGCAGAACCGTCACGATCAGCAACCCGGGCAAGGTGTATTTCACCAAGCGCGGCGAAACGAAACTCGATCTGGTGCGTTACTACCATGCGGTCGCCGAACCGTTTCTGAACGTGGTCGGCGGACGGCCGCTGCTGCTGGAGCGTTATCCCGACGGGGCCTCGGGCAAATCCTGGTTCCAGAAGCGGGTGCCGAAATCCGCGCCGGAGTGGCTGCGCACCGTGGAGGTCTCCACGCCCAACGGCACCACCAGCGACGCGCTCGTCGCGCACGATCTCGCCCATATTCTGTGGGCGGTGAATCAGGGGTGTCTCGGATTCCATGTCTGGCCCAACCGCGCCGACAGTCTGGAGATCGCCGACGAGCTGCGCATCGACCTCGATCCTTCCCCGGGCATCGCGTTCGCCGATCTCCAACATGCCGCGGTGCGGACAAGGGAGTTGTTCGCCGAACTCGGCATCGAATCGCGGATCAAGACCTCCGGTTCGCGCGGATTACACATTTACGTCGCATTGGAACCGAAGTGGGACGGTTATCAGGTGCGGGCCGCCGCGGTCGCGCTGGCGCGGGAATTGGAGCGCCGATATCCGGAGGACATCACCGCGCAGTGGTGGAAAGAGGAGCGCGGGAATCGGGTGTTCGTCGATTTCAATCAGAACGCGCCGCACAAAACGGTTTTCGGCGCCTGGTGTGTCCGGCCCAAAGTCGGTGCGCAGGTGTCGACGCCGATCAGCTGGTCCGATCTGGATTCGGTGGTCCCCGACGATCTGACCATCGCCACCGTACCCGCACGCTACGCCGAATTCGGCGACCCGTGGGCCGACCGGACGCCGCAGTCGATCGCCCCGTTGCTGGAGATGTCCGAGCGGGACATGGCGGCGGGGCTCATGGACGCTCCCTGGCCGCCGCAGTATCCGAAGATGCCCAACGAGCCGCCTCGCGTGCAGCCGAGCCGGGCGAGGAAGGCCGAATAGCGACCGCTACTCGGTCCACAGGACCCAGGTGCCGCTGCGGCCGCTGACCTCGCACACCAGGGCGCGGCCGTCGGCGGTACGGCCGGTCTTCGGTCCCGATGCGTCGCACTTCGCCCCGGCCTGTTGCACGGCGGTCGCCACGGTGTGCGGACCGGACCACTGATAGCCGCTGGCGGTGGTGAGGCAGATCAGCGTGCTGCCGTCGGTGCCGCTGCCGATCTGGCCGAGTTGGGCCTCGGTGCACACCGAACCCTTGGTGACGGGCCCTTGGGCGGCTGTCGGCGGCGTGGTCGTCAGGGCGGGGCTCGGCGCGGCGGGCGTCGTCGTCGCCAACGGACGCTCCACGGTCGACGGCACCGAGGCGACGGGCGTCGGCCCGACAGCGGACGTGCGGTTCATCACATCCGGCAACCAGTTGCCCGACAGCAGCACGAATCCGGCCACCGCGGTGATCTCCGCGACCCCGAGCAGCAGCGCGAACATCGCCATGACGCGACCGCGGGGATGACTGAAGGCGATGAATCCGAATACGATGGCGACCGGGAACAGCCCGAGCAGCGCGGCGACCAGCGCGATGATCGCGTACGGATTGACGATCGGCGGAATCTCCACCCGGAGCCGCCCGGTCCGGCGGCGGCTCGGCGGCTGCTCCGGCCAGCGTTCGTCCTCGTCCTCCGGCCAGCGGCGGTCGGACTCCGGCTCCGACCAACGCTCCTCCGGTTGTGCCGCAGGCCAGCGATCCGTCTCACGCCGTTCCGCTCGTGTCATCCAGGTCCCTCTCCACACCAACACACCGCGCAGGAACCTCGAACTGTCCGGACCCGCCCCGATATACCGACACAGAATAGGGTGCCCAGCGCCAAAAGTTGATCCGAAGTATGCAATATCCGTGCGGGTAACCGCCCGGCCACGGGCTCATCGTCTGCGGTCCACCTTCGGCAGCGACTCGGTGACCAGCGTCAGCAGCATGTCGCACAGCAGCTCGTGCACCTGCTCGCGGGTGAGCGTGCCCCGGGTGATCCATTCCCGGCCCGCGACCTTGACCAGGCCGCCGTACGCGCGGACCATCGCGCGCAATTCGGCGCCGTGTGCCGAGTCGGCGAGCCCCACCATCAGCAGCAGGCGTTCGGCTGCCGCGTCGTCGGCGGCGTCCAGGATCTGCTGCACCTCGGGGTCATCGCCGACGCCCTCGTGGCTGGTCACCTTCACCCAAGTGCTGCCGTGCTCGGCGATGGTGTCCAGCAGCCAGTGCACACTGGCGTCGACGCGTTCGCGTGCGGTGCCGGTGGGCACGATCATGTCGTCGAGCTTGGGCAGCGTCACCATCCGCCGCACCACCGCGAGATAGAGGTCGCGCTTGTTGCCGAAATAGTGGTTGATCAGGCCGCGGGCCACCCCGGCCCGCTGCGCCAGCTCGGCGGTGGACACGGCCGCGTACGGCCGCTCGCCGAACATGTCGATCGCACAGGCGAGAATCTGCGCGCGCCGCTCGTCGGGTTCGAGCCTACGGCGGCGCGGTAGCGCCGGGTCGGCGCTACTGCTGGTTTCAGAGAGACCGCGCAATGAGATCCTTCATCACCTCGTTGCTGCCCGCGAGGATGCGCAGGACGCGGGCGCCGGTGTAGAGCTGCGAAATCGGATACTCCGTCATATAGCCGTAGCCGCCGAACAGTTGCAGGCAGCGGTCAACCACGATACCGAGCTGATCGGTCAACCAGTACTTCGACATGGCAGCGGTGGAAACGTCGAGATCGCCGCGCAGGTGCCTGCTGATGCAATCGTCCAGGAAGGTGCGGGAGACCTTGGCGATGGTCGCGCACTCCGCGAGTTCGAACTTGGTGTTCTGCATCGCGAACAGTGGTTTGCCGAACGCCTCGCGGCCCTTGGTGTACTCGACGGTGAGCTGCACGGCTTTCTCCATCATGGCCACCGCGATGATCGCGGTGACCAAGCGCTCCTGCGCGAGCAGCCGCATCATCTGATAGAAGCCCTGACCCTCGACTCCCCCGAGCAGGTTGGTCGCTGGCACCCGCAGGCCGTCGAAGAACAACTCGGCGGTGTCCTGGGCCTTGCCCCCGATCTTGTTCAGGATGCGTCCGCGGGTGAAGCCCGGGGTGTGGTCGCCGACTTCGGCGAAGATCAACGAGACCCCCGCCGCGCCCTTGGCCGGGTCGGTCTTGGCGGCGATGACGATGCCGTCGCAGAGCCAGCCGTTGGTGATGAAGATCTTCGAACCGGTGATCACGTATTCGTCGCCGTCCCGCACCGCGCGGGTCTTGATGTTCTGCAGGTCCGATCCGGTGCTCGGCTCGGTCATGCCGATGGCAAGGACCATGTCGCCGCTGGCGGCCTTGGGCAGCACGCGCCGCTTGAGTTCTTCGGAGCCGAACTCGTCGAGGTAGGGCGCGATGATCGAGCTGTGCACGGGGATGCCCATCGAACCGTCACCCGCGCGCGCCTGCTCCTCGATGATCGCGGCCTCGTGGGCGAACGTGCCGCCGCCACCGCCGTACTCGGCCGGGATCGCCGGGCACAGGAGCCCGAGTTCGCCCGCCCGGTTGTACAGCGCGCGGTCCGGGTGCCCCTGCGCGACGAACTTCTCCTCGTGGGGGACGACCTCCTTCTCGAAGAAGGTTCTCGCCAGGTCTCGTACCGCCTCGACCTCGTCGTCACTCCACGCCGCGCGTTTCATCGCCCGATCCTTTGCTCGCTCCGGTCCGGCCCCGTCGCCGGTTCCGCCCTCAGATTCCCGGACTATTGGCGAGTTGTCAACAAGCGTGGCGTTCTTCGTTCGGTCCGTCCGCCACGTCATCCGGGCGCGGGCAGCCGTATCCCCGTGAGCTGCGCCATATTCGGCATCGCACGTCTCCCCTGCCCGGTCGATTCTTCGTACTCTCCGTATGGCATTACTGACGTGGTGCACGACGGCGACGTGCCCTTGGAATCGGTACGAACGAGGCAGGACATGACCGAACCGCTCGACACCACCGAAGCGCCCCGCCCCGACCGCGTCTGGACGGTCGCCCGGGACGGCGCCGATCTCGCCGTCTTCGAATGGGGCGATCCTGCCGCCGAACCCCTGGTGCTGGTGCACGGTCTCACCGATACCCATCGCACCTGGGCCACGGTTGCGGCGCTGCTGGCCGACGGTTTCCGCGTGATCGGCTACGACGTCCGCGGACACGGCCGTTCGGCCGGGCGCGGACTGCTCTCGGAGTATCGCCTCGACCGGCTGGCGGAGGACTTCTTCGCGGTGATCGATGCCGCCAGCCCGCGCCGGCCCGTGCACATCTGCGGCCACGGCTGGGGCGCGGTGCAACTGTGGGAGGCGGTCTGCGACGACCGGGCCAACACCCGCGTCGCGTCGTTCACCGCGATCTCCGGCCCGAATCTCGACCACCTCGGCCTGTGGTTGCGCGCCTTGGCGCCGCGTGCCCGCCGGGAGCTCGGCGACCTGGGCTGGTGGTTGCGCGGGGCACGGTGGGCGCTCACGCCCGGCGCGATCGCCCGCAGGCTCTACCCACCGCGCGTCCGTGGCCTGCTGGTGCGGCGGCTCGGCGGTATCTCGCCGGTGCCGGCGCGCCTCGCGCGCACGTGGCCGGCGGATCTCGTCGCTGGTGCACGGATCGCGCAGGTCAACCTCACGCATCACCTGAGGGAGCCGCGGGTGCGGCGCACCGCCGTTCCGGTGCAGTTGCTGGTGGACACCACCGATCCGTTCGTCCCGGCCGCGGTCTACGACGCCTCCGCGCGCTGGGTCGACCAGGTGTGGCGCCGCGCCGTCCCGGCCGATCATTGGCTGCCGGTCACCGAACCGCTGCTGGTCGCCGAGGCGATCGCCAACTTCGTCGACGACTTGCGCGCCGACCGCGCGGCGATCAGCCCGCGGCGCAGCAGCTGATCGCAACCGGAGAGCTACCCCGCGGGCGGGTTTGCGACAATGGGCCGGTCGCTTGCCCCAGCTCACTGAAGGATGTCCCCCGCCGCGATGGCCGAAAGCATGATCGATCCCGAGGACCTCGCGACCTGCCTGCGCGTCCTGGAGCAGGCCGGATCATTGGACAAGGATCATCCCGACTCGGTGTCGGTGCAGCGCGCGGTCGGGCACATGTTCAAGAAGCTCAAGCAGCGGCGCAGGTCCGCAGCGCGCGAGTCGGTGTCGGCCGCCGACCGGGCGGTGGTCGCGGCCACCGCGACCGGCTCGCCGAACCGGATCGATGACGAGACCGCGGGCATCCCGATCAGCTCGACCACGACCGGTGCCAGCGCGGGCACGCTGATCCGTCCGCGCCCCTGCTACATCTGTAAGCAGCGCTACACCCGGGTCGACGCGTTCTATCACCAGCTGTGCCCCGATTGCGCCGCGAACAGCCACGCCAAGCGCGATGCCTGCACCGATCTCACCGGGCGCCGCGCGCTACTCACCGGCGGCCGCGCCAAGATCGGCATGTACATCGCACTGCGACTGCTGCGCGACGGCGCGCACACCACCATCACCACCCGCTTCCCCAACGACGCCATCCGGCGTTTCACCGCGATGGACGACAGCGCGGACTGGCTGCACCGCCTGCGCATCGTCGGCATCGATCTGCGCGACCCGGCCCAGGTCGTCGCGCTGGCCGACGATGTCGCCGCGCAGGGGCCGTTGGACATCCTGATCAACAACGCAGCGCAAACCGTGCGCCGCTCTGCCGGGGCCTACAGCGCGCTGGTCGAAGCCGAGTCCGGACCGCTGCCCGCGGGCACGCTGCCGGACGTGGTGAGTTTCGGCAAGACCATGCAGGCCCACCCCAGCGCTCTGACGGCCTCGCTGACTCCGGCGTTGTCGGCCGCCGATGTCGCCGAGCTGGCACTGGTCGCCGGATCGGCAACGCCGGAGCGCATTTCGCGCGGCGTCGCGATCGATGCGGGTGGCCTGGTGCCGGACCTCGCGCACACCAACAGCTGGGTGCAGACCGTCGCCGAGGTGGATCCCACCGAACTGCTCGAAGTGCAGTTGTGCAACTCGGTCGCGCCGTTCATCCTGGTCTCCCGCCTGCGGCCGGCGATGGCCGCCGCGGCCGCGCGGCGCAAGTACGTCGTCAACGTGTCGGCCATGGAGGGGCAGTTCTCCCGCGCCTACAAAGGGCCGGGACATCCGCACACCAATATGGCCAAGGCCGCGCTGAACATGTTGACCCGCACCAGCGCTCGGGAGATGTTCGAGCAAGACGGCATCCTGATGACCGCCGTCGACACCGGCTGGATCACCGACGAACGCCCGCACTACACGAAAATCCGCCTCGCCGAGGAAGGGTTCCACGCGCCGCTGGACCTGGTCGACGGCGCGGCGCGCGTCTACGACCCGATCGTGCAGGGCGAGAACGGCACCGACCTGTACGGCTGCTTCCTCAAGGACTACCAGCCATCCCCTTGGTAGAACCGGTTGCGCCCGCAGTCGTGGGACCGTCGATTCCCGGCGAGGGATACCCTGGAGGCGTGCTGTACCGGCTGCTGGCCGACGCCACGGCCGCCACGCATTTCGCCTTCGTGGCCTACGTGGTGGTCGGCGGATTCCTTGCGTGGCGCTTTCCGCGCACCATCTGGCTGCACGTCGTCACGGCCGGGTGGGGATTCAGCACGATCGTATTCGGGCTCGAATGCCCGCTGACCCATGTGGAGAACTGGGCGCGCGAGCGCGCGGGCCTGGTCCGGCTGCCGTCGAGCGGATTCATCGACCACTACATCACGGGCGTGCTCTACCCCGAGGACGCCCTCGGGCTGGTGCGGTTGCTGGCCGCCGTGCTGGTCGCGGCCTCCTGGATCGGCTACGTATCGATCCGGTGGCAGCGGTCGGCCGCCGTCCGGCTGAACCATCCGCACTGAGAAGTCCGCCGCTCCTTCAGGCGTGCGCGAGACGGCGCGCGACGAAGTCGGCGACCGCCACGGTGCGCTCGTCGAGATAGAAATGCCCGCCGGGAAACGTCGCCCGATCGAAGCCACCGCTGGTGTGCGCCCGCCATTCGTCGGCCTGCTCCGGCCGCATCGTCGGGTCCTCGGTGCTGACCAGTGCCGCGATATCGGCGCGCAGCGGATCGCCCGGCTGATAGCGATAGGTCTCCACCGCCTGGTAATCGGCACGGACCGCCGGCAGGACCAGGTCGGCGAGACCGGGTTCCGCGCGCAGCATCTCGAGTGGCGCGGGATCGGCGGCCAACCGGATCAGGTCGCCGATGAGTTCGTCGTCGGAGGCCAGGTGCAATCGCCGCGTCTCCTCGAACGTCGGCGCCGGACGGCCGGAGACGAACAGCGTGGCGACCGGCTGCCCGCCGCGTTCGAGCCTGCGCGCGGTCTCGAACGCCACCGTCGCGCCCATGCTGTGCCCGAACAACGACAGCCGGTCGATCACTCCCTGCGCCAGCACTTCCGCGGCGATCCGGTCGGCGAGCACGCCGAGTTCGGTGATCGGTTCCTCGCCCAACCGGTCCTGCCGCCCCGGGTACTGCACGGCGTGCACCGCCACGCCCGTACCGAATCGCAGTGCCAGATTCCGATACGCCGTGGCCGGTCCGCCGCCGGCTGGGAAGCACAGCAGACGGTGATTCACGACCGTCTCGGATCGCAAAGTCCGCAACCACTCCGAATCGGTGAAAGTTCCAGCCAACGTTCGGCCTCCTTGCCCGTCGTCCGTTCCGGCGTCACCCTGAACCAGCTCACGGTAGCCGTCCGGCGGCGTTCCCGGTCGCGCGGCACCGATACCGCTTCCGGCCGCAGAACCGCGGGATCGCTGTCGAGCGCGTCAGCTTCATATCGGCGGTGGTCCGCTCCTACGCTGCACCTCACCGGCGCCCAGTGCAGGGAACCAGCGGGCGAATTCATCCGCGCCCGCGGCGCCGATGTCCTCGGCCGCGGACTGCACGTTGTCGCGTGCCGGACCGGACGGATCAGGCGTCGCCGCGGCTGGTCCGCGCCAGTCGTCGTTCGAGTTCGGCGATCCGCTGCCGGTAGTCGTCCAATTCGCTGAGCCGAGAATCCATTTCGTGGGTCAGCTGGGCGATGCGCCCGAGATAGCGATGCGCAGGGCGATCGGCCCAGTAGTCGCCTGCGCGTCCGTATTCCACCGCACGATCGACGTCGCCCGCGGGAACCCCGGCCGCGATGGCATCCGCGGTGGCCGCCGCGAGCGCCGCCTCGAGCTGCTCCACGCGCAGCCGGTTGGCCTGGTCATGGCCTTTCCTCCCGCCGAGCGCGGCGCGTTCGGCGGCGAGATCCTGGATTTCCCGCAGATACCCGGCGTTCTGGGCATCCTGCACCGCCATCAGTTCGTAGTCGTGTTTGATCGGCGCTCGGCGAACCCGGTCGGGGATCAGTGCGGAACGCGGCTGCATATCGTTGCCGAAAGCCGGGGTCCTCTCCCGCCCAGGGGGGTTCCTTATGATCCTCGTCGTCGGGACTGCGTGCTCCGCACTGCCGGCATGGGCGTTCGTCATCGTCGCTCGACCTCACATATCGGTGCCGCGTGGTGTTGCGGTGCGGCCAGTCATGCTCTAGCCCTATGTCCGCACGTGACGGACAGGTCATCGGATTCACGCGCTGTTTTCCGCGCCGTGAGCCGCGGTGCAGCACCTGGACATATTGACCGAATTCCCGCGTCTCGTCGCCTGCCGCTATCCTCACTGGCGAGAAGGCATGTGTGACAGCTCTTTTCACATCTCGGCCGGCAATATCGCCGGACATTGACGCAACCCCGCTGTCCGGCGAACGCCCTGAACCGCGCTGCACTGTGGCTCCGATGCGACCCGCTTGTCGGCACTCGCTCCGCAATCGCGCCGAGAAGTTACCCGCGATGGGATGATCGCAGCCTCTGTATGCTCGGCGGCGCGGCACCGATGGCTACGAGATCCGAGCGGCGATGGCTCCGGCGACGTGTGATATTGCACGCCTGCGCACCAGCAACGTTCCCACCCCCATCCGCAACGCCGCAGGTGGCACCAGAGATCGGCGGCGCGGGCCGGCAGTCGTGGCCTCTAAGAGCCCGCGCGAAGATCAACCGCGGCACGCGCCTGCTCCGGTGCGGCAACTACGCTGAAGCGAGTGAACACGCACGCACGGCTCGTCCATGACTACGAGGCCGGTATCGGTGTCACCGCCTCGCCCATCTCCCCCGCGCCCGATCCGGGTAGCAATCTCGCCGCGACATTACCGGTCTGGGCGCTGGCGGCCGGTTCGGTCGCGACGCTGACGGCAGCGGCGAACCGCATGCGCGAAGCGCGTGGCCTCGACCCGGTGGCCCACCGCATCGACCCCAGCCGCATCACCGCGGCCTTCTCCAGCGAGAAACTGCTACGCGTCGGGGACCGAGGGCCGACGCTGTTCACCGACCTGTCCGGCTTCTTCCCCACCTTCGACGGCTGGGTCCGCACGCACGCCAACTATCCGCACCACCGCTCCCGCCTGCTCGCCGCCCTCGACCTGCCCGAGTCCGCGCCCGTCGATCTGGCCGTCGCCCAGATGGCCATGAGCCGCGCCTCCGATCTGGAGGATCGGGCCGCCGCGCACGGCGCGATCGCGGTCCGGGTCCGCACCGAGCAGGAGTGGGCCGCGAGCCCGCAGGGACAGGCCGCCGCCGCGGGTCCCGTGGTGGCGATCGCACCGCGCGCGGACCGCGGTGAACCCGGGTTGCCGTCGGGTGCAGCACCTTTGCAGCCGCTGCGGGGTGTGCGGGTGCTCGATCTGACCCGGGTGATCGCGGGACCGGTCGCGACGCGGGCGCTGGCGTTGCTCGGCGCCGAGGTCCTGCGCGTCGATCCGCCGCAGCTGCCGGAGATCCCGTGGCAGTACGCGGACACCTGCCAGGGCAAGCGCTCCACGCTGGTGGACCTCCGCACACACCGGATCGACGAGCTGATAGCCGCCGCGGACGTGCTGATCACCGGCTACCGGCCGGGCGCGCTGGAGCGCGCGGGCGTGCGCGCCGCCAGCCGTCCTGGCCTGATCCACGGGCGGGTATCCGCGTGGGGCGAGATCGGTCCATGGGGCGGGCACCGCGGCTTCGACAGCATCGTGCAGGCCGCCTCGGGGATCTCGATCCTCGAAGGCGCGCCCGCGGTACCGGGTGCGCTGCCCGCGCAGGCGCTGGACCACGCGTCCGGCTATCTGCTCGCCGCGGGCGTGATCGATGCGCTGGTCGCCCGCGGCGAGGACGGCGTCGGCCGGGACGTGCGGGTCGCGCTGGCACGCACCGCATCCTGGTTGCTCGACGCGCCGGATCGCACGCCGCGTCATCCCAAGGCCGCGGCGCCGAACCCGGCGCAGGCGGTCCGGCACGGGCAAATCGTCACGGCCCCACCCGCCCTCGCCGAATACCCGGATTACGCCTGGCCCGCGCCCGCCTACGGCGCGGATCGTCCCGCCTGGCCGCTGCCTGCGCACTGACCGTCCCGCCGGGGCGCCGGGGCGCCGGGGCGCCGGGAAAATCCTTTGCGGAGTCCCGGTGGCAGGCGATCGGAGAATGGATCATCGACGCCTACGAGGCTGCGCTCCTTACCCGCGAGGTAGCTATCGAGCAGTCCCCGCCACCGACGAACACGATCGCGATATCGGTGCGCCGGTCGTGGTCGATGCGCACCATGCCCGGTAGCCCTCCGGCTGGCCCGTACGGCGGCCGCCGCAGCACTGCGGGGCGCAGCGCGGCCAGGATCCCGGCCCGGCCTGCACCCACCGCCACACCGTGCGTTCGCTGACTCCGATCGTGTGCGCGGTGAGCCGCAGTGTTCGCCGGTCAGCTCGTCGGCCTGGTCCAAGGCCGTCAGCCGGTGCGCAGCGGCACGCCGCAACGCGCGCACGCTCACCTCGACCACTGCGACGGTCCTTTCGAATCGCATTGGCCCGCACGAGGTTCCCGGCGAGCCTGCTGACTGCTACTCGACCACATTGGACCACGATCCACCGGCGGCACGCGGCGGTTCACTGGCATTTCTCGTAACGAAGGACAACTATCCGACGGGCAGGATCTAGACGCGGGCGAACCGGGTGCCGATCTCGGCGGAGTGGACGTGCCCGCTGATCACGTGGTCGCCGTGGGCAGCGAAGGTGGCGTGGATGTGGGCCTTGCCCTCCCGGACCTCCGCGCAGCCCTACTGGATCGGGTGGGTGCTGCCGTATCCGGTGCGGAAGGCGACTTGTACGACTTCCTGGATTTGCGCGTCGGTCAGCGAGGCCGGTGGCGCTACCGCTGCGGCATCGAGGTAGACCCGGCACAACCATTCCAGGAGCACGGCGTTGTCGAAGGCGGCGTCGAGTGAGTTTCCGACGGCGACCGATCCGTGGTTGGCCAGTATCGCGGCGGTTCGGTGTCGTAGTGCGGCCAAGGTTGTCGAGGCGAGTTCCTCGGTGCCGAATGCGGCGAAGGGCACGACCGGTAGGGGTCCACCGAGGAGGAGTTGCTGGTAGTGGACGACGGGGAGTTCGGTGGTGATCAAGGACAGGGAGACGACTGCCGGGGAGTGCGTGTGGACGACGGCATGAGCTTGCGAGGAGCGGTAGACGCCGAGGTGGATTTCCAGTTCCGAGGTCGGTCGCAGGTGCCCTGCATGGTGGTGGCCGTCCAGGTCGACGACCGTGACGTGGTCTGCGGTGGTGTCGGCGAGGGTGACGCCGGTGGCAGTGACGGCTACGAGGTCTCCAACGCGGGTGCTGACGTTGCCGGCTGTGCCGAGGACGAGGTGGCGGGCGGCGAGTTGGCGGCTGGTTTCGGCGACCGCTGCGCGAGCGGCGTCGATTTCGGTGGTCATCGAGAAGGCTCCTGTTCGCGACGGGTGATGAAGTCCTGCACGGTGTCGAGGGTGTAGCTGCCGAAGTCGCTGCCCAGCCCCTGGGCCACTTGGGCGGCGGTGGCGTTGCCCAGTCGTGCGGCCTGCTCGGGGTGCATGCCGAGAGAGATCCCGCGCAGGAACCCGGCGGAGAAGGCGTCACCACAGCCGCTGGTGTCGACGACATCGACAGCGTAAGAGGGAACCTCGGTGATGCCTTCGGCCGTGGCGATCACCGTCGGATCGGCCCCTGCGGTCGCCACGACACAGCGAGCGCCACGTTCGACGAGTCGGCGGCACCCTTCGTGCAGAGTGGACGCGACGGTCCAGCCCATGACCTGTTCGTCGTTGGGCAACAGATAGTCGATCTCGGGTAAGGCCGATTCGAAGTAGGCCAGCGCCTCGGGCACACCAGGGGCCAGGCTGTCTGCGGAGGTGACCGCCCCTTGTTCGCGGGCGCGGCGCAAGATCTTCCCGCTGAGGTCACCACCGTAGAACTCCGGTCCACCGAGGTGGACGATGTCGGCGTCGTCGAGCGCCTCCCACGGGATGTATTGGGGCAGATACTGGTTGGCGCCGATGACATGCAAGGCCGGGCGCGATCCATCGGGACGGATCGGCAACACCGTCGCCGAGGTCTGAACCCCGGATTTGCGGTGCAGCAGGGTGGTGTCGACGCCGTCGAACTGCAGCAGTGTCGTCAGTAACGCACCGATCGGATCATCGCCGACCACACCGCAAGTGCGCACCTGCACACCGAGCTTGGACATGACCATTGCCGTGGCCGCGGCGGTGCCGGCGGCGCTGATGGCGATCTGCTCGACGAGCGTCCCGCCTTGTCCGGCGGGGATTTCCTCCACCGGGCGGACAAGGGTATCGAGCACATGAACGCCCAACGCGACCGCCCGGAGTCGTGCGTCATTGCCTGTCATCGCGAACCTTTCGGGTGGGCGCGGCCCAGCGCTGCGTGGCCGCGAGGTGGGAGGTGGTCGAGGGCATGGTCGACAGCAGTCGCACCAGCCAGCGGCCGAAACGGTTGTAGGGCGGTTCGATCAGCCTGGTGAGGTCGGGACGCAACGGTTTGTCGAGCACCGCTTTGTCGTGACTGAACGTCGCGATCGAGCGTTCACCGTGGTAAGCGCCCATCCCGCTGGGGCCGACACCACCGAAGGGCAGCTCTGGCACTGCCAGGTGCAGCAGCGCGGTTCCGCAGATGACGGCGCCCGAGCTGGTGTGCCGCTGAAACCGGCGGCGGACGGGCGCCGATCCGGTGAACACATACAGCGCCAGCGGTTTGTCGCGGTCGTTGACGAAGTCGACCGCCGCATCGACGTCGGCCACCTCCACGATCGGCAGAATCGGTCCGAAGATCTCTTGTTGCATCACCGCCGAGGTGGGGTCGACGTCGGTGAGCACCGTCGGTGCGAAGTAGCGTGCGTGCTCGTCGACCTGCCCGCCCGCCGCCACGGCGCCGTCATCGAGGAACTTCGTCAGCCGTGCAAGGTGATCGGCGGAAACGATGCGTGCGTAGTCGGGGCTGTGCCGGGGATCGTGGCCGAACAACTCGGTGATCGCCTCGCGCAGCGCGGCTTCGACGGCGGGCCGGGCTCGGGGTGTGGTGAGCACGTAGTCGGGCGCGACGCAGGTTTGTCCGGCGTTGACGAATTTGCCCCACGCGATGCGGCGTGCGGCGACAGTGAGGTCTGCGGTCTCGTCGACCCACACAGGGGATTTGCCGCCGAGTTCGAGGGTCACCGGCGTCAGGTTCGCGGCGGCGGCCTCGAGCACGATCCGGCCGACACGACCGCTGCCGGTGAAGAAGATGTGGTCGAAACGCTCACCCAACAGCGATGTCGTGGCCTCCACACCACCCTCGACGACCCGCACGGCCCGCCTGTCCAGATAGCGCGGCACGAGTTCGGCCAGAATCCGCGACGTGGCGGGGGCGAGCTCACTGGGACGCAAGACGACGGTGTTACCGGCGGCCAGCGCGCCGACCAGTGGCCCCAGGACCAGTTGGAGGGGATAGTTCCAGGGCGCGATCACCAGCACCACGCCCAGTGGCTCGCGTACGACGGTGGCACGGGCGGGATGCAGTTTGATCGGTATGCGCACGCGGCGCGGGCGCAGCCAGCGCCGCAAGTGCGTGAGGGTGTGATCGATCTCGGTGATGACGACGCCGATTTCGGTCAGCAGGGCCTCGGTGGCGCTTTTGCGCAGGTCCTGATGCAGAGCCGTGGTGAGGGCGACCTCGTTGTCGCGTAGTAGCCGCCGCAGCCCGAGAAGCTGTTCGCGACGCCACTGGATCGGGCGAGTGGTCCCGCGCTGGAACGTATTTCGCAGGTCGGAGACCGGGGACGGCGCATTCATCGGCGTTGCTCCCCGGTCTCGCCTCCAGGCTGCTGGTCGTCGAGCAGCAGCTTGGCCAGGATCGCGCGACGCACGCGGGGCGGCACGATGCGTCCGAAATGCACGAGGGCGGCGGTCGAGCGGGGAAACGCATAGGAGTCCCTTGCCCGCACTACGGCGCGGATCATGTGTTCGGCGGCGGTGTCTTCATCGATTTCACCAGGGGCGCTCATGCCGTCGCCGACCGTGGCGTCGGTTCTGACGAACCCCGGATAGATGGACACGAAGCGGATCCCGGTGCCGGCGTACTCGATTCGGTAGGTATCGAACAGCACCCGCAGCGCGGCCTTGGCCGCGGAGTATGGCCCTTGCAGAGGGATTCCGTACCAGCCGGCCAGGGAGTTGGTGTGGGCGACGGTGCCGTGGCCGCGTGCGCGCATATGGGCAAGGACCGGCACCAGATAGTTGACCGCGACGTCGTAGTTGGTGCGCATGTAGCCGGTGATGGCCTCGGCGCTGGAAGTGCGCAGGTCCAGCGCGGGCGCGCCCCCGGCGTTGAGCAACACCACATCGATGCCGCCGTGCAGGTCGATGACCTGCTCGACGACCTCGCGGGCAGCCGCGGCGTCGGTCGCGTCCGCGGGATGAGCAGAACAGGGGCGCCCGCGACTGTTGAGGTCGGCGGCGAATTCATCCAACAGCTCGGCGCGGCGGGCGGTGATCGCGACAGCGGCTCCGGCGTCGGCGGCGAGTTCAGAAAAGCGCCGCCCGATTCCCGAGGACGCACCCACCACCAGGATCACCGTCCCGGCGAGGTCATTTCCCGACATGGACACGCTCGGAGAGGATGACGGTTTCCAATGTGCGCATGGAGGCGTCGAAGTCGGCCTGCATGGACTTCGACAGCAGCCGGTGGACCAGTACGCCGAGCGGGCGGGGGTTCAGGCTGAAGTGAAACTCGTAGGTCATTGCGGTGGCGGCACCGTCACCTATGGGCGCGAAGCGAAAGACGTTGACGACATCGCGCAGCGGGGCGAAGCCTTCGCCGGAGTCGATGCGCAGACTCATCGGCTCGATCTGCCGCACGGTCCACTGCGCATGGGTGGTCAACGGCCCGATCGACCGGACCTGTTCGGTGTAGGTGCCGCCGGGGCGTGCTTGCCCGTGGTGGGTCTCGACTTGCAACACGCTGCCGACCCAGTCGGCGTAGCGGCTGGTGTCACTGGTCAGTGCCCACACTTCCTCGGGCGTCACCACGAGGTTGCGGTGGGCGCTGATGACGAATCGGTCGGTCACGGTTGTGCTCCTTCTGTTTCGATGATCTCGGTGGCGATGTGTTCGCCTGATCGGACGGCGCCGTCCATGAATCCGTTCCAGTAGTCGGCATGTTCGGCACCTGCCCAGTGCACCCGGCCGAACGGGACATCACGCCAGTGGCCGAATTCGGTCAGCACGCCCGGCGTCAGCACCGATGTCGGGCCGCCGCGGGTCCATTCCTCGGCGGTCCAGTCCTTCTCGATGACGCTCGACGGCTGTAGCGCGCGGGGGCCGACGACGGTGCTGAATGCCCGCAATACCGCCCCGATGCGTGCACCCGCCGGTTTCGGCGCCCACGCTCGCCACTGGCGCGCGCCGACGAAACCCATCAACACGCCCGGCCCGCCATCGGGTGGGGAGTTGTCGAACATCGAGCAGACCGGGACGGTCGGGTCGCGGAACGCGCCTTGACCGGACAGGCCTTCCGCGCGCCAGAACGGCTCGGGGTAGACCGCTTCGACTTTCGCGAGCGTGCCGAAGTTCATCCGCTGAAACAGTGCCTCCTGGGGGGCGGGTAGCACCGGGTCCCATGCGATGCGTGTGGCCAGCACCGGTGGCACGGCGACTACTACCCGCCGGGCGGTCCAGGTGCCCTGATCGGTGTGGACGGTCACCAGTGCGGGGGTTTGGTCGATGCGGCGTACGGGTGCGTTCAGGGTGATCGCATCGCCGAGCTGTTCGGCCAGCAGTAGCGAAATTCGTTGCGAGCCACCGACGAAGCGCGATTCCTGTGCGCCGCCGGCGACATTCATCATGCGGGCCACCGTGCCTGGGGTGTGCTCGTTGCCGGCTCCGGCGATGTACCACAGGCCGAACAACGCCGAGGAGTCGGTCGCCGATCCGCCGAACGCGGAACCGAGCAGGATGTCGAGCAGGTCCACTCCGCCGTCGGTGAGCGCGCCCCGCCGCGCCCAGGTGGCCAAGGTCTCGGCGTCGAGGGCTCGCGCGTTCGGTGCGTTCCACGGCTGCGCGAGCGGGATGGTGTGTGCAATGCGGTCCAGACGAGCCATGAGCCTGCCGACATCGGGTAGCGCGGTGGGATCCGGTGGGACCCCGTTGCCGAACCGGCGCGCCTTGCCGTTCTTGACGTAGGTGCTGGCGCCGCTGTCGTAGGCGGGGAAGGTGTCGACCCCCAATGCCGCGGCCAGCTTCAGGACATGGTCCTGGGTGGGGCCGACGAATTGCCCGCCGGCCTCGACGATGCGGCCGTCACCGAGATCGTGGTTGACCGTGCGCCCGCCGACTCGATCGCGGGCCTCGAGAACATGGACGTCGAGCCCGTTGGCGCGCAACGCCCGCGCGGCGGTCAAACCCGCCAAACCCGCGCCGATCACCAGGACGTCGGTGTTGTTAGTGCTCATCGGCTCGCCCAATCGGAGGTCGTGCTCGCCTGCGGACTGATGCCGAGGTGCAGACGGTGATAGGCCATAAGAACTCCTTGGTTTGGGGTGGGAGACCGCGTGGTCGGCGCTGGAGGGACAGCGGGTCTGTACCCGACAGTACGCAAACTTTGGCCAAATGGCCAGAGTTCATTGGGGTGGGTACCGTGCTCTTATGGGCAACGGACGTCGGGCGCACTATGCGCGGGGCCGCGAGCGACGCGATGAGCTGATCAACTCCGCGATCGCGATCATCGCCGAGCGTGGACTCGAACGGGTGACCTTCCGAGCGGTCGCCGACCATGCGGGCCACCCTGCCTCCACGACCAGCTACTTCTTCGCCTCGGTCGACGAGGTCATCGATGCCGCCATCACCCGCGTCGCCGAGACCATCACCGGCAAAGTCGCCACACTGTTGCGGACGGCACACTCCGGTGCAATCACACGCGAACAATTGGCCGAAAGCCTGATCGATCTAGTCTCCAAGCAGGACAACAACGATTCGATTGCCCAGTTCGAGGCCTATCTCGCTGTCCGGCGGCGACAGGAGCTCAGCCAACCGGTCCAGCGGATCATGGCGGTAATCGAAGACGCGACGAAGCAGGCACTCGAGGCGTTCGGTGTCACCGATCCCGACATTCCCGCCCGGCAGTTCATCGCCCTGATCGACGGGTTCACCTTGCATGAGATCGCACGACCGGGGGATCCCGCCAGCCGCCAGGCGCTAGGCGATCTCATGGTCCGCATCCTCGATTCCTACATCGGGACACCGGCGGCTACCTCGGGCGGCGCGCCGCACACTTCCCCCTGAGGGGCCGATATGTCGCGATAGCCGGTTTCGGCGTACTGCGTGACGAGACGAAGCCTACGCAGCCAAGCTGCAACGTTTCGGAAGCGCCGTGGAACACCACGCTCGATCGCGTCGCCGAGCCGCTGTTCGTGGTCGTGGCGCTGCGTCTGCGCTACATCCGGGGGAACTGTCGAGCGAGAACTGCGTCAGTGTCCGCGACTTCCTTCTCCCCAGACGATTCCGGGGCGCTAGAGCCCTGGGGCCGGGTAAGAAGGAACCGTGCCAACAGAGCTGACTGTGTTCTCCGATTACCAGCAGATCCACCTCCTTGATAGCGCCTCTTCCACCGAAGTGGCAGACCAATGGTTCGATTCCGCACTGCCCGACCACTTGGCACTGGCGAACGACGCGATCGGCATCCGTACGGGGCTCAATGGTCACGTCACCGTCACCATCGACGTGACCGACGCCCCGCCGGCCGATGACAAGGATGCCTTCGGCACTGTGACGGAGTGCAGTCTCCGAGCCGACTCCGGCACGTTGCGGCTCACTTGTCCGACCTACGGCGAGGAG
This sequence comes from Nocardia sp. NPDC051787, assembly GCF_040681325.1. Classification (NCBI taxonomy): domain Bacteria; kingdom Bacillati; phylum Actinomycetota; class Actinomycetes; order Mycobacteriales; family Nocardiaceae; genus Nocardia; species Nocardia sp. NPDC051787. The sequence continues at coordinate 211,520 of NZ_JBFAYO010000004.1, forward strand.
GACGGCGATCTGGTGACAGTTCCGAGGGGTTGGCTGCGGTTGCGCGTATCTCTGACGAGGTCGCCGGATGACGCGGACTACGACGAGGACTCGGACGATTCCGCCGATCTGCAACACATCCGGATTCAGTGCTGGCCTGCCGAACCCAGCGATGCCGTCTTGGTCAAGGGCTGGAATCCCGAGACAGGCTCATTCCACCCCGTACCGATGGACTGAGTTCCGTCGCGTCGCTTCATTCGCGTTCCTCGCGAACAGAATTGCCGTTAGTGCCGATTTGCGCTGTGGCGGTGCCGCTGGATGCAACACTTCCTGGGATTATGCGGCGATCGGATGAGCATTCGTGATGGTGGCGCGGGGCGGGATTGCGGCGTGCTGTGCTGTTGCGAGCAATGAAACTCGCAGGGAGGGCGGCAATGTCGGAGAACGGATCGACGCTCGCGCGGCGTCAGCTGGGCAAGTACTTGCGTGAAGGGCGGGAAGAGTGTGGACTCACGCTTCAGCAGGCCGCAGCGCTGATTCAGCGCAGCGCCAGCACTTTGCAGCGGATCGAGAAGGGGATGGTAGCGAATCTGCGCGAGGTGGACCTCGAGGCGCTGTGCAAGATCTATGGGTTCGATGCAAACCAGACCGAGGCTATGAAAGCGCTTGCGGCGCGCGGCGATGTGCAGAACTGGTGGAACGAGTATGACGATCTGATTCCCGCCAAGTTCGATTTCTTCATGGGATTGGAGGCTTCTGCACAGAAACTGACGACTTACGAGTCCGAACTGGTGCCAGGACTGTTGCAGACACCGGCCTATGCGAGCGCTTTGATCCATGCCGTCTATCCCGACGACAGTGCCGAGGAGCATGCACGAAGGGTGCAATTGCGGATGCGCAGGCAGACCAGGATCACGCGGAAGTTCCAGCCAGTAGCTCTTGATGTAATCCTGCGGCAGTCGGTGCTGCACGGTGTGGTGGGCGGCTACAAGGTGATGTCGTCACAGATGAAGCACTTGGCGGACATAGGAACTCGGCCGAACGTGAGGATTCGCGTGCTGCCTTTCAGTGCGGGATTCCCGCTCGGGGTGGCGGTCGGTCCGTTCGTCGCGCTGGAGTTCGGCATGGACAACAGAGGCCAAACGATCGAACCGCCGGTTGTATACACCGAATGCTTCACAGGTGATCTGTACCTGACAAAATCGACTGCCCTCGAGCGATACCATCAGGCATACAAGAGCCTCGAGCGGGCCGCGTTGGACGATGTTGCCAGCAGAAGGCTGCTGCGGCAAATGGCAAAGGAGTACGCGAGTGATGGTCGACCTATCGACGGCGAAGTGGTTCAAGAGCACCCGCAGCGGCGGTGACAAGAACTGTGTCGAGGTCGCCTTCCTCGCGAACGACCTTGTCGGCGTTCGCGACTCGAAGAACCCATCAGGCCCGGCACTGGTGTTCACCTCGGCCGAGTGGTCGGCCTTCACCGTCGCGGCGACTCGCGGCAGGTTCGGTCGCTGACAGCTTGCCGCCCCGCTCCTAGCCTGCGGCCAGGGCTGCCACCGCCTGCGCAAGCCGGTCCCCGTCCGGAAGTTTCGCCTCCGGGACGATCGTCTGCAGCACGCCGAGTCCCTGCACGAGCACGAAATACAGCTCCGCGACCGCCTCGGCCTGGTCGTCGCTCAGCTGCGGGTGCGCCTCTCGCAGGGCCTCCGCCATGTCGCAATACGCCCCGGGCAGGCTCTCGGCGAAGAATTTCTGCGATTCCGGCGAGCGCGCGACACGCACCAGGTTTTCCATGCTCGCCAGCATGTTGTCGCGATTGTCGGTGAATACCGCGGGCATCGCATTCCACAGTGCGGCGAACGCGGCCAGCGGCGCTGCACCCTCACCCTGGCGGATCAGCGCCTCCATGCTGTCGCCGATCGCGGTGCCCAGGCCATCGGTCAGCGCCTCGGTGATCAACTGCTCCTTGGAGCCGAAGTGGTAGCCGATCGCCGCCAGGCTCACCCCGGCGGCGGAGGCGATGTCACGGGCCGTGGCTTTGGCCACGCCGCGCTCGATGATGACTTTTCGTGCTCCCGCCAGTAGATCCTCGCGATTTCCCATGACCACAGGCTACAACGCCTTAGACAAATGTACTAGACGAATGTACTAACTACCGCCACCATCCGGCTATCGGCACCTCGGCGCGGGGACCGCCCTCCGGCTGGTTAGTCTCATGCTGTGCGGCAGAAGATCATCCTGGACGTCGACACCGGCATCGACGATTCCCTCGCCCTGCTGTACCTGCTCGGCTCCCCGGAGGCCGAGATCGCGGGGATCGCCGCCACCGCGGGCAACGTGTCGGCGGCGCAGGTGGCGGCCAACAACCTCGCCTGGCTGGACGTCTGCCACGCACCGGATATCGAGGTCGCGCTCGGCGCCGCCGACCCCCTGGCGATCCCGCTGCGCACCACCGAGGACACGCACGGGCCACAGGGCGTCGGGTACGCCGAACTGCCCGCCTCCACCCGCCATCTCTCGTCGCGTTCGGCCGCGCGGATGTGGGCCGAGCTGGTGCGCGCGCATCCGGGCGAGATCGTCGGACTCTGCACCGGACCGCTGACCAATCTCGCCCTCGCCCTGCGGATCGAACCCGAGCTGCCGCGGTTGCTGCATCGCTTGGTGATCATGGGCGGCGCGTTCAACCACCCCGGCAACACGACGCCGACCAACGAGTGGAACGTGCACGTCGATCCGGAGGCCGCCAAAGAGGTCTTCGACGCCTTCGCCGCGGCACCGGCGGACCGCAGACCGATCGTGTGCGCGCTCGACGTCACCGAGACCATCGAGATGCGACCCGAGCACCTGGTCCGTCTTGCCGAGCGCGCGAAAAGCTTTCCGGTGGAACTCGTCTCGGCTGCCGAGCCACCCGAGGCCCGCTCGGTCGCAAGCAATCCGATAGTCCGGTACGTCACCGACGCGGTGCGGTTCTACTTCGACTTTCACGACGGTTACGACCTGGGCTACCTCGCCCACATGCACGATCCGTTCGCGGCAGCGGTGGCGCTGGATCCGTCGCTCGCGCGCACCCGGCCCGCGACGGTGGACGTGGAATTGGCGGGCACCATCACCCGCGCGACCACGGTCGCCGACTGGGCGGGCATGTGGGGACGCGAACCGAACGCCGACATCGTGGTCGGCACCGACCCGGAGTTGTTCTTCGAACGGCTGATCAGCCGGGTCGGCGATTTCGCAAGGGCGGTCCACCCGCCCGCTACCCAGGAGGTCCGGTGACCGGCACCGACGACACCGGCTACCTGTCCGCCTTCCGCACCGAGCTCGGACTGCCCGGCATCATCGACGTCCACACCCATTTCATGCCCGACCAGGTGCTGCGGAAGGTGTGGGCCTACTTCGACTCGGCCGGTCCGCTGCTCGGCCGGGCCTGGCCGATCGCCTACCGCGCTGACGAGCAGGTCCGGTTGAAGACCCTGCGCGACTTCGGCGTGCGAGCCTTCACCGCGCTGGTGTACCCACACAAGCCGGACATGGCCGCATGGCTCAACGAATGGACTGCCGACTTCGCGGCACGCACCCCGGATTGCCTGCACACCGCGACGTTCTTTCCCGAGCCGGGAGCCGAGAGCTATGTCGCCGCGGCCGTGCAGGGCGGAGCCCGCGTCTTCAAAGCGCATGTCCAAGTCGGGGGTTACCATCCTGGAGACCCGCTCCTGGACCCGGTTTGGGGCCTGCTGGAGGACGCGCAAATCCCCGTCGTGATCCACTGCGGTTCCGGACCGGCACCGGGAACGCACACCGGTCCGGAACCGATCGCCGGTGTGCTGCGACGCTTTCCACGTCTGCCGCTTATCGTCGCGCACATGGGCACACCCGAGTACTCCGAATTCCTCGACCTTGCCGAGGCTTACCCGAACGTGCGACTCGACACCACCATGGTGTGGACCGATTTCTCGGAGGCCGATGCCCCCTTCCCGATCGGCGAGCACGGCAGGCTGCGCTCCTTCGCCGACCGCATCCTCTTCGGCAGCGATTTCCCGAATATCCCGCATTCCTACGGCCATTCGGTCCAGGCGCTCGCGCGGCTCGAGCTCGGCGACGACTGGCTGCGTCAGGTCTGCTATCGCAACGCGGCGACGTTGTTCGGCATCGAATGACCCCGGTTCGGCGTCGAAATGCCGGTCAGGCTGCGACTACCGTGAACCGGGTGCGCCGGTGGGCGGGCCGTTCCGCCTCGTCGAGGAGCGCGACCGCGAAGTCCTCCATGGAGATCGCGGACAGGCCATCCGCACGCGCCAGCAATTCGTCTGCACCCAGACGGTAGGTCCCGGTCCGCTCGCCGGGCACCAGCTCGGCGGGCGGGCTCAGGTAGGTCCAGTCCGCGGCGGTATCGGCCCGGCACAGCGCGAGCTGATCGGCGCAGGCCTGGGCGATACCGCGCAGTTCCGCGGGGAAGTCCGGCGTTTCGTGCAGAGTCACATCACCCGCTCCGGGCACGGCCAGGGTGGCTGCTCCCCCGACGACGAGCAGCCGGGCGCCCGTGCGGGCCAGCCCGGCGAGCAGCACCGAGGTGACCACGGGCAGTTCGTGCTCGCGGCCGAGGGCGGGCCGCGTAGCCGTGATGACCAGATCCTGTCCGGCACTGAGGGAGACCACGTCGTCGAGACTCGACGCGTCACCCCGGCGGATCAGCGCCCCGGCGGGCACGGTGGTCGCACGAGCCGGATCACGAACCACGGCGGTGACCTCATGGTCGCGGGCCAACGCCTCGGCCACCACCCGGCGCCCCACGTCACCTGCCGCGCCGAACACCGTAATACGCATGATTCGCACCCCTTCGGACCGAATTACTTAGCTCTAAGGAACATAGCTTAGCGCTGAACAATCGCCGCTATGAGATAACTCACCGCTGAGCTATTGGTTAGAGTGCGGTGGTGACCGATCATGTCGACCAGGTGCTCGCTCAGTGGCGGGTGCAGCGCCCTGACCTGGACGTCGCACCCATGGCCGTGCTGGGACGCCTGACCAGGCTGTCCCAGCTGACGTGGGCCGAACTGCGCAAAACGTTCGCCGCGCACGGCCTGGACGCCGCGTCCTTCGATGTGCTGGCCACTCTGCGCCGCAGCGACCCCCCGCACTGCCTGACTCCGACCGAGCTGATGCGTGCCGCCATGGTCACCTCCGGCGCCATCACCCAGCGACTGGATCGACTCGAAGAGCGCGGCCTGGTGCGCCGCTCGCGCAGCGAGTTCGACGGCCGCGGAATCCGCGTCACCCTCACCGCCGCGGGCCAGGAACTCATCGACGCGGCTCTACCCGATCACGTGGCGACCGAGCGGCGTCTGCTCGAACCACTCAGCACCGAGCAACGCGAGCAGCTGGCGATCACGTTGCGGCTGCTGCTGGAATCACTGGGCGATCGATCCGAGTAGCCGGTTCAGAATTCGAGTTCAGCCCAGGGGATATCGATCGGGAATGGGAAGTTGTACTGGACGCCGTTCGAGTGGCCGGGTGTCCATTCGCCGACGACGAGGTAGTTGGCCGCCCGGAGCGGATGTACGCCCTCAGGGAGATGTGCATGCCCGGTCTCGAGTGCATAGGCACGGACGATGGCGATGGCACTGGCTTCGCGGGCCAGGGTGACCTCCCAGTACCAAGGGATTCCGGCGCTCGCGTAGCGGCCTTTCTTCGCCTCGATATCGTTCTGAGTATTGGATGGGGAAAGGACTTCACCAACCAATACGACATCGCCTGCGCGTACATCCTGATATGGGGATTCGAGGCAGCGGTGCACGAGGAAGTCCGGCGTTACGAAGTCGGATTTCCCGCTCCGCCCGAGGAAGACGTTCGTCTCGAGGTTGGCACGCCAGCAGCGGTCCGCATCAGCCGACATGTCCTGGCGTGCGCAGCGTTCCAGCGCTGCCCACATCCGGGCTGTGAATATCTGATGCTCGCCGGGACCTCCGCGGACCCAGACCACCCGCCCGTTCCATAACTCGATCTGCCCCGCGATCTCCTCCGGGAGTCGCTCCAATTCCTCCCAGGTCATGTGCTCCGGGAGGTCCGGCCGGTCGGCGCGCGGAAGGGACATGCAGCAATGGTAGATGACCTCCGTGGCCACCGGAGCACCCCGAATATGGCCGAATAACAGCAGGTGGATCCGCTTCCCGTGAGACCGCGATCAGCGGCCGTCGAAGGCTCGCAGTAGTTCCTCGGCGGCGAGAGCCGCGGTCAGTGTCCCGTCGCGGACCTGCTTCTCCACCTGCGCCCGAAGGGCTTTCACCTCCGGGTTGTCCGCGAGCCTGCGCAGTAATTGATCGTGCACCATGGTCCAGGTCCAATCGACCTGTTGGCGGCGGCGCTTCTCGTCGAACTCCCCGGCTTCGGTGAGCACGCGGCGATGCTCGAGCACCGTGTCCCAGAACCGGTCCAGGCCGATCCCGTGCAACCCGCTCATGGTCAGCACCGGCGGACGCCACAGCGCGTCGTGCGGGTGGATCAGGCGCAGTGCCCCCGCGAGTTCCCTGGCGGCGGCTTTGGCCTCGACCTCGTGCTTGCCGTCGGCCTTGTTCACCGCGACTACGTCCGCGAGTTCGAGCACACCCTTCTTGATGCCCTGCAGCTGGTCACCGGTCCTGGCCAGGGTGAGGAAGCAGAATACGTCGACCATGTTCGCGACGGTGACCTCGGACTGGCCGACGCCGACGGTCTCGACCAGGATCACGTCGTAGCCTGCGGCCTCGAGCAGCACGATGGTCTCGCGGGTCGCCTTGGCGACGCCGCCGAGCGTGCCCGCGGTGGGCGAGGGACGGATGTAGGCGTTGCGTTCCACCGACAGCCGCGCCATCCGGGTCTTGTCGCCCAGAATGGAGCCGCCGGTCCTGGTCGAGGACGGATCCACGGCGAGCACGGCGACCCGGTGCCCTTTGCCGATCAGGTACATGCCGAGCGCGTCGATGAAGGTGGATTTGCCCACCCCGGGAACGCCGGTGATGCCGACTCGGTTCGAGACCGGCGGCCGCTCGGACTCCCCCGCTCCGGGCGTCACCTTCAGCAGCAGTTGTTGCGCCAGCACTCGGTGATCGGCCCTGGTGGACTCCACCAACGTGATCGCCCGCGCCAGGGCGGCCCGCTCATTGGCACGGACCGCCGCGGCGAGCGCGTCGACATCGACCGTCCGGCCCGCGGCCGCCTTCGCGGTGTCCCGCGCCGCTGAACCCGCTTCGTTCATTCCGTGGCGGCGGAATCCGCGGCGCCGCTACCGAGTTCGTGACCGAGTTCGGCGCCGAGCTTCTTCAGCAGGTCGATCGCCGCGTCGGCGATCACGGTGCCGGGCGGGAAGATCGCCGCGGCTCCGGCCTGGTAGAGCTCGTCGAAGTCACCGGGCGGGATGACGCCGCCGACGATGACCATGATGTCGGGGCGCCCGGCATCGGCCAGTGCCTGCCGCAGGGCGGGCACCAGCGTGAGGTGGCCCGCCGCCAGCGACGACACCCCGACGACGTGCACGTCGTTGTCGGCCGCCTGCTGCGCCACCTCTTCCGGGGTCTGGAACAGCGGGCCCACGTCGACGTCGAAGCCGAGGTCGGCGAAGGCCGTGGCGATCACCTTCTGTCCCCGGTCGTGGCCGTCCTGGCCCATCTTCGCGACGAGGATGCGCGGCCTGCGCCCTTCGGCCTCGGCGAATTCCTCGACCAGCTCGCTCGCCTTGGTGATGTTGGTGACCTTTCCTGCCTCGTCGCGGTACACACCGGAGAGGGTACGGATCTCGGCCTGATGGCGGCCGTACACCTGCTCGAGCGCGTCGGAGATCTCGCCGACGGTGGCTTTGGCTCGCGCCGCGTCGATGGCCAGCGCGAGCAGGTTGTTCGCCATGCCGCCCTCCGAAGAGGCCGCGGCACGGGTCAATTCGGCCAGCGCTCGCCGCACCGCGTCGGGGTCCCGCTCGGCGCGCAGCCGCTGGAGCTTCTCGATCTGCTCGGCGCGCACCCGGGAGTTGTCGACCTTGAGGACCTCGACCTCGTGATCCTCTTCGACCTGATACTTGTTGACGCCGATCACCGGCTGCTGCCCGGTGTCGATGCGCGCCTGGGTGCGCGCGGCGGCCTCCTCGATGCGCAGTTTCGGGATGCCCTCGCCGATCGCCTGCGCCATGCCGCCGTGCGCCTCGACTTCAGCGATGTGCGCCCGCGCCCGGTTGGCCAGCTGGTGGGTGAGCCACTCGACGTAGTACGAACCACCCCACGGGTCGATCGGGCGGGTTGTGCCCGACTCCTGCTGGATGAGCAGCTGGGTGTTGCGGGCGATGCGGGCGGAGAAGTCCGTCGGCAGCGCCAGCGCCTCGTCGAGCGCGTTTGTGTGCAGCGACTGGGTGTGGCCCTGGGTGGCGGCCATCGCCTCGATGCAGGTGCGGGCGACGTTGTTGTAGGCGTCCTGGGCGGTGAGCGACCAGCCGGAGGTCTGCGAATGGGTGCGCAGCGACAGCGATTTCGCGCTCTTCGGGTTGAACTTCGCGACCAGCTCGCTCCACAGCAGGCGCCCGGCGCGCAGCTTCGCGACCTCCATGAAGAAATTCATGCCGATGGCCCAGAAGAACGACAGCCGCGGCGCGAACTTGTCGACCTCCATGCCCGCGTCGATACCGGCGCGGATGTACTCCACGCCGTCGGCCAGGGTGTAGGCCAGCTCCAGGTCGGCGGTCGCGCCCGCCTCCTGGATGTGGTAGCCGGAGATGGAGATCGAGTTGAACTTCGGCATCTTCGCGCTGGTGTAGGCGAAGATGTCGGAGATGATCCGCATCGAGGGCTTCGGCGGATAGATGTAGGTGTTGCGGACCATGAACTCCTTCAGAATGTCGTTCTGAATGGTTCCGGCCAGCTGCTCGGGTGCGACGCCCTGTTCCTCGGCGGCGACGACGTACAGCGCCAGGATCGGCAGCACCGCGCCGTTCATCGTCATCGAGACGCTGACCTGGTCCAGCGGGATGTGGTCGAACAGCTGGCGCATGTCCAGGATCGAGTCGATGGCCACGCCCGCCATACCGACGTCACCCTGCACGCGCGGGTGGTCGGAGTCGTAGCCACGGTGCGTCGCCAAGTCGAAGGCCACCGACAGACCCTTCTGACCGGCCTGCAGGTTGCGCCGGTAGAAGGCGTTGGAGTCCGCGGCGGTGGAGAAGCCCGCGTACTGGCGGATGGTCCACGGCTGGTTGACGTACATCGTGGGGTAGGGCCCGCGCAGGAACGGCGCGACGCCGGGCACGCTGTCGAGCGGATAACCTTCGGCCGCAATGGCATCCCGATCGGCCTTGGCGAACACCGGCGGCACGTCGATGCCTTCGGGCGTCGACCACACCAGCTGCTCGGGGGCGTACCGGTTGGCCGCCGCGGCAGCCCGCACGTAGGCCGCCACCTGCGCCGCGTCGACCGCGGCCGGCTCCGGCGCGCGCTCGGCCAGCGGCACATCGGCGAAACTGCCGATCACGTGCTTGATCTCACGGGTAGTCATCAGGCTCCCACCTTCTCCAGCAGGCCGGACAGCGCGGCGACCGCGTCGATGCGCGCGGCGAGGAATCCGTCCGGACGCCGCGCGTCGTCCAAGTCGGCGACGGCATTCGCCGCACCGGCCAGCAGCACGGTGGGCACGCCCGCGGCGCGCAACTGCTCCACCGCCGCACCGGCCTCGGACCCGTACCGCGCATCCGAGCCGCACAGCACCGCGATGGGCGCACCGGATTCGGTTGCCGCCGCGGCGATTGCGCTCACCTCGAGCGGGCCGGGATTGATCGACTCGATTCCGCCCGAAGCCAGAAGGTTCGCGACGAAGGTGACCCGGACGTTGTGCTCGGCGACCGAACCGAGCGGCACCAGCAGCGCTTTCGGCCGCGTGCCGTGCTCGGCCAGGTAGGCGTCGGACCGGTCGCGCAACTGCTCGAACGCGGCGCCGTAGCGGGCGACCCGGCCTGGCTGCCGTGCCGCCTCCGACAGCGGACGCTCGGCCAGGTTCGGGAATTCGTTCACGCCGGTGACGGCGGTTTTGCGGTGCGCGACATCGGTGTCGCGGGCGGTCTTGGTCGCGGCGATCCGCTCGGCGAGCAGACCGGACTCCAGCGCGGCCGGGTAGCCACCCGCCGCCTCGATCTCCTGCAGGAACTCCCACGCCTTCGCCGCCAGCGCGGCGGTGAGGTCCTCGACGTACCAGGAGCCCGCGCCGGGGTCGAGCACGTGGCCCAGATGCGATTCCTCGAGCAGCAGCAGTTGGGTGTTGCGCGCCATGCGGTCGGCGAACGACTTCGAGACGCCGAGTTCGCCGGGCGGCAGCGCGGAGTCGAACGGCAGCACGGTGACGGTGTCGGCGCCGCCGACGCCCGCCCCGAACGCGGCGAGCGTGGTGCGCAACATGTTCACCCAGGGATCACGCCGGCTCATCATGGCGGCCGAGGTGACCGCGTGCTGCGGTGCGCCGCCGCAATCCGGTGCACCGCACACCTGCGCGACCCGCGCCCAGAGTTGCCTGGCGGCGCGGAACTTCGCGATGGTGGCGAACTGGTCATCGGTGGCCGCGAAGCGGAATTCCAGCTGACCGAGCGCGTCGGCGAGATCCAGGCCCTCGGTGAGCGCCCGGAGGTAGGCCAGTCCGGCCGCGACGGCCGCGCCCAGCTCCTGGGCGTCCGAGGCGCCCGCGTCGTGGAAGACGGTGCCGTCCACGGTGATCGCGCGCACCGTCTCCGACCGCCCCGCCGCCCGCCCGGCAAGTGCGACGGCCTCCGCCGGACCGATGTCGGCGAGACCGGCGAAGCCGCTGGTCAGCGGCGCGGCGCCGAGCGCGACCTGGATGTCCTCGCGCGCGGGTGCCGCATAGCCGTCGAGTACGGCGAACACCTGCTCCGCCGCGTCGGCGACGGCGCCGCCCGCGTTCAGGGTGAGCGGAGCCAGCTCGAACAGCAGTCCGGCCAATGCCGTCGGCAGGTCGGCCACCGGTACGCCGCGTTCGCCGACCGCAAGCCAGATCGCGCTTATCCCGTTCTCCAGCCCGGCCAGGATCTCCCGGTTGGCCGCCGCGGCATCACGTTCACCGACCTGCGCGCTGACGAACCATCCACGGTGCACGTCCCGGGTGGCGTCGCGCCCGCGGACGAACGGGAAGCTTCCCGGCAACGGTTGCTCGGACAACTCGTCGCGCCGGGTGTAGAGCGGGGCGATGGTCAGCCCGTCATAGGTGGTCTCATCGAGCAGCCGCTCGGGCTCCTCGGGAAGGTCGGTGACATCGACCCGGCGAGCCTTCGCCAGCACCCCGGCCACACCCTTGCGCCACGCGGCGAACTCGGGCACCGGATCCGCCCCAGAATCTGAAGCAATCGGCATAGCTTGCTGTACCTCTTCCTCGACACGAGCGCACCGGCAGTGTGCACCCGAACCCGCGTATTCGCCCAGCTCAGCGACTACTTCGGTTAACGAGCATTCGTCCCGCTTCTCCTGATGCTAGCGGGCGGATTCCCGGCCGGTTGACCCTGCCCGCCACTACCAACCGGTAACCTGTCGCCGGTGACCGAGCGCAGCGAGGGAACCATCAAACACAGCACGAACCGGCACGGCGCAGCCGAGCGCCAGCGAGGCGGAGTCGTGACGAGGCTGATCCGTGACCCGCGTATCGTCGCGCTGATCCTCGGCGCGGCCGCGTTGTCCGGCGCGGCGCTGCTGGTTCCGCTGCCGGGTCCACGCCAGATCCAAGAGTGGGCGGCCTCGGTCGGCCCGGCCTTCCCGCTCCTGTTCTTCCTGGTCCATGCGCTCGTGACGGTGGCGCCGATCCCCCGCACCGTGTTCACCGTGAGCGCGGGACTGCTGTTCGGTCCGCTACTGGGTATCACGCTCGCGGTGAGCGCAACGACCGTCAGTGCCGCGCTAGCGATCCTGCTCGTGCGCAGGCTGGACCGCGCTCGAGTCGCCGCCCGGCTCACCCATCCCGCGGTGCGCGCCATCGATGACCGGCTGGCACGCCGGGGCTGGCTGGCCGTCGGCTCGCTGCGGCTCATCGCGGCGGTGCCGTTCTCGGTGATCAACTACTGCTGCGGGTTGTCCTCGATCCGGTTCTGGCCGTATCTGGTCGCCACGCTGCTGGGCGTGCTGCCCGGCACGATCGGCACGGTCATCCTCGGCGACGCGCTCACCGGGACAACGCATCCGGCGATGCTGGTGCTGTCCGGTGCCTGTCTCGCGATCGGCCTCGCCGGGCTGCTCGCCGACGCACGGTGGAAGACCGCGCCGGTGGCGTCCACCGAGCCCGTGCCGGTCCCGGACTAGAGCGCTCAGTCCGCGGCGAGTTCCACCGGAACCGCAATCACATCCACCATGGCGCCGTTACGCAGGACCGTCACCGGCAGCTGTGCGCCGATCGCCTCCGCGAACAGCTGCCGCTGGATGCCTTGTGCGTCATGCACGTGCGAGCGCGCGACGCTGAGCACGAGATCGCCGCGGCGCAGTCCGGCCTGGTCGGCGGGACCGCCGCGGATCACCTCGACGATGCGCACCCCGGCGGCCTGGCCGGTGCGTTCGGCGACCGGCTCGGGCAGCGGCGCAGGCACGCCGACCAGTCCGAGGTAGGCGCGCCGGACCCGTCCCTCGCGATGCAGTGTGTCGATGATCCGGCGCGTCGTCGCATTGATCGGAATGGCAAGACCAAGGCCGATTCCGGCCACCGCGGTGTTGATCCCGACTACCCGGCCCGCCGAATCCGACAGCGCGCCACCGGAATTGCCGGGGTTGAGCGCGGCGTCGGTCTGGATGACGTCCTCGATCACCCGTCCGGCGCGGCGGGAGGCGACCGGAACCGCGCGTCCGAGCGCGCTCACCACGCCGGCGGTGACCGAACCGGCCAGGCCGAGCGGACTGCCGACCGCCACCACCAGCTGGCCGACCACCAAGTGATCGGCGTCCCCGAGCGTCACCGCATCCGGCGCGCCGCCGCGTGCGCGCAACACGGCCAGGTCCGACAGCGGATCGATACCGCTCACCTCGAACCGGGACTCCACCCCGTCGGCGAAAACGACCTCACCCGAGCGGACCGATCCGATGACGTGCGCATTGGTCAGCAGGAACCCGTCGTCGGTGAACACCACCGCCGAGCCACTCCCCCGCCTGGTCCGTACGCTGGCCACGTGCGGCGTCACCGACGCCGCCACCGCGATCACCGTGCGGGAGTAGGCATCCATTGCGGCGTTGTCCACGCCGACCACCACCCTGTTTGCCGGAATTGCACCACTGTGTCCAGCATGCCCCTGGGACGCCCGCGGCGCACCGTGTTCGCCATAGGCGCAACCAGGCCTCGGCGTCCCGCGCGAGTCGCCGGGGCGTCCACGGATTCGAGCTCGACGGCCGGATCACCCCCTGCGTCGTTTCGCCATCCGGATGGGGCGTTCGGCGCGATCGTGGTCTTCCGCCAGATGTGCAGCGGCACGTGGGAAGTCGGGCCTATGACTGAATAGTTGTGCAATCCAGCGGCGGGCCTACGGCGACCAATTCCGCATCCGGGCTGTCGGCGCACGGGCCGGCGCTGGCCAGCTTTCGACGCAAGCGCGGTTGGGCAGTGCCGGTGCCAGTGCACACCAGTCGGGCGACGCCGCTACCAGTACACGCGGAAGCCAAGTGAGTGGCGGCGGTATCAGCGCGCGAGTCGGGCACTGATATCGGCCACACCCGGGATAGACGCCGGTGCCTGCAAAGACATGCGCACGCTCGCCCGGGGCCGGTGCGATGACCGGCCCCGCCCATGGCCACGGGACGTTACGCCGACGGCAGCCTGTCGAGGAACCCGTGCACGCTCGTGATCCGGTCGTCCGCGGCGAGGGTGATCACGTCCGAGCCCGCGACCGGTGCCCTGCCGTCTGCGAGCGAGACCAGTTCCCACGAGAAACGTGCGACGTCGTGGTGGCCGTCGACCGGACCGAGGAGACGGAACTCGAAGCCGGGGAACTGCGTTTGCACTCCCCCGATGGCCGCCGCCAGCTGGGCGTGCCCGCCGACGTCCGCGAGCGGGTCGGTGTACGTGCCGTCCTCGGTCCAGGCGGCGGCGACCGCCTTCACCCTGATTTCCTCGTCGGTGGCATTCCACGCGGCGAAGTACCGATCGACCGCTTCCTGGTAGCGCGACATCATGAATCCTCCTGTGCCGTACTGGTTTTCGTAATCCGATCCGGGTCTATCCGATCGGCTGACTCCTACCATTCCGTGCGCCGGTCGCCGCGTCGATTACGCCCGAGGTAATGGTTGCCGGATACCGGTGCCGCTACGACTCAGCGCAGCCAGCCTTTCTTCCTGATGTAGGCCAGCGGGAGCACCGCGGCCAGCAGGGTCATCGGAGTGGCGGCCAGGAACCCGTACTGCCACTGCACTTCGGGCATCCACGTGTAGAGGGTGGCGATCAGCGTGGGCGGCAGGAAGATCGCGACGATGGTGGTGAGAACCGTGACGATCCGGTTCTGCCGCACCGCCGACCAAGTCAGCACGGAGTGCTGGAGATAGCGGACTGTGTCGTGCTGGATGCCCGCGTGCTGTTTCACGCCGTCGATGTCCGCGAGGAGGACGTTGCTCAGCCCGTCCAGCTCGCGATGCCCCGGCGGGGTGTCGGCGGCCAGGTGGCGTGCGGCGCGGGCCAGTTGCAGCTGGGTCTCCTTGATACGGGAGACGATCTGTTCGGCCGCGTCCATCCGCGACATCGCGCGGCGCAGGTCGATCACGCGGCCGCGCTCGTCGTGGCCGCCCGTCGCCGTCTCGATCTCGTCGCGCACCTGGGCCAAGGTTTCGCTCGTGGTACGGATCACCCGCTCCGAGGTCTCGTTCAGCGCCCAGAGCAGCGCGTACATCACCCCCTGCGCGGATCCGGTGAGCGCCGGGTTGCGGCGCATCTTCGCGACCGCCTTGTCGAACGGGAGGAAATGCTCGGACGGTTGCAGCGTCACGAGGAACTCACTACCGAGCGCGAAGACGATCGTCTCGCGTTCGATGGTCTCACCGCGCTGATAGTTGGCGACCACCGGGAAATAGAGAAAGTCGTCGGTCTCCCGAACCCGGTCGCGGGCGGCGGCGAAGTCGACGCCGAGCCGCTCCCGGAGCACAGCAGCGGTGTCGGTGTCCTCTTTCGCGAGGGGAATCCAATGCTGCTGGAGCACTTCGGTATCGAAGTGGTCAGCGGTCACGGCGTCGAGAAAAGTGGTCATCGGCCGCTACCCCGAGAAAGTCGAGCCCGAGGAGAAGCCGATCAGCCCCTGCGGACACGCGCAGCGGATCGACCGGAGCGACCGATCCGGTGCGCGATATAACGTCTCGGCTTTCTCGAGCAATATGGCCATAGCGAGGGCTCCAATACCTACTATCGTTCGGGGTGAGCGCACCCCTTCCCCAAGGGATGGGCGCGCATAGACCGGCCGCGCCGAGCACCGCCGGTCGCGCCGCACGGACGACCAGTGCAGGGCTCGCCGCCCCACGTCCACGAGGGACGACCGTGGAATTCCGTACCGCGCCGAACGATCAGGCCGGAACCGCCCGGCCACCGATCGTACGCACAGATCAACGACGCACCGGCACAACCAGTTCCGCGACGACGGCACGGCGGTAGACATCGATACTGTCATCCGGCATCTGCCGCTCACCTCGTTCCGTCGGTCGATCGACGCACGAATTGCGCCATCCATCATTAGAAACCCCCGACCGGGGTACGTCAATCAGTTGACCAAGTATTCGACAGCGCGCCACTCGCCGGAAATCTTCCGGCGTTGGGCCGCTGAACAACCTGAGCGACAACAATTTTCGACGGACCACCGGCGCGGCGATCGGACACCGTCCCGCGACGTCACTGTGCTCTGCACAGCCTGACGCAAGCCGCGCGTCGGATCGTGCCGAACGCCTGCGCCGCCTGGTTTGCGAACAGTCGAGCGGTGATCGGTAATCTCGGGCGCGTGAGTAGCTGGGTGCGCCGGAAGTTCCATGGAGTCGGGCGATTCGATCGGGCGGTCGGCGGCGCGGTCGCCGAGTTGCCCGCCTCGGCGGTCGACCACGGTCTGTTGCGGCTGACCAACAGCGCTGATTTCAGTGGCCTGTGGCTGATCTTCGCGGCGGTGCTGGCCACCCGCAAGGGCGCGACGCGGCGGGCGGCGCTGCGCGGTGTCGTCTCTGTCGCGGGCGCGAGTCTCACCGTCAACGCCGGGCTCAAGACCCTCATCGCGCGGCGTCGGCCGGCCGCCGAGCTGCTGCCCGGGTACCGGCGATTGTCCCCTGCTCCGACGTCCTCGTCCTTCCCCTCGGGGCACGCCGCCTGCGCGGCGGCGTTCGCCACGGCCGTCGCGCTGGAAAGTCCGCGCACCGCACTGGTGGTCGCCCCGCTGGCCGCCGCTGTCGCCTACTCCCGGGTGCACACCGGCGTGCACTGGAGCTCTGATGTGCTCGTCGGGGCGGCCGTCGGTTCCGGTGTCGCCCTGGCCACCCAGCGCTGGTGGCCGGTGCGCGAATCCGATGAGGCACAGGCGCGCCCGGCCCGCGAGGCACCCACACTCGTGGAAGGCAAAGGGCTCGTGGTGATGGTGAATCCGGTGTCCGGCGCCCCGAATTACGATCCCACTGCCGATGTCATCGCGGCTCTGCCCGCCGCCACCGTACTGCGCACCGAACGCGATCTCGACTGTGCCGACCAACTCGAACAGGCCATCGCCGAGCACGTCGAGCCGGTCCTGGCCGTCGGCGTCGCCGGTGGCGACGGCACGGTGGCCGCCGTAGCCGCGGTCGCGCTGCGCCACCAATTGCCACTGGTTGTCATACCCACCGGCACGCTCAACCACTTCGCCCGCGACCTCGGCGTCTACGACCTGCGCGAGGTGATCGACGCCACTGGTGTCGGCGAAGCGGTCACGGTCGATATCGCCAGCGTCGAATACGACGACGAGACCGGGCCGCGCACCCGATATCTGATCAACACCGCAAGCCTGGGCACCTACCCGGACCTGGTGCAGCTGCGGGAGAAATGGCAGCCGCGCTGGGGCAAATGGCCCGCCTTCGCCGCCGCGCTCGTGGTCACCCTGCGCCGAGCCGAACCGATCGAGATCTACCTCGACGGACGCTGGCAGCGGGTGTGGTTCCTGTTCGTCGGCAACGGCCCCTACCACCCGCACGGCGCCGTACCGGCCTTCCGCGACCGGCTCGACGCCGGACTGCTCGACCTACGCTGGCTGCGCGCCGACCTGCGCTGGTCGCGCTCCCGTGCCGTGCTGGCGCTCCTGCTGGCCGCGATCGGCCACAGCAAGGTCTACGGCGAGCGCCAACTCCCCGAACTGTATGTGCACCTACCCACTCCGGAGGCGCTGGCCACCGATGGCGAGGTGATCGGCAAAGCCACCCGCCTGCACTTCACCATCGCGGGCCAGCTCGCGGTCTATCGCCGCGACGAATCCAATCCCCTCTGGGCCGACCGGGACCGCCCCCACCATCGCCGGTCCCCGTGGCTCCGCGATCTATTCCGCACCCGCTGACCTGCCGCTTCTTCGCACGGGGACACGTCATTATCCCTGGCGCCACAACGCGGCCTCAGCACTCTCCTGGATGCGCTGGTCGACCGGGCATTCCGTGCCTCGAGCCGATGCCGAGTGCGGGTCGGTTGGGTGTCCGAATTGTCTAGGCTTCAGCGCCAGTGGAAGATGATTTCATGAAGACCAAGCTCAGCTGCCCCTGCGGCGAATACATCACCGGCACCGACGAGGACGACCTCGTCGAGAAGACGAAAGCCCACCTCGCCGCGAACCACCCCGGCCACGACTACACACGGGACGAAATCCTCTTCATCGCCTACTGAGGCCGAACCCCCGATCGATTCTCCGGGAACGTTTCACGACCGTGTGATCGACGTGCCGGTTCGGCTCGACGACCTCGTGCGCCGAGAGATTCGGTGGCGCACGAGGTAACGCATTGCCGAAACCGCCACTGGCTTCCGCCGAGAAGAGGGTGCCGATCCGCCGGTTCGGTAGACCACTTATTCGGTTGACCTCGACCGTGGGTCAGTGTTTAGTGTCGGCGGTCATGACGATCACCGTTCTCGATACCTACTCGGCTATGCGGCAAATCCTGCGGGCTTCGGCCGCGGACCGTGTTGCCATGCTGCACTCGATGCTCGAGCCCGTCAGCGGCATGTACCGCTACTTCCCAGGGGACGTCGACCTGGTCGAAATGCACCGGGCAGCATCCGGATTCCCCCTCGACCGCGACGAGGACCGTTGTCTCGACGCACTCGAGACGCTGGCGGCGGCCAGGGCCTGGGAACGAATGCAGCACGCTCTGGACGACGCGCTCGCCGTGCAGTCGCCGGCGACGCCTGGACTTCAGGTCCCGGACATCACCGTGCTGTTCGTGCTCGGCGACCCCGGCGACGCCCACTTCATGGGTCCCAGCCTCGGCATCACCGGGAATGGCGGAATCTCGGGCTACATCGTCATCACGTTGTGGCCCTACCCCGAGAACGTGGAGCGGCTGGAGGCCACCGCCGTCCACGAGCTCAACCACAACCTGCGCTACAGCCCGGGCGGAGTCGTGTGGAATCCGATGACCGTCACGGTCGGCGAGCACGTGGTCTCGGAAGGCCTGGCCGACGCATTCGCCCGCCAGCTCTACGGCGACCAACTCGGCTACGCCCGAATCGGCGTGCCACACCTGCGCGAAGAGGCGGTCTTCGCCAAGGTGGTGTCGGGACTCGGCGTGACCGGCATGCAGAACTTCACGGCCTGGGTGCACGGCGACGCCACCGCGGAACGCTTCGGCGTTGCCCCGGTCGGCTTGCCCACCGGCGCCGGATACGCCGTCGGCAACAGGCTGGTCGACGCCTACCTGACAGCGACAGGACAGACCGCGGCACAGGCTCTGCACGCCGATAGCTCGGAGATCATCGCTACCACGCTCCACCGCCGGGGCTGAGAGCTACTCGACTGGTTCCACTTGAACGCAGGCCGATCTCGGTCCGCCTCGGATAGAGCGTTCGTCGAGTGCGTTCGCAGGACGGTCCGGGCTCACCGGCCGTCACGCGTGGTCCAGCTCGTCCCGCAAGGACGGCACCGGCACCATTCCACGGCTGCCGTACCGCTGCCAGGAAAGCCGGTGCAGGCGGTCCCACCGGTCTTCGATCCAGTCCCAGATGAGGTCGGCTACCCATGCGGGATCGGCTACTTCGGTCGTGTACAGCCGATCCGGTGATCCATCGGCGAATTGCACTGTGTAAGTGGGTGTCTCGCAGTCGGGGTCGAGCGGGGAACCACGGTAGGTCTGGACGAACCTGGCGGGATCGTCGCGTCTGCCGACGATCAGGAATGGCGTCGAGGCCAGCTGGTGCAGCCGGGGTACCCAGTCGTGCAGCTCTTCGAGGACCACGGAGGAACGTTTGTGCACGCCGCCGATGTCCACCTCGACCAGGTGGCGCTCACCCAGGAAGGTCAGCTGGTCGTTGTCGGCGTCGTACAGCGCCGCGTCCGGCCGGATCACGTCCTTGACGATCTCGAGTAATCCGGCGACCACATGATCCGGCATCCACACCTGGACGGTATCGCCAGTGACGGCCCATCGCACCAGATGATCCGGCCGCCGTTTGCCGGCAACCGCCTTGTTCCACCCCTCGAGCGCTGCGTTCAAGGAGAGGACATGGTCGTCCTCGGTGGCCGGGCGAGAGCGCTGAGCTAGAAGGTAGTGCCGAACTTCGTCAGGACGCCGTATCGCATCGGCTGGCAGCGCGACAAACTCTCGGGTCACCGGATCCAGTCTAACGAATTCCGCTGCGCTCCAAGCCGTCGTGTGCCGCCTACTGCGATGATGCGGTATGACTGAAAAAACCATCGGCACGCTGCCGCACCGATGAGTTTGCCGCCCTCGTGTCGTCTTACCGGTATGACTACATCCACAATCGGCAGTCTGTTGTTGTCCAGCACCAACCCGACGCGCCTGCGTGACTGGTATGCGACGGCATTCGCGCTGAAGGTCGATCGCACGCCTGGCGAGCCCGGCTACGACGTCCTGGACTTCGGCGGCTGCTACGTACTGATCGACAGCCGCGACGACGTCGGGGACATCAACCCCGAGCCGGGTCGGGTGATCCTGAACGTCGACGTGGAGGACGCCCGCGGGGTAGTCGATAGGATCGATGATCTGGGCGGCCGGTGGCTGGCCGAACTCGAAGACCGCGACGGCAGCCTGTTCGCGACCGCGATCGATCCGGATGGAAACTACGTTCAACTCATTCAACTGAGCCCGCAGCATCGGGCCGCGATGACCGAGAGGACAGAGTGATGCTTGCCGACAGTAACGCGTTCAGTGGGTTCTCGGTGGACGACATCGAGGCAGCCGGGAAGTTCTACGCCGAGACATTGGGCGTACGGGTCTCCGAGGAAAACGGGATGCTCAACCTTCATCTCGGCGGCGGAGGCACGGTCCTGGTGTACCCGAAATCAGACCACACCCCCGCGACATTCACGATATTGAACTTTCCGGTGCCCGACATCGAGGCGGCCGTCGACGAGCTCGTGCGCCGCGATGTGCGTTTCGAACGCTATGACTTCGCCGAGCAGGACGAGAAAGGCATCCACCGCGGAGGCGGTCCCCTGATCGCCTGGTTCACCGACCCCGCGGGCAATGTCATGTCCGTTCTACAGCAGTAACGCCTCGGACCGATTGGGCTACGCGACCCGTTCGCATTGAGCTGCGACGGGCCACGTAGCCCCCGATACACACCTGTACCGCCTTGCCGTGGGCGGGACTTACACCGTGACAACTACCTTGCCGCTGGCGTGGCCCGCTTCTTGGTACTCGATTGCCGCTGGGATCTCGTCGAAGGGATAGCACCGGTCGATCACCGGGGTCACCTTGCCTGCCTCGATCAACTCGGTCAGCGTCACCAGGTCTTGTTGCTTGCCGTGGTGCACCGTGTCCGCCAGTACCGCTCGCCGACCGAGCAACGGCGCTGTCAGCAGAACGCCGAACGCGTGCCAGGCCGGTTGTAGCCAACGTCCGGCCGGTCCGCCGACGACGACGAAAGTCCCCTTGGGCGCCAATGCCTTTCGGCACGCCGCGAGGGAACGGCCTCCGGCGATGTCGAGCAAGAGATCGTACTGTCGCTCCTGCCGCGTGAAATCCTCGCTGCGGTAGTCGACGACATCGTCGGCGCCGATCGAGCGGACCAGATCGATGTTGCGCTTGCCGCACACGCCGACGACGTGCGCGCCGAACGCGCGCGCGATCTGCACGGCGAAGGTGCCGACACCGCCCGACGCCCCGTTGACGAGAACCCGCTGTCCGGGTTCGACCTTGTCCCGCAGGGCGAGCAGCGCTGTAATCGCCGCCATCGGAACGGCGGCAGCCTCTTCGTAGGACAGACTGTCCGGCTTGGCCGCCAGCATGTCTTCGCGAACGGTCACGTACTCGGCGAAACCGCCGTGCGAGAGCAATGCGAAGACGTCGTCGCCGGGCCGGAATCGCGACACGCCGACGCCGACCGCCTCGACGGTTCCCGCCATATCGCAGCCCAGCACGCGGTAGCGCGGATGACGCAGCCCGAGGCCGCCCGGCATCGAGCGGGCGATTCGCGGCTCGCCCGTGAGGTGGTGCCAATCGTAGGGATTGATGGACGTGGCCCGCACCCTGACCAGGACTTCGTCGGCGGCGGGCGCAGGCCGATCGATCTCCTGAAGCTGCCCGAGTTCGGACGAACCATATGGACACGTGACAAAGGCCTGCATGCGATATCTCCAGTCTTACCTTGTAAGTCTTACTTCGTAAGGTAGCGGTGCGCACGGCAGCCGTCAATGCTCCGGCCTTACGTTGTACGATCTCGGCGACGAAGGGAGGACGCCAGTGGCCGCGCGAGTCGATCCGGAACCCGAGCCCCGTGTGCGGCTCAGCAGAGAGCGCGTGCTGCGGGCCGCGATCCGGATCGCCGATGAGCACGGAATCCAGTCGGTGACCATGCGCCGGATCGGCGACGAACTCGGCGCCGAGGCGATGTCGCTCTACTACCACGTGGCCAAAAAGGACGACCTCCTCGACGGCATCGTCGATCTCGTCGCTCGAGAGATCAACGATGCCGTTGAACAGATCGATATAGCGCCCTCGGCAGCCGACTGGAAGACATCCGTGCGGCAGCGCATTCTCACCGCACGCGAGGTGCTGTTGCGCCACCGATGGGCACCGGGTTTGTTCGAAACACGGACCAACGTCAGCCTGGAGGTGCTGCGCTACTACGACGCGCTGCTCGGCCTGATGCTCGCGGGGGGATTCTCCTACGACCTGGCCCACCACGCGATGCACGCGCTGGGCAGCCGGGCATTGGGATTCACCCAGGAATTGTTCGATCCCAAGGACACCGGTGCCGAATCCCGGACCGAAGCCGAGCTCGCCGCGATGGCCGAGCAGTTGCCGAATATCGTCGGAATGCTATCGGAGATCGCACATGACGACCCCGACTCGACATTGGGTTGGTGCGACGATCAAACCGAGTTCGAATTCGGACTCGACTTGATCCTCGACGGCTTGGACAGAATGCGCGACGGCCACCAACAGAAGTGAGCCCGCGAGCAACCGGCGACCGACCCGCAGGTCGGCAACATACGAAATTCGGTCGGACCAAAGGTTATTCGCAGGCAATCCCGTCATTGTCGCGGTCGAGTTTGGAACTGTAGCCGGGCTCGCCCCGGCGCAGTGGTGCCGCGCCCGCCGCCCGAGCGAGGTGACCCGCATGCAAACCTGACGGCCCGGGTGTACGGCGATTCATCCTGTTTGCCCAGCCTCTGTGGGGAATTCTCACGGCATAGGCCAAGGAAGGCAGGACCCATCGTGCAGAAAGACTCTTACGATTCGCGGAACGTTTCCAAGGCTGCTCCGTCCATCGAAGGGCGGTCGGCGGACGAGCTGGTAGAGGTCGCCCGCAAGGCTTTGGTCTCCGATGGCACCCACGTGATGCCAGCTGCTGTCACCACATCGTGTCTCGGCCTCGAAGAGGGGGCCTGGGACCGCTTCGGTACCCACTGGGAAGCGCTGGGCACGGACAAGTACGCCTCCGAAAGGGGCACGCGCAGGCTACGCCGATATGGATGGTTCTCTCGCACCGCAGCGACGGGGCAGATCGGGCTGCTGCCGCAGGTCTCCTTCGTTCAGCCGGAGAACAGCAACCCGCTCTATATCGGCGTGGACCGCACCTTCGAGCCCCTGACCGAGTCGTTCGTGGCCGACCCCGTCTTCCGCGCGGTGTTGCGGTTGCTCGGACGGTTGGCGACGGCGCTGGACAACCCACCGGAGTGGAATGCGAAGGTGCATCCTTTTCGTGTCATCGCATCGGCGGACACGGAGGGGTTGCCCACACCAGAGGGCATGCACCGCGACGGTGTCACCCTGGTCTCTTCACTCCTGGTCTGGCGGCACAACGCCGCCGGCGGTGAAAGCTCCGTGCTCGACCAGGACGGACGACAACTACTGACCACCACCCTCTGCGAGCCCGGCGACCTGCTGATCGGCGATGACCGTCGCACCCTGCACGGCGTATCGCCGGTCCGTCCGCTGGACCCGACCCGCCCCGCCTACCGCGACGTCCTGGTAGTGACCTTCGCCCCCGCCTGACCACCCCCTCGATTCGTGCGCGAGTGGCACACCAGCGAGCACCCTTTCCGTGTTTCGCCACCGCCATGTGCCACTCGTCGGCGGGTCAGAAGAGGAAGTAGCGCTGGGCCATGGGGAGTTCGGTGGCGGGCTGTTCGCGCCAGACCTCGCCGTCGATGCGGACGGTGAAGGTGTCCGGGTCCACTTCGATGCGGGGCATGGCGTCGTTGTGCGGCATGTCCGTCTTCGTGACGCGGCGGACGTTGCGGACCGGCACCAGTTCACGCTGGACGCGCAGGCGGTCGGCGAGTCCGTCCTCGATCGCCTGCTCGGAGACGAAGTGCAAGGAGGTGGCCGCGGCGGGGCCGGGGGCGGCGCCGAACATCGGGCGCGGCAGCACGGGCTGCGGTGTGGGAATGGAGGCGTTCGCGTCGCCCATCGCGGCCCACGCGATCGCGCCGCCCTTGAGCACGGCATGCGGGCGGACGCCGAAGAACGCGGGCTCCCACAACACCAGGTCGGCGAGTTTACCCACCTCGACCGAGCCGATCTCGTGATCGAGGCCGTGTGCGATAGCCGGGCAGATGGTGTACTTCGCGACGTAGCGCTGGACTCGGGCGTTGTCGGCCGCGCCGTCGCCGGGCAGCGGACCGCGGCGGCGTTTCATCACATGCGCGGTCTGCCAGGTGCGCAGCACGACCTCGCCGATGCGGCCCATGGCTTGCGAGTCGCTGCCGATCATCGAGAT
Organism: Nocardia sp. NPDC051787; assembly: GCF_040681325.1. Lineage (NCBI taxonomy): Bacteria > Bacillati > Actinomycetota > Actinomycetes > Mycobacteriales > Nocardiaceae > Nocardia > Nocardia sp. NPDC051787. The sequence continues at coordinate 235,844 of NZ_JBFAYO010000004.1, forward strand.
GGCGCCGAGGTCGTGCAGCAGATCCTCCGCCGCGATGGTGGACGGGCGGATGCGGCTTTCGGCGAACGCGAGATCCTCCGGGATCGACGGGCTCAGGTGATGGCACACCATGAGCATGTCCAGATGCTCGTCGAGGGTGTTGACGGTGTGCGGGCGGGTCGGGTTGGTCGAACTGGGCAGCACGTTGAGATGCGAAGCGACGGTGATGATGTCGGGCGCGTGCCCGCCGCCCGCCCCCTCGGTGTGGTAAGCGTGGATGCCACGACCCGCGATCGCCGCGAGAGTGTCCTCGACGAAACCGGCCTCGTTCAACGTGTCCGAGTGCAACGCCACCTGCACGCCCGCCGCGTCGGCGACGGTGAGGCAGGCGTCGATCGCGGCAGGCGTCGAACCCCAGTCCTCGTGCAGCTTGAAACCCGATGCGCCGCCGCGCAATTGCTCCCACATGGCCTCGGCGCTGACGGTGTTGCCTTTGCCGAGCAGCACGATGTTCAGCGGCCAGCCGTCGGTGGCCTCCAGCATCCGCGCCAGATGCCATGCGCCGGGTGTCACCGTGGTGGCCTTGCTGCCCTCGGCCGGTCCAGTACCGCCGCCGATCAGCGTGGTGATGCCGCCGCCGAGCGCCTCGTCCATCAGCTGCGGGCAGATGAAGTGCACGTGACAGTCGATGGCGCCCGCGGTGAGAATGCGGCCATTGCCCGCGATGATCTCGGTGGACGGGCCGACGACCAGATCCGGGTGTACGCCCGTCATGGTGTCGGGGTTGCCCGCCTTCCCGATGGCACTGATCCGCCCGTCGCGAATGCCTATGTCCGCCTTGATGATTCCCCAGTGATCGATGATCACCACGCCGGTGATCACCGTGTCGGGGGCGCCCTCGGCGCGGGTCGCGCGGGACTGGCCCATGGATTCACGCAGCACTTTCCCGCCGCCGAACACCGCCTCGTCACCGGCGCGCCCCGGACCGCCGCTGCGGTCCTCGGTGATCTCGATCAGCAGATCGGTGTCGGCCAGCCGGATCCGGTCCCCCGTTGTCGGCCCGAACAGCTCGGCATACCGTGCCCGGCTCAGCTCACTCATCGCGCGATCTCCGATCGTCGGTGCGAACAACTCGGCATACCACCCCGCTGAGCACACTCATTGCGCGATCTCCGATCGTCGGTGCGAACAACTCGGCATACCACCCCGCTGAGCACACTCATTGCGTCCCACCTCCAGGACCGAATATCTGCGAGCACTGCAACGTCCCGGCTAATCATCGAGACGGCCGGGCGGAGTCAGGGTGATCCCGTGGACCTCGCGGGCGCCGCCGAGCGGCACCAGCCGAACGCGTTGCCCGAGTCCCGGTTCGAAGCGCACCGCGGTCCCGGCCGGGATGTCGAGCCGACGGCCGTGCGCGGCGTCGCGGTCGAACTCCAGCGCCTGGTTCGCCTGCGGGAAGTGCACGTGGCTGCCGACCTGCACCGGCCGGTCGCCGGTGTTGACCACATCGAGCTCGATCCGGTCCGCCCCGGAGTTCAGTTCGATGACGCCCTCGGCGCAGAAATACTCACCGGGGATCATGCCGCGCCTCGGGACGCTGGTGGCGCATGTCGCCCTCCTAGCCGATCGGGTGGTGGACGGTGACGAGCTTGGTGCCGTCCGGGAAGGTCGCCTCGACCTGGACGTCGGGAATCATCTCCGGCACGCCTTCCATCACGTCGTCGCGGGTGAGCACCGTGCGCCCGGAGGACATCAGTTCGGCGACGGTGCGGCCGTCCCGCGCGCCCTCGAGCACGTGGTCGGTGATCAGCGCGACCGCCTCCGGATGGTTCAGCTTCAGTCCGCGTGCCTGCCTGCGCCGGGCCAGCTCGGCGGCGTAGCTGAGCAGCAGGCGCTCCTGCTCATGCGGTGACAGTCGCATCCTGGCTCCTCACCGGGTCGCAGTGGCGGGGTGACGGACATTCTGGCACGCCCGTTCCGCCGTCGCCGGACGAGCGCGCTCAGGAACGGTGCGGCAGATTCTGCAACCGCACTTGGCCGCGGGCGACGGCGCGGTCCTGCTCGTCGGTGATGACGACCTGCCACAGCTGCTGGAGCCTGCCGCGGTGCAGCGGGGTGGCCTCGCCGGTCAGCGTGCCTTCGCGCACCGCGCGCAGGAAGTCGGTGTTGTTGTTGACGCCGACTACCGTGCCCTGGTCGCCGAACCAGATACCCGCAGCGATGCTGGCGAGCGTTTCGATGACGGTGCAGTACACGCCACCGTTCTGGATACCAGCGGGCTGGTAGAGGTGCGGTTCGACGACCCACTCACCGCGCACGCGGTCGGGAGTCAGCTCGGTGTAGCGCAGGCCGATCAGGTCGGCGAAGGTGCCTTCGCTGTATTCGTGCATCTGCTCGACCGTGACGCCCGCCAGCGAGCCGAACCGCTGAGTCTCCTGCTGTGTCATGCGTTCACTGTCGCATAGCGGGCAGCGCCGGTCGCAGCGGCCTCATCCGCCTGCCAGCGTGACCGTCCGCCCGTTCAACGGCTGGGTCGGCCGGTTGCTGTGCGCGAACATCGTCCGGTATCGGTCCGCGTCGGCCGCTGCCACCGGGACCGGAGTGCCGAGCACCGTCCAGGACACGCCCTCGCTGCACGGTGGCGTGGTGAGCGAACCCTGATACCGGAACTGGTCGAGGACACCGGGCAGTAGCGCGCGCAGGTCGACCGGACCCGCGACGGTGATCTCCGCGTCCACGGCCTCCGGGGCGAGGGTGAGGATCGGGTCGAACGGCGAAGGGTCCGGCGTGGCTTGCATGAGCACACCGAGTACGGCCACCCTGCCGGCCGCGCTCTTGTGCACGAAGTGCACTTCCATCGTCGTGCCCGCGCCGTCCAGCGTGTGCTCGCTGGGCAGATGGAAATGGAACTGCGCCAAGTCGAACGGCACGCCGTCGACCACGATGCGATTTCCATTGCCCGCCGGAAGGTTTGCCTGCACGGTGTGCCCGGTGTTCAGCAGGGTCAGCCCGCGCACCGAGTGGTAGTCGATGGTGATGTGCTCGGACGGCTCGAGTCGCGCATGACTCGGCAGGTCGATCGGTGACTGCTGGTGACCGCTCTTGCAGGTCAGATAGTCCCGGTCGAGGTCGGCCCAATGGTCGGGGCCGTCCGCGTCGTAGCCCCAGTGCGATGCCACATGGGCGGGCGCGCTGCCGGGAATGCCCGCACCGCTGTGTGGTTCCGGCTGCTCGCCACGCCCGCAGGCGAGGAAAGCGAGCACTGCCGCTGTGGCCGCCACGGCCGCGATCGAACGAAAACGGGACCCTCTGACGCTGGGCAAACCGGCACACCCCTCGGACTATTCGGTGAGCCACCGCGAAGGCCTGCCCGACCACGTGCATGGCCTCGTCGACGACTCGGATGCGGTGCGCGGCGCTGCGCATCGATGATCGCGACACGGGCGCGACGATGGACCGCCGACGCCTGCCCGGACGTCGAATACCCTGGCGCTCGGCGGGTTTCACGTTCGTGTCGGCGACAGCGTAGACCCGGGGCGTGACGGCACGCCAGAGTACGGCGCCGCGACATAGTTCACACGGAAGCAGAGCGACGGGCCCCACCGATGGTGGAGCCCGTCGCGGGCAAGGGATCGGGGGTCACCGCAGCCCTCGGGACTCTCTCACGATCCATACGCCGAAACCATTGTAGGTCAGGCTTACCTAACTAAGCAAGTTCCGGATCGGCGCACCGGCAGTCCGCGCTCGGCCATAGCCGCCAGCAAGCCCTGACCGCGCCGCGCGCCGGCGGTGGAATCCGTCCGCGCGAGATCCGGTACGTAAGTCGAAGCGCCCGCGATGGATTCGACGACGAGCGACCAGAACCGGCGGCGGCTCAACCCGGAGCAGCGCGCCATGTCCTCCTCGACGATCGTCAGCGCGGACGCGCAGCGGTGCGCGAGCCAGACGTACATCGCCTCCGCGCAGGGCAGGACGACCACACCCGGCTCAACCGCGAGCGGATCGCCGTCGAGCACGCGAATAGTGGTGTCCGACAAACCCGCCCAGTCGATGCCGCCATCGTTGTCGGTGTGCATCCAGAGGTTCTCCAGGCCAGGGTCCCATGCCCGCCCCTCCGCCACGAGCAGCGCGACAACCCGCCCGGCGATCGCGTGGATCAACGCCGTGGCAACCACTTCCGCGGCGATGTCGGCGCTGATCATCTCCGCCGCGTGACGCCGGTACATGAGTTCGACGCGACCCTCGCGCACGCCGTCCGACAGCCGCCACCAGCGCCGCTTGCCCTGCTCCGCCATCGCGGCCACGGCGTAGACCCGCGGATGCTCCGGTTGCAATGCGCGGAGCCGGGCACAGGCGCGTCCGAACGCCATCGTGGATCGATGGGGCATGGTGATGAGCTCGGTCATTCGAACCTCCTCGGGGATCGGCTCCGCCGCCACGGACATTCGGCCGTGCGCCGTCGATAGCGAAAGATAGGTTAGGCTTACCAGACTTAGCAACCGTACCGCCGACTGAGGAGCAGTTCGTCGCCGTGACCTCCCTTGCCACCGTGAGGCGGCGTCGTCTTTCCGGGCTCCTCGCCGTCACGGCACTGCTGCTGCTCGCCGTGGTGGCCGGTATCGCGGTAGGCGCCCGCTCACTCGCGCCGGGAACCGTGTACGACGCCGTGCACCATGCGCTCACCTGCCCAGGCGGGCCTTTCACCTGCGCGGCCGGTTCGACCGAAGAACAGATCGTGCGCGGTCTGCGTCTTCCTCGGACCGCGCTCGCGCTGGTCTGCGGCGCGGCGCTGGGCATCGCGGGCGCACTCATCCAGGGCTACACCCGCAACCCGCTCGCCGACGCCGGGTTGCTCGGCCTGAACGCGGGCGCGGCGTTCCTCGCCGCCCTGAGCGTGTACCTGTTCTCGTTCAGCGCACCGGAGCAGTACATCTGGTTCGCGTTCGCCGGAGCGCTGCTCGCGGGGCTGGTGGTGTTCGGAACCTCTGCCGTGGGCGGTGGGAAGGCGAGCCCGCTGAGCCTGGTGCTCGCGGGCGCGGCGGTGACCGCGTTCCTGCAGGCGATGACGAATGCCGTCGTGCTGTTCGACGCCGCCGCCCTGGACACCTACCGGTTCTGGGTGGTCGGCACGGTCGCGGGCCGCGACGCCGCGGTGTTCTGGCAGGTGCTTCCGTTTCTGGGAGCTGGAATGCTGCTCGCGGTGGTGGCGGCACCGGGACTGAATCTGATCGGCCTCGGCGACGAGGTCGCGCGCGGGCTCGGCGTGCACGTCGGCCGCAGCCGCGCGCTGGGGCTGGCGGCCGTCGTGCTACTGGCGGGCGCGGCGACGGCGGCGGTGGGGCCGATCGCGTTCCTCGGCCTGGCCGTCCCGCATCTCGCGCGGACGGTCACCGGGCCGGATTATCGCTGGCTGATTCCGTATTCCGGTCTCTTCGGTGCGTTGCTGCTGCTGATCGCCGACGTCCTCGGCCGCATGGTGGTCCGGCCCGGCGAGTTGGAGGTCGGTGTGATGCTCGCCGTGCTCGGCGCGCCGTTCTTCATCGCATTCGTTCGGCACCGGAAGCTGGTGAGCCTATGACCATTTCGCTGCGTACGACCGCATGGCCTCGCCTCGTGCGTCGGGTCGGTACTCCGGAAGCCGGTGAGACGGTGACAATTTCGCTGGGAACCACTGGCACCAGGGTTGCGCCGGTAGCGCTGGCACTGCCGAAGCTGGTGACGCCGTGACGATTTCGCTACGAACAACCAGCGCACGTCCCGCCCTGCGCGTCGGGCCGGTGTCGATGGTGCTGCGGCCGGCGATGGTTCTGACCGTCGCGGTGCTCGCGGCGATCGCGCTCGGACTGCTGTGTCTCGACATCGCGGTCGGCGAGTCACACCTGCCGCTCGGGCGCGTGCTGGACGTGCTGGCCGGAGGCGGCACCAAGGCGCAGCGGTTCATCGTGCTGGAATCCCGGCTGCCACGCGCGCTCACCGCGCTGGTGGTCGGTCTCGCGCTCGGCCTCGCGGGCGCGATCACCCAGTCCATCCTGCACAACCCGCTGGCCGCGCCGGACATGCTCGGTATCACCTCCGGCGCGAGCCTGGGCGCGGTCGGCGTGCTGGTCGTCACCGGCGGCGCGAGCACCGGACTGGCCGCCTCGGTGGCCGCGCCCTCGGCCGCGCTGGCGGGCGGCCTGCTCACCGCCGTGGCCGTCTACCTCCTCGCCTGGGGACGCAGCCCCACCGGCGCGCACGGCGCCACCGGACTGCGGCTGGTGCTGATCGGCGTCGGCGTGAACGCAGTGCTGCTGGCGGCCATCAGCTGGCTGCTCACCCGAGCCAGTCTTGCCGACGCCCAGCGCGCGCAGCTGTGGCTGAACGGATCACTGAACTCGGCCGACTCCGCGCACTCGGCGCCCACGGCCATCGCGGTGGCCCTCGTCGCAGTCCTGGCGCTCGGCTCGGCTCGCACGCTCGCCGCCCTGCGCCTCGGTGCAGAGACCACGCGTGCGCTCGGCGTGCGAATCCAGACCCAGCAGGCCGTGTTGATCGGCGCGGCCGTGGTCGCCGCGTCCCTGGCCACGGCCGCCGCCGGGCCGGTCGGCTTCGTCGCCCTCACCGCGCCGCAGATCGCCCGCCGCCTCCTGCGCACGCCCGGCGAACCGCTCGTCGGCGCGGCCCTGGTCGGCGCGATCCTGGTGATCGGCGCGGATGTCGCGTCGCGCACGATATTTCCCGTCGATCTGCCGGTCGGTGTGGTGACCGCGGCGTTCGGGGGTCCGTTCCTGCTGTATCTGCTCGTGCGCATGAACCGGAAGGCGACGCTGTCATGACGATCGCGGACATCACCCCCGACACCACGGCGCAGGCCGACGCACCCGAGCACCGGCTCGGCGCCGACGGCGTGACCCTCGGCTACGGCGAACGGGTGATCGTCGACGGTCTGAGCCTCGACATTCCTCCGGGTGTGGTCACCACGGTGATCGGGCCGAACGGCTGCGGAAAATCCACGCTGCTGCGTTCGCTCGGCCGCCTGCTGCGGCCACGGGAAGGACGAGTCGTGTTGGATGGCAAGTCAATTTCGACGATGCGGACCAAGGATGTGGCCCGCATCATCGGTATGCTCCCGCAATCGCCGGTCGCCCCGGAAGGACTCACCGTCGCCGATCTCGTCGCACGCGGACGCCACCCGCACCAATCCTGGTTCCGGCAGTGGTCGGCCGCGGACGAAACCGAGGTGATGACCGCGCTGGAGCAAACCGGTATCGCCGACCTGGCCGACCGCGCGCTGGACGAACTGTCCGGCGGGCAGCGCCAGCGCGCCTGGATCTCCATGGCGCTGGCCCAGGGCACCGACATCCTCCTGCTCGACGAGCCGACCACCTACCTGGATCTGGCGCATTCCATCGAGGTGCTCGACCTGGTCGACCGGCTGCACGCCGATCTGGGCCGCACCGTCGTCATGGTGCTGCACGATTTGAACCTCGCGATCCGCTACAGCGACCAGCTGGTGGTCATGCACGCCGGACGCGTCGTCGCCAGCGGCGCCCCGGCCGAGGTGATGTCCGTCGCGCTGCTGCGCGAGGTCTTCGAGCTGGACGCCGCCGTGCTCGAGGACCCGGTGTCGGGCCGGCCGATGATCGTGCCGATCGGCGCGCGGCATGTGCGCGGCAAGGCGGGCGGACCGGATGCCGCGGTGCCGGAATCCGCCGCTATGAGAAATACCACACCAGCTACTGCATAGTTACGACACCCTGTAGTACGCATCCTCGTCGTTGAGTACCTAAGATTGTGGGATGGCAGGTCTTGGTGAACTCGAGAAAGCGGTCATGGACCAGTTGTGGTCGGCCGACGAACCACAGACGGTCCGGCAGGTGCACGAGGCGCTCGCCGCACGCCGTGAGCTCGCGTACACCACGGTGATGACCGTGCTGCAACGCCTGGCGAAGAAGAACCTCGTGGTCCAGCGGCGCGACGATCGCGCGCACCGCTACGCACCGGTGCACACCCGCGACGAGCTGGTGGCCAGTCTGATGTTCGACGCGCTGCAACAGGCCGACGAGGCGGGCAGTCGCGCCGCCGCGCTGGTGCACTTCGTGGAGCAGGTCGGCAAGGACGAGGCTGCCGCACTACGCGAAGCACTCGCTAAGCTCGAAGCAACCGAGGAGGACTCGGCACCGCCGCCGCAGTAGACTCCTCGGGCGCCCTGGCCCCACAACGCAGTGAGCTGAGTCGATGAATGCAACCGCGCCGGTCTTCGCCGGACTCGCATTGCTTCTCGCGGGGCCTGCCCCGGCCTTGCTCAGCCGGGCGACCTGGACCTACCGGACGCCCCGCGCAGCGCTCGTGCTCTGGCAGGCCATCGCGCTCGCCGCCGTGCTCAGCGCGTTCGGCTCCGGATTGGCCATCGCCGCCGAGCTGCTCGTGCCCGGCCCGGACGGTCGCCCCACCACCTCGCCTACGCGCGAGATCGATGCCCTCGGTCTGCCGCTGTGGTCGGCGTACGTGCTCGTGTTCGCGCTCACGCTGCTGATCGGCGGGCGGCTCATCTACGCGATCATCCGGGTCGGCGTGCACACCCGCAGGCGGCGGGCACGTCACCGGATGCTCGTCGACCTGCTCGACCAGAGCGGTCCGCAGCGGCGCGCGGCCGACATCCGGGTGCTGGCCGCCACCGAGCCGATCGCCTACTGCCTGCCCGGTCTGCGCCAGCGCGTCGTGCTCAGCGAGGGCACCCTGACCAAGCTGCCCGACGCCGAGATCACCGCCATCGTCAGCCATGAGCGTTCGCACTTGCGGGCCAGGCACGATCTGGTGCTGGAGGCGTTCACCGCGGTGCACGAGGCGTTCCCCCGGGTGGTGCGCAGCAAGGCGGCGCTCGGCTCGGTGAAACTGCTCATCGAACTGCTCGCCGACGATTCCGCCGTCAAGGTCACCGGCCCCAAGCCGCTGGCCCGCGCGCTCGTCGCGTGCGCGAAGTCCACCGCGCCGCAAGGCGCGCTCGCCGCGGGCGGACCTACCACACTGATCCGTATCCAGCGGCTCAGCGAGCGGATCGGCGACGTGCGCATCGCCACCGCCGCCTATCTAGGCTCCGCCGCTATCCTGGTGGTGCCGACGCTGGCCGTTGCCGTCCCCTGGCTCGTGGAGCTGAGTCGCCTGTTCCACGGCTGACGCCCGGCCACGTATCCTGGACACTCGGCCCGACTTTCCGGTCGGCCGCACCTCTCCCGGCTCTTGGCGCGTCATCGCTCGAGCCGCAACGCGGTGAACCGCATCGTGCACCGCTCTCGATCCCATCGAACAGCGCGTTCTCCCTCGAACTCGCTGTGCAACGAAAGGCACACCCACCTCGTGACCCCCTCGACCACGGTCGCCGCGGCGCCCACCGTGACCTTCGCGGAGCTGGGCCTGCCCGCCGTGCTCGTGCAGGCACTGCGACGCGACGGCATCGAAATGCCGTTCCCCATCCAGGCCGCCACGGTGCCGGACGTCTTGGCCGCCAAGGACGTGCTCGGCCGCGGCCCGACCGGCTCCGGCAAGACCCTGGCCTTCGGCCTCCCGATGCTGACCCGCCTGGCGGGCGCTCCGGCCAAGCCGGGCAGGCCGCGCGGACTAGTGCTGGTGCCGACCCGCGAACTGGCCGCGCAGATCGAGCGGGCGCTCGACGAACCGGCGCTCGCGCTCGGCCTGCGCGTGGCCTCGGTGGTCGGCGGCGCACCGATCAAACGCCAAGCCGACCGGCTCGCCCGCGGCGTCGACCTGCTCATCGCCACGCCGGGACGGCTCGCCGACCTGCTCGCGCAAGGCTCCGCCGACCTGTCCGACGTGGCGATCACCGCGCTGGACGAGGCCGACCACATGGCCGACATGGGCTTTCTGCCGCAGGTGACCAAGCTGCTGGACCGCACGCCGCGCGACGGTCAGCGCCTGCTGTTCTCCGCCACGCTGGACGGCGAGGTGGACAAGCTGGTCAAGCGCTACCTGCGCGCGCCGGTCACGCACTCCACCGCGCCGCCGTCGGCGTCGGTCGCCACGATGTCGCACCACCTGCTGTACGTCCGCGACAAGGTGGCCAAGCGGGCGGTCGCCACGGAGATCGCCGCGCGTGACGGGCTGACCATCATGTTCGTCCGGACCAAGCACGGCGCCGACCGGCTCGCCAAGCAACTGCGCGGCGCGGGCATCGCCACGGGCGCGCTGCACGGCGGCAAGGCGCAGAATAACCGGACCCGCACCCTCGCCGCGTTCGCCGACGGCTCGGTGCCGGTACTGGTCACCACCGACGTCGCCGCGCGCGGCATCCACGTCGACGGGATCTCCCTCGTCGTGCACGTCGATCCGCCCGCCGAGCCGAAGGCCTACCTGCACCGGGCCGGGCGCACCGCCCGCGCGGGCGAGGACGGCGTGGTCGTCACGCTGGTGATGGACGACGAGCGCCGTGCGGTCGAGGCGATGGCACGCAAGGCCGGGGTCGAGGTCGACGGCGTCGAAGTCCGTCCCGGCGACCGCACGCTGATCGCGATCACCGGCGCGCGCCGCCCGTCCGGCGTCCCGGTCGCCCCGTCGGCCGCGCCCACGTCGACGGCTGTCACGGACACACCGAAACCCGCACGCAGGAAGCCGGGGCGGCGCGGAGAACCGGCCGCAGCGGGCAACCATGGCACCGGTGCGGCGGCACAGCCGGGTCGCTCCAGGAAGACGCCCGCGACGGGCACGCCCAAGTCCGCACGGCGGAAGCCGGGACAGCGCGAAGAACCGGCCGTGGTCACCGGCCGTGGCCCGAAGGCGGCGGCACAGTCCGGGGGTCGCTACGGGGCCGGCCGGGTCAGCGGGCCGGTGACAGCTCGGCGCGGCGGCGAAGCCGGAAAGCCCGCGGCGGGCAAAAGCGTGGCACGCACCGCGGATGCCGTACCCGTCCGGAACTCTGGCGCGGGCGAGTTCTCCCGGCCCGCCGCAGGTCCGGCCTCCGGGGACACGGCAGGGCGAACACGGCGACGCGCCGTGCGATCCCAGCAGCCGCCGCCACGTGGCAATCGCGGAGCACACTGATCGGTCGTGGAACATCCGGCCGCGGCCGTCCTCTGCGCACTGCTCGCCGCGCTGCTGTTCGCGGTCGCCGCGGTAGCGCAGCAGCGGGCGGCGGGCGCCGTGCCGGAAGGGGAATCCCTGGTCCGCTCCCTGCTGCGCAATCCGCGCTGGTGGGCGGGCATCGTCGGCGACACGGGCGGATACGCCATGCAGGTCGCGGCGCTCGCGCTGGGCGCCGTGCTGCTGGTGCAGCCGATCCTGGTGAGCGCGCTGGTCTTCGCGCTGCCGCTGTCGGCACGACTCAGCGACCGCCGTGTCACATCCCGCACCTGGGCGGCCGCGCTGGCGCTCACCGCCGCGCTGGCCTGCTTCCTGCTCGTCGGTAATCCGGCCGCGGGCAATGCGGATGCGCCACTGCGGGATTGGCTGCTACCGCTGGGCGTTCTGCTCGGCCTGATCGCCGCCGCGACCGCGGTCGGCCTCGGCGCGGCCGACCCGGCGTGGCGCGCGCTGCTGCTCGGCGCGGCGAGCGGCTCGCTGTACGGTCTGGCCGCCGCCCTCACCGCCTACGTCACCGACCTGTTCGAGCACGGTCTCGGCCAGGTGCTCGGCGGCTGGCAGACCTGGGCGCTCATCGCGGCGGGCGGCACCGGCGTCTACCTTCAGCAGCGCGCCTTCCAGGCCGGGCCGCTGGCCGCTTCGCTGCCCGCCGTCACCATCGCCGAGCCGCTGGCCGCCGCCTTCATCGGCATCACCGTGCTGGAGGAAAGGTTGCGCACGACCACCGTGGGTCTCGTCGTCACCGGTATCGCGGTCATCGTCATGTGCGCCACCACGATCACCCTCTCCCGCTCGCAAGCGGCCGCCTGACTCGTCCGGCGAACCCGGCGCCGCCGTTCCGGCTCCCGGTTATGATCGGTCAAGTGCGCTTTCTCCCCGGTCATCAGCCGCCGTACGACCTGACCTACGACGACATCTTCCTCGTCCCGAACCGAACGGACGTCGCGTCGCGCTTCGACGTCGATCTCTCGACCGCCGACGGGTCCGGCACCACCATCCCGATCGTCGTCGCGAATATGACCGCCGTCGCCGGACGCAGAATGGCCGAGACCGTGGCCCGCCGCGGCGGTCTCGTCGTGCTCCCGCAGGATCTGCCGATCACCGCGGCCGCCGACACCATCGCGTTCGTCAAGAGCCGCTCGCTGACCGCCGACACCCCGGTCACCCTCGAGCCGGACCGCTCGGTCTCCGAGGCCGTCGCACTCATGCACAAGCGCGCGCACGGCGCCGTCGTCGTGGTCGACGGCGGGCGTCCGGTCGGCGTGGTCACCGAAGCGGCTTGCGCCGATGTCGATCGTTTCGCCCGGTTGCGCGAGGTCGCGGTCAGCGATTTCGTGCGGGCACCGGCCAGCACCACCCCGCGTGACCTGTTCGACCTGATGCACGCCCAGCACGCCGACGTCGCCGTGCTCACCGCCGAGGACGGCACCCTGGCCGGCGTGCTGACCCGCACCGGCGCGCTGCGCGCCGGCATCTACCAGCCCGCCGTCGACGCCGCGGGCAAGCTGCGCGTCGCGGCCGCGATCGGTATCAACGGCGACGTGGCCGCCAAAGCCAAGTCCCTGGTCGACTCCGGCGCCGACTTGCTCGTCATCGACACCGCGCACGGCCATCAGGCCAAGATGCTCGAAACCCTGGCCGCGGTCCGCGATCTGGGTCTCGGCGTCCCGCTGGTGGCGGGCAACGTGGTCTCCGCCGAGGGCACCAGGGACCTCGCCGAGGCGGGTGCGGACATCGTCAAGGTCGGTGTCGGCCCCGGTGCCATGTGCACCACCCGGATGATGACCGGCGTCGGCCGTCCGCAGTTCTCCGCGGTGGCCGAATGCGCCACCGCGGCCAAGGAACTCGGCGTGCACGTCTGGGCCGACGGTGGCGTCCGCCATCCCCGCGACGTCGCGCTCGCCCTGGCCGCGGGCGCGTCCAACGTGATGATCGGCTCCTGGTTCGCCGGCACCTACGAGTCCCCGGGCGACCTGCGCGTCGACCGCGACGGCAACGCCTACAAGGAGAGCTTCGGCATGGCGTCCAAGCGGGCCGTCGCGGCGCGCACCGCCTCCGACAGCGAATTCGACCGCGCGCGTAAGGGTTTGTTCGAGGAGGGCATCTCCAGTTCCCGGATGCGGCTGGATCCCGAGCGGCCCGGCGTCGAGGACCTCATCGACCACATCTGCTCCGGCGTCCGCAGTGCCTGCACCTACGCCGGCGCGCGCACGCTCGCCGAGTTCCACGACCGGGCCGTGCTCGGCGTGCAGTCGGCCGCCGGATTCGCCGAAGGACGCCCGCTGCCGAGCGGTTGGTGAGCGCAGAGCCACCGCACCGGCGACGGCTGCAAAGCCACTCGGGGTACCGCCGCGGTGTGCTGGTTTCCCGACACGCGCACGAGAGCGGCACCGGCCCACGCGACCCGATGCGTGGGCCGGTAGCATAGTGGTTGCCGGATACCGGCACCACGACTTCGCGAAAGGATCCAGTTGTCACCCGCGTCCGAGGGCGCCGCACAGGAGGGCTCCTCTATCGAGCCGGGTGACAAACCCGGCGTCCTCCACCCCGCAGTAGTCCCATTCCGTACAGGCCGCTTCCCGGCACCGTTCAGGTGGTGCTGACGATGTCCGTCGCGCTCACCGCGCTCAGCCTGATCGGGTTCATCGCTCTCACGGTCGGCACCGCCCTGTTCGTCGCCGCCGAGTTCTCCCTCACCGCGCTGGAACGCAGCACCGTCGAGGCGCATGCCCGCACCGGTGACGTCCGCGCCAGGATGGTCCGCAAGGCGCACCGCACGCTGTCGTTCCAGTTGTCCGGCGCCCAGCTCGGCATCACCATCACCACGCTGGTCACCGGTTATATCGCCGAGCCGGTGCTGGCCAAGCTGCTGAAGCCGGTGTTCACCGGAATCGGACTCGGCGACGCGGCCGGGCACGGCATCGCACTCACGCTGGCTCTGATCCTGGCCACCTCGCTGTCGATGATCTACGGCGAGCTGGTACCCAAGAACATCGCCATCGCCAAGCCGCTGGCCACCGCCCGCGCCACGGCCGGTCCGATGGTCACGTTCTCGGTGGTGTTCAAGTGGATGATCCATTTCCTCAACGGCACCGCCAACTGGGTGGTCCGCAGGCTGGGCGTGGAACCCGCCGAGGAGTTGCGCTCTGCTCGCTCGCCGCAGGAACTGGGCTCCCTGGTCCGTACCTCGGCCCTGCGCGGAGCCCTCGATCAACGCACCGCCCAGGTGATGGATCGCTCGCTGCAGTTCGGCGAACGCAGCGCCGAGGAACTGATGACACCACGGGTGACGATCGAATCGCTGGACAAGGACGACACCATCGCCGATCTCATCGACGCGGCCGGCCGCACCGGCTACTCCCGGTTCCCGGTGATCGACGGCGACCTCGACAACACCCTCGGCTTCGTGCACATCAAGCAGGCGTTCACGCATCCGGCCGGTGAGCGCAGGACCCTCCCCCTGCACATGCTCGCCCGTCCGGTCCCGATCGTGCCCGCCAGCCTGGACGGCGACGAGGTGCTCGAACGCATCCGCGCCGACGGCATGCAGGTCGCCCTCGTCGTCGACGAGTACGGCGGCACCGCGGGCCTGGTCACCATGGAGGACATCATCGAGGAGATCCTCGGCGACGTCCGCGACGAGCACGACGAGGAGGAACGCGACGTGCGGCGCGTCTCGGACGGCTGGGACTGCTCGGGCCTGCTGCGCATCGACGAGGTGTCCCGGGCGACCGGATACGACGCCCCGGAAGGCGAGTACGAGACCCTCGGCGGCCTGGTTCTGACCAGGCTTGGCCGCATCCCGCTGGCGGGCGACGAAGTCGTGCTGCCGAATCCCCGCTCGCAGCAGTGGAGCGCGGTGGAGGATCCCGAGGCGGGCGGCTGGATCGCCCGGGTGGAACGGATGGACGGACGGCGCATCGACCGGGTGCGCCTGATCCCGGTCACCGCCGGCACTCTCGCCACGAGGGAGCACAGCCATGGGTGACATCTTGGGCGTGCTGCTCACGATCGTGCTGCTCGGCGGCAACGCCTTCTTCGTCGCCGCCGAGTTCGCGCTCATCTCCGCCCGGCGCGACCGGTTGGAAGCGCTGGCGGCACAGGGCAAACGCAACGCGAACACGGTGATCAGGGCGGGCGAGAATCTCTCGATGATGCTCGCGGCCGCGCAGCTGGGCATCACCATCTGCTCGATCCTGCTCGGGCGGGTCGGCGAGCCCGCCGTCGCGCATCTGCTGGAGGGCCCGTTCGAGCTGATCGGCCTGCCCGAGCAGGTGCTGCACCCGGTGGCGTTCGCCATCGCGCTGACCATCGTGGTCATCCTGCACATCCTGTTCGGCGAGATGATCCCGAAGAACATCGCGCTGGCCGGTCCGGAACGCAGTGCGCTGCTGCTGGTTCCGGTGCACTTGGTGTGGCTGCGGCTGGCCCGGCCGCTCATCGCCCTCTACAACCTGTCCGCCAACCTGTCGCTGCGACTGCTGCGGATCGAGCCGAAGGACGAACTCGAGGCGACCGTGTCCATGGTCGAGCTCGCCGAGATGATCGGCGAGTCACGCTCGGAGGGCCTGCTCGACGAGGAAGAGCACCGGCGCCTCACCCAGGCGCTCGGCACCAGCGAACGCGTGGTCGCCGACGTCGTGGTCCCGCTGCAGGCCACACGGTCGGTTCCGCTGCGCGGCAATGGGACGACGCTCGGCGACATCGAGTCCGCCGTCGCGGAGACCGGGTTCTCCCGCTACCCGGTGCGGGCGAGCGATGGCTCGCTGGTCGGCTACCTGCATGTCAAGGACGTGCTCGACAAGGTCGCCGACGAAAGCGCCGGTCCCGCGACGCCGATCCCGCGCACCGATATCCGCCCGTTGCCGACCGTCGGCATGGGCACGACGCTCTACGAGGCGCTGGCCCGCCTGCGCCGCACCAACAGCCACCTCGGCCGGGTGGTGGACGAGCGGGGCAATACCACCGGCATCGTCGCCTTGGAGGACTTGGTGGAGGAGTTCGTCGGCACCGTCCGAGACGTCACGCACCGGGTGATCGAATGACGGCCCCGGCAGCGCGTCCGGGCGGCGGATGCACCTGGGTGCCGGCGTGACCGTGCGGGTATTGCCTGGTGCGCGGTGGCGGACGGCCGCCGCGGCGCACCGGGCTCGGCTCGATGATCTGGTCGGGCCGTATCTCGAACGGCGGGCGCAAGGGTCCTCGCATCCGGTGATCGACTTCTTGTTCACCTATTACGGTCACAAACCCACCCAGCTGCGCCGCTGGCATCCGGGGTACGGTATCGCGCTCGCCGACGCGGCCGAGTACGACGGCGCCCGCGGATATCACCGCGTCACCATGGACAGTCCGGCGATCGATGCGGGCGATGCCGCGCCCGGCAACGTCTTCACCGCCGACCGCGCGTATCTGGCCAAGCGCTACGACACCCTCGCGTTCGTCGCGAATCTCTTGCGCGCCACCGCGTCCCGGCCCGCCCAGCTGTCCTGTTTCGGCCTGCACGAGTGGGCGATGGTGTACCGCACCGACGATATCCGCCACCAGCAGGTGCAGTTGCGGCTGGGACCGGCGGGCACCGACGCGGTGGTCGAATCGATGTCCTTGCGCTGTACGCATTTCGACGCCTACCGCTTCTTCACCCCGGAAGCCGTCGGCCGCAATGCCGAGCCGCTGACGCGCGCCGACCAGCTCCGCCGTGAACAGCCGGGCTGCCTGCACGCGAACATGGACTTGTACAAGTGGGGGTTCAAGCTGGTCCCGTTGATCTCCTCCGAGCTGCTGCTGGACTGCTTCGAGATGGCCTGCGCCGCCCGGGAACTCGACATGCGCGCCAGCCCCTACGATCTGTCCCGGTACGGCTACGAGCCGGTTCGCATCGAGACACCCGCGGGCCGTGCGGAGTACGTCCGCGCGCAGTCCGCGCTGGCCGAGCGAGCGGCCGAGTTGCGCCGGACCTTCCTCGGCGTCTGCGACGCACTGCTGGCCTTGGACGAACGAATCGGCAGCGGCCACCTGGACTGACGTCGCCGCAGGCGCCGATTCGGTGGAAAACTTCGCGAATCGGGCCCGGAATTCGCCGAAACCCTCCGTCAAGTTAACGAGTATTACTACCATTCAGTCAGTTCGGTGACTGTCCCAGTCAGCCCGGACAGCCCAGTTCCGAAGACGAAGTTGGGGGGACGCGACGATGCGCCCAATGGCCAGACTCTGCCGCGCCAAAACGCTGGTTCTGTTCACCATCGGCATGGTCACGGCCATGCTGCTGCCCGCGAGTGCGTCGGCTGATCCGCAATCCGACATCCAGAACGCCATCCACGAATTCTTCGACGTCGGGCGCACCGCGGTCCCCCGCGCGAACTGCGGACCCGGCTCCGCGCCGGAGAACGGTCTGCAGGGCGACGTCACCGCGGTCGACCGTGACAGCGGGCGCAGTACCCAGGGCTACCGGTGCAATATGTCCTTCGTCGGGGGGTACGCGGGCCGCGGCGCGGGCATCACCTCCACCAGCTTCGAGCACTGCGCCTATCTGGGCTCGTTCTTCCCCGGCAACCTGATCAGCGAGGCACGCGGCGTCCAGGTATTGGACGTGTCCGATCCCGCGAATCCGCGCCCGACGGTCACGCTGACCGAGCCCGCCATGCTCGCGGGCACCTGGGAGAGCCTCAAGGTCAACGCCGAACGCAAACTGCTGGTCGGCACCGGCGTACCGGTCGGTGAAGGTGTCGGCTACCTGTCGGTGTACGACGTCTCCGATTGCGCGTACCCGCGGCTGCTCAATCCGGGTCCGGGCACGAATATGCTGATGCCGCTGCCGATCACCACGCACGAAGGCGGCTTCTCCCCGGACGGCAACACCTATTGGGCGTCGGGGGTCGCGCCCGGCTTCGTCAGCGCGATCGACCTCGCCGATCCGGCCAACCCGCGCGTGATCTGGCAGGGGTTGACTGGCATCGAGGCGCACGGGTTCGGCATCAGCCCGGACGGCAACCGGATGTACATCTCCGCCCTCGGCGGATTCACCGTCCTGGACGTCAGCGCGGTGCAGCGCCGCGATCCGAATCCGCAGGTTCACCATATCGGCCGGGTGTTCTGGACGGACGGCTGGGCCACTCAGCACAGCGTCCCGGTCAGCTACGACGGCAAGCCTTACCTGTACACCGTCGACGAGGGTGGTTCCGGCGGCGTCAAACTGATCGACATCTCCGACGAGACCGCTCCCAGGGTGGCCGGCAAGATCAAGCTGGAAATCAACCTGCCGCAGCACATCGACAGCAATATCGGCTCGTCCATGGGCGGATCCGCGTTCGCGTACGAATCGCACTACTGCGCCGCCGACCGCCAGGACAATCCGACCGCGCTGGCCTGCGGGTGGATCTCCTCCGGCATCCGGGTCTTCGACATCCGTGATCCGTTCGCCATCCGCGAGATCGCCTACTACAACCCGCCCGCCCGCACCGGCCAGAACCTGAGCCTGTGGAACTCGCCGCACGCGCTGGCCTCGATCATCGGCGTGCCCTTGATGAGCACGCCGCCTGCGGTGCGCGCCGTGCTGGAAGGACAGTTCAACCCGCACGACGCCACCACGCCCCGCACCGGCCGTCTCGCCTTCGGCGACGTGTCCACGGACTGGTGTTTCTCGCCGCCGGAATGGCGCGGCTCGCAACTCTACGTCTCCTGCTCGGACAACGGATTCATGGTGTTGCAGCTGGATGACGACGTGTATTCGCCGCCGCCGGACCAGAAGTCGATAGTGGGGTCGTGACGATGTCATCGTGGACCCGGACCGCGGCCGCGGCTTGCGCGGCCCTCGCGCTGCTCGTGCTCGGCGCCGCGCTACGACCGCTGGTCTTTCCGGAAACACCTTCGGCGACAAACGTTCTCGCCGCGGTGGAAATCGGTTTCGCGCAGGACATGACCGCCCACCACCAGCAAGCACTGCTCATGGTGCAGCGGCTCGACCGCGCCGCCGATCCGGCGGTCGCCCGATTGGCCGAGCAACTCGACCGCACGCAGCGCCTGGAGATCGGGACCATGCTCGGCTGGTTACGCCTGGCAGAGGCGGCCCCGACCGCCGCGCGTCCGATGACGTGGATGCCTGACGCGCATCGGCATCCGGCTACCCTTCCCGCCGCGTCAGCCGTGAGCCCGGGAGCCATGCCGGGGATGGCGACCACCGCCGAGCTCGACGCCTTGGCGGCGGCGCGCGGCCGCGAGGCCGAAATCTTGTTCCTGCAGTTGATGTTTCGACACCATCAAGGCGGCATCGCGATGGCCGAAGCCGCCGACAGCTTGTTGCACTCCGGTCCGGTCAAGGAGCTCGCCCGCGCGATGATCCACGGGCAGGGTCAGGAAGCCGGGGTGATAGGAATGCTGCTGACCCAGCGTGGGGCCGTCCCGCTGCCCTGACCGCGTCGCCCGCTCCGTACCTCGGCACCGCCTTGCCTCCGGCCCTGTAGGCGAAGCCGCACGTGAGGACCCGATCCACCCAGTCTTTCAGGATGGCGGGCAGACCGAACCACCACAGCGGGAAATGCAGGAGAACGGTGTCTGCCCAGAGCAGTTTCTGCTGCTCCGCGCGGATGTCGGGACTGAGTGTCCCGTTGTGATGGCGGTCGGTTGGCTGCGTGATCGAAGTTCCGCACCGCGGCGCGAGATCGTACACGGTGCGGCGGTATCGTCTGATGTGGCCGGGTCATGACCGTCGGCCGGGAGAGGTTGGGGTACCGATGATTCGCACCGATGCGTTCACTGTGCCGGGACACGTGCGTGGCTATCCGGGCGTGGCGTTCGGCGGGTACGTGGCGGGACTGCTCGCCTCCGCGAGCAGCGCTGCGGAAGTGCGCGTGGACTTCCGGCGCGCGGTCACCGTTGACACCCCGATTGTGCTGTCCGCCGACAGCTCCGGCGGTGCGACGCTGACCGATCAGGACGGCGCCGTGCTGGCCGAAGCGTCGGCGTCAGTGGTCACGGTCAACCCACCACCCGTGCCCACCTGGGCGCAGATCCAGGCAGCCACCGCCACCGCGCAGGTGCTGCGCAAGATGAGCCACTGCTACGGATGCGGCGCCGCCTGCCCGCCCGGCCGCGGGCTGCGGCTGTCGCCGTGGGCCGTTCCCGCACACGACATGGTCGTCACCGCTTGGACACCCGACCCATCCCTCGGTGGACCCGATGGCCTGCTTTCCACCGAAAATGTCTGGGCCGCTGTGGATTGTCCAGGCGGCTGGTCCGCGATGGCGCTGCGCGACCTGCGCCCCGGCGCGGTCACCGCAGCCCTCACCGCCACCCAATTCGAGCCCGTCCGTGCCGGCGAGCCCTATATCTCCTACGGCTGGCCGATCTCCCGAGACGGCCGGAAATACACGGTCGGCGTGGCCCTGGCCCGCGCCGACGGAACCCTCTGCGCCCTCGCCGAAGCCCTCTGGATCGAACCCCGCCAGGCAGTGCCGATCGAGTGGTGATACGCGCCACCCTACCTGTCGGTGGCTATCGGTACCGTGCCCGCCATGCCGTCGTCAGTTCACGAAGTACTTATCGAATTGGTCCGCCGCAGACCAACTTTGGTTGCCGAGCTCCTGACTTCCACACTCGGACTGACACTTCCCGAGTACGATCACGCGCGCGTGGACTCCGGCGACCTACCGGATATCGAACCGACCGAGTATCGCCCCGACCTGGCCGCCCTCTCGGCCATCGCCCACCGCAACGACCCCGAACGCGACTCGATTCTCACCGCCCTCGCTGCGACTGCGCACCACTCCGCGGACGGCAAAAGGTACATTGACCTGGTACTGGCTGCACTGCCGAAAGCAGCGGCCCGACACTTCCTGGAGATGCTGATGAAAACCGACACGTCCCCCTACTACAGCGAGTTCTTCAATCAGCTGCACGCCGACGGCGTCGCCGAAGGCGAAGCCATCGGCGAAGCCAAATCGTTGCTGACCGTGCTCGCTACTCGCGGATTCGACGTCCCGGCGACGCTCGCCGCCCAGATCACAGCCTGCACCGATACGGCTCGTCTCACCGCCTGGATCACCCGCGCCGTCACGGCTGACACCCTCGAAGAGGTCTTCGACGACCGGGTTCAGTGATCGTCCACGAACCGGTACCACTGCCGGTCGAACGCGGCGTACTCGATGCCGTCGATGGCGGGCGGGCCGAGGTGGGGTGGGGTCGCCGGGTCGCGGAAGTAGGCGAATCCTTCCGAGTTCGATTCGCCCGCTTGGGTATAGAACAGGCAGCCACCGTCGCGGGGTGTGATGAAAGTGATGGTGTAGAGGCCAAGGCGGGTGCGGTGACCTGGGTTGACGCAATCGGCGGCTTGGTCTTCGAGGATGGCGCGAGTGAGTTTCCAGCCGGTGCTCTGCGGCACGCCGTACAACGTCAGCCCGACCAGGACCGCGATGAGGACGGGTGACGCGAGGCTGTAGAAGTACGCGCGGTAGCGAAGCAGCCCGAGCAGTCCGAACAGGGTAGCGATCCCGCCGAGCACGCCGAGCACCACCCACAGCACGACAAGTGTCGGGAAAGTTCCCTGGGCGGCCAGCTGCCAGAACAGAGCTGCACAGCACACCGCGACACAGGCGGTCAGCAGTCCCATCCACAGCACGAACCAACGGGGAGTGCGCTTGCGCACGGGACCTGCGGAGTTCACCTGTTCAAGATACGAGCGGCAACGGTTTCCCGCGTGGAATCGGAGTCACGGGTTACAGCTGCGCGGTGGAGTTGGCGGAGAGCACCGCCGCGCGCGTGGACGGAGCCCGCGCCAGGCTCACCGCCACGTCGGTGACCTCGTGTTCGGTGGTCACGTCGCTGGTGTGCCGTGCGTCGATCACCGCGACCGCCACCGATGGCGATCATCAGCGCGAGCACCACGAGTTACACGACCAGCGAGGGAGAGCCGCGGGCCGCGCGGCCATCCTCTCGCCGCGAGCGCTCGGGTTGGACCCTGCGGCGTCCGGGAAGCGACGACGTCGCACGAGCTGACCTCCACTGAACGTTATGCACCAAAAGTGACCCACGTCATACTTGCCGCAATAATTTATGTGCATGCGGCCCAAACGGCCCGCACGCGGAAATATTTTTATCCCGATCCCGAGAAGGGGGCAATGACGCCGTCACTCATCGAGCAGCGAAGCTGCAACGAAGCACTTTTCCGGGGCTGAAAAGGATACTCGCTCTTCATCATCCACCATCGATACGAGACGCACCATGAGTATAGGGAACAGCAACACAGGGGACGTCAAGTGCCCGCCCGACGCGAGGTTCCGGCCGCTGGTGTACGGATACCTTCGCTTGGACTTGCTGAGCGGTTCGGAACTCTCCCAGTGCCATGCCCAGCTGGAAACGTTCGCCAGGGAACACGGCTACGAGTTCGCGGCGGTGTTCCACGAGTCGCCACCACAGAGCTGGTCGGTTCCGCAGGCGTTCGCCGAGCTCGTGCACGCGTGCCGTCGCTCGGGCGCCCATATGGTCGTCACGCTCGCGGGCCATCTGTCCGGGATGGCGATGTCGCGAATTTGCCTGCTGGATTTCCTCGCAGCCCGCGGCAATGCGCACCTCATGGAATTGCCGGCATGACACGTCGAGGTGTATTTCGTTCCCGAGTCGCCCCCCACGGCGGTGGTTCCGGGATCGACGATGACCAGCACGATCCAGATGGGATGTCTCCTGGAGCAGGATTTCGAGGACGATGAAAGAAGTCGAGAGATACGGATTCCGGGTGCACTACCGCACTGCCGATGGGCAGGCGTATCAGTCCGAGTGCATCCGTGCGGGGAATCTGCACCGCGCGTTATACCTCGCCAATAAACTGACCGGCCGGACCGACGTATACCGGGTCGACATCCTCGGGAGCCATGAGACGCAATGGATCCAGGCATGAATTACGCCGGGCAGGCACTTCATCGCCGACGCGATGGGCTAGCCGCTCAGCCTGCCCGAAGCGCTCGGCCTGCCGCTGTTCTGATCATCGCCTCCAAGGGCGCGACTTCGGGAACGGGTGTTGCCCACCGAACTGTGTTCACGCGCCCGCGCCAGCTGGTCGGTCGGCTCGCTACCGGCGGGTGCAAACAAACATTCCGGATGGTTTTTGAATCCGGCAGAGAAAGGAAGATCCCCCGGCCAGCGCCCTGACCAGGGGATCCGATGCTCGAGGCGACTAGCGCACCCGCAGGCTCACAGCGGCGGGAAGCCCGCCGATCCGGTGGCCATCCAATTCCAGAACATCGCCGCGCGGTTGACGACCATTGCCACGATGTCGAGCACAACGCTTCCCATGAATCTTCCTCACAATTGACGTCCTCCCCGACCTGAGTGAGGCCGGGGATTTCTGGCTGTTCTACGCGACAGCCAGAGGTTCCTGCTTCACAGACCGGCCATCGCCGAGGTCTCCACAGGCTGTCACCGCAAGTCCTGCGGCGGCACCCAGGGTAACGGACTGATAACAGGATCGAAAGTCGCGATCTTCCCGAAAAGCGCGAATCCCCCGACCGAGTCGCGGCCGAGGGATTCGCGCGCTGCAGAGATTAGACGCAGGCCAGGGCCTTCGCCTCGCGACGACGGCGGTGCAGGATCGGCTCGGTGTATCCGTTGGGCTGCTTCGTGCCCTCCAGGATCAGTTCCTTCGCCGCCTGGAAGGCAATGCTGCCCGCGAAGTCCGGCGCCATGGGCCGGTAGTTCGGGTCACCGGCGTTCTGCCGGTCCACGACGGGGGCCATCCGCTCCAGGCTGGCCACCACCTCGTCGGCGGTGACCACGCCGTGGCGCAGCCAGTTCGCCATCAGCTGGCTGGAAATACGCAGGGTCGCACGGTCTTCCATGAGCGCGACGTCCTTGATGTCGGGCACCTTGGAGCAGCCGACGCCCTGGTCGATCCAGCGCACCACGTAGCCGAGGATGGACTGCGAGTTGTTGTCCAGCTCCTGGCGCTTCTCCTCGTCGGTCCAGTTCGGCGCGGCGGCCAGCGGGATCTGGAGGATCTCGTCGACGGTGGCGCGGCCGCCGCCCTTGGCGATCTCCTGCTGCCGCTTGAACACGTCGACCAGGTGGTAGTGGGTCGCGTGCAGGGTGGCGGCGGTGGGCGAGGGCACCCACGCGGTGTTGGCGCCCGCGCGCGGGTGACCGATCTTCTGCGTGAGCATGTCGGCCATCAGGTCCGGCATGGCCCACATGCCCTTGCCGATCTGCGCACGCCCCGGCAAACCTGCGCTGAGACCTGTGTCGACGTTCCAGTCCTCGTAGGACAGGATCCACTGCTGGGACTTCATGTCGGCCTTGCGGACCATCGGCCCGGCCTCCATGGAGGTGTGGATCTCGTCGCCAGTGCGGTCGAGGAATCCGGTGTTGATGAACACGACGCGCTCGGCGGCGGCCTGGATGCACGCCTTCAGGTTCACCGTGGTGCGGCGCTCCTCGTCCATGATGCCGACCTTGAGGGTGTTGCGCTCCAGGCCGAGGACGTCCTCGACCCGGCCGAACAGCTCGTTGGTGAACGCGACCTCGTCGGGGCCGTGCATCTTCGGCTTCACGATGTAGACCGAGCCGGTGCGGCTGTTGGTCAGCTTCGCGTCACCGGCCAGGCTGTGCTTGGCGATCAGCGAGGTGATCAGCCCGTCCATGATGCCCTCGGGCACCTCGTTGCCCTCGGCGTCGAGAATCGCGTCGGAGGTCATCAGGTGACCGACGTTGCGCACGAACAGCAGCGAACGGCCGTGCAGCACCAGCTCACCGCCCTCCAGCGCGGTGTACACGCGGTCGGGGTTCATGGTGCGCGTGAAGGTCTTGTCGCCCTTGGTGACCTTCTCGGCGAGGTCGCCCTTCATCAGGCCGAGCCAGTTGCGGTAGCACAGCACCTTGTCCTCGGCGTCCACGGCGGCGACCGAGTCCTCGAAGTCCATGATGGTGGTGACCGCGGACTCCAGCACGACGTCCTTGACGCCCGCGGTGTCGGTGCTGCCGATCGGCGACTGCGGGTCGATCTGGATCTCGATGTGCAGGCCGTTGTGCTTCAGCAGCACCGAGCTCGGCGCCTGGGGATCACCCAGGTAGCCGACCAGCTGGGAGGCGTCGGCCAGACCGATGCTGGTGCCGTCCTCCAAGCCGACCTCCAGCTCGCCGTCGACGATCTTGTAATAGGCCGAACCGATGTGCGAACCGGTGATCAGGGTGACCGCGTCGTCGAGGAAGTTGCGCGCCCACTCGATGACCTTGTCGCCGCGCACCTTGTTGTAGCCGGTGCCCTTCTCCGCGCCGCCCGCCTCGGAGATGGCGTCGGTGCCGTAGAGCGCGTCGTACAGCGAGCCCCAGCGCGCGTTCGCGGCGTTGATCGCGAAGCGGGCGTTCATCACCGGCACCACCAGCTGCGGGCCCGCGGTAACGGCGATCTCGTCGTCGACGTTCTTGGTGGCGATCTGGAAATCGGCGGGCTCGGGCCGCAGATACCCGATCTCGGTCAGGAAGTTCTTGTAGGCGGCCTTGTCGTAGTTCGCGCCGGGGTGCTCGGCGTGCCAGGCGTCGACCTTGCCCTGGATCTCGTCGCGTTCGGCCAGCAGGGCGCGGTTGCGCGGAGCGAGATCGTTGATGACCTGTTCGGCGCCGGCCCAGAACGCGGCGGAATCGACGCCGGTACCGGGAAGCGCCTCGTTCTCGACGAATTCGTGGAGAACGCCGGCCACCTGGAGCCCGCCGACCTGAATCCGCTCTGTCATCTACTGCCTCACTTCCGAGAAAGCCAAGTGGGAAACAGGGTCATGTTACCCGCGGGTAGTGGTACCACCGCGCGCCGGGTCATCCGGCCTCTGCCCCATCCATTCCGCCACGCCGTGGTGAACAGGTTCGTCACCCGGCGGGTCTTGCGGCCGTCGGCGGTCGGCCGCACAGCCCCTTGATCGTATCGTGGGGCCGATTTAATGTACTGATCGGAACATTTACCGACACAGCAGGAGTTCAGGTGTCACTCACCGACAGGGTCGCCGTCCTCACCGGGGCGAGCCGGGGCTTGGGCAAGCAGATGGTGCTCGCGTTCGCCGAAGCGGGCGCGGACGTGGTGATCGCCAGCCGCAAGCTGGACGGAAGCGCCGCCGTCGCCGACATCGCCACCGCGTGGCCGGACGAGCTGCGCACCGAACTCACCGAGCACAACGCGCTGCGCAGGGTCGGCGAGCCGGACGAGGTCGTCGGCTCCGCATTGTTCTTCGCAACCGATGCTTCGACGTTCTGCACCGGAGCGACGCTCGCCGTGGACGGATGCCGGCGATGAAAGCACTGACTTACGAAGGCCCCGAACAGATTTCGTACTCCGATCGTCCCGACCCCGCGCTGCCCGGACCCGACGGCGCGATCGTCCGCGTAACCGCCACCGGGATCTGCGGCAGCGACCTGCACATCTACGGCGGACACGGTTTCGTGTCCACCACCGGCTACTGCGTCGGGCACGAGGCGGTCGGCGAGATCGTCGAACTCGGGCCGCAGATCCGCGGTTTCTCGGTCGGGGACCGCGTGCTGGTGCCCGCTTCCGTGGGCTGCGACAGCTGCTCCCAGTGCCGCGCCGGGATAGTCGCCGCGTGCGCTCGGCACCCGCTGCCGGTCGAGGCCTGCTACGGTCTCGGCGGCTCGCTGCCGGGCTGCCAGGCCCAGCTGCTCGCCGTCCCGCACCCCGCGGGAAACCTGGCGAAGCTGCCCGACGAGGTGAGCGACGCGGCCGCCGTCGTGCTCACCGACAACGCGCCCACCGCCTGGTACGGCGCCCGCCGCGCCCGGATCGCCCCGGGCGACACGGTCGTGGTGATCGGGCTCGGTCCGGTCGGGCTCATGGCGGTCCAGTCCGCGTTCGCGATGGGCGCGGCGCGGGTGCTCGGCGTCGACCTGCTCGCCGAACGCCGCAAGCGCGCCGCCGACCTCGGCGCCGAGCCGGTCGAGTCGGACGATCCGAAGCAGGCGATCCGGGAAACGCTCGGCGGCGGCGCGGACGTGGCGATCGAGGCGGTGGGCGCCGACGCCACCATCAAGCTCGCGATCAGCGCGGTCGGGCACCGCGGCCGGGTCAGCGTGGTCGGCGTGAGCCAGAACCGCGCCTATCCGTTCCACATGATGGCGGCGCAGGTGAAGGAGCTCGAGTTCCACATCGGACTGTGCTCGGTCCAATACGAACTGCCCGCCCTGCTGAAACTCACCGCGGGCGGCAGGATTCGGCCCGAAGCCGTGGTCACCCACCAGCTTCCGATGTCCGACGGACCCGCCGCCTACCGCATGTTCGCCGATCGCACCGACGGTGTGGGCAAGGTCGTGCTGGACCCGGCCCGATGACCGCGCCGTCGCGCCGCCGCGGCCGCCCGCCCGCCACCGAATCGACGGCGAGCGACACCAGGGACCGGATCATGCGCGCGGCGATCGACCTGTTCGCCGAGAAGGGATTCCACGGCACCGGCGTGGCCGAGATCGGCGAGCGCGCCGACGTGCAGCGCGGCGCGCTGTACTACCACATCGGCTCGAAGGAAGAGCTGCTGTGGCAGATCCTGCGCGACTACATCCAGCTGATGCTCGTCGACGCCGAACAGATCGCCGCGGGCCCGGACGACCCGATCGCCAAGCTGCGCAAGTTGATCCACAGTCACGTCCGGTTGATCATTCGCCATCAGCGTGAGGTGGCGATCCAGTTGCGCGATGTCGGCGCGCTGACCGGCGAGCGGGCCGCCGAACTCCAGGAGCTGCGCGACCGGGTCCAGCGCTGCTGGCAGCGGGTCATCGACGCGGGCCACGCCGAGGGGCTGGTGCACACCGACGACCACGTGGTCACCAACAGCGTGCTCGGCATGCTGAACATGGTGACGTTCTGGTACCGCCCGCACGGCGACCGCTCCCCCGGCGAGATCGCCGACATCCTCGCGACCACCCTGCTCGACGGCGTGGTGACCGACGCCGCCCGACATCCGAAACGCTGATTTTGCCGTGGAGGTGATGGCCAGCTGTGAGGACCCACCGAGGTGCACAAGATCACGCTGGCGAAGAAGTTCCTGAAGGACTACGCGCCCGGCGACCCGGTGTACCCGTGGCGGATACCGGCCCGGGACGCGGGAGAAGGCGGGCGAACTCGTGTCCCAGCGCCTCGAACACATCGTCGGGAATCTCCGACCCGCGTGGACCGGACCACGGACATGCCGCTACCCGCACCATTGTCCGGTGGAGGCGCCGGCCTCCAGGCAGAATGAACTGTCAGGCCACGTCCGAGGAGATGCCATGGTGTCCGCACGCAGGATCACCCGTTCGCCGATCACCTGGATCGTCGCCGTGCTGGTCGTGGCCGGGCTCGGCGTCGGCCTGGCCCTGTTCCAGCCGTGGCGGTTGTTCACCGACACCACCGTCCAGGAGGCGGCGCCGTCGGTCTCCACCGTACCGGCACCCGGTGCCGAGGTACCGCAGCCCCGCGCCATCGCCCACGGCACGTTCGTCTCGCATGAGCACGCGACGGCGGGTACGGTCGTGGTCTTGCAACTGCCCGACGGCGGCAGGGTGCTGCGGTTGGAAGACCTCGACAC
Organism: Nocardia sp. NPDC051787; assembly: GCF_040681325.1. NCBI lineage: Bacteria > Bacillati > Actinomycetota > Actinomycetes > Mycobacteriales > Nocardiaceae > Nocardia > Nocardia sp. NPDC051787. The sequence goes on from NZ_JBFAYO010000004.1 coordinate 264,433, forward strand.
CTCCGACGGGCCCGACCTGCACGTCTGGCTCACCGACGCGCCGGTACGCGAGGGGCGCGACGGATGGTTCGTCTTCGACGACGGCGTGCACACCGACTTGGGCAAGCTGAAGGGCAACCAGGGCAGTCAGAACTACACCGTCCCCGCCGACGCGGACCTCACCCAGCTGACCAGCGTCGCCATCTGGTGCGACCGGTTCAACGTCTCCTTCGGCGCGGCCGAGCTGCGTCCAGCCTGATCGACCTGGCGGTCAGGCGCACGATCGGCAGTGCCCGCCCGCACACCACCCGAAGGGCCGTGCGGCACGCCATCGGCACGTCAGCGAGGCAGCTCCCATCCATCCGGGGCACCGCTGATCGATGACGCGCTCGCGGCACCGCACCGCCGAAAATGACCCGACAACGGCGGGTGCGCTGTGCCACCATGTGTTTCGACGATGACCACCGCATCGAGGGTGGTCACTGAGCAGTGAGAGGAGGGGCGGCAGTGATTCCGGAGACGGCCAAGCGAATGGATGTCGAGATGAGGCGGTTGTCGACCGCGGGCGACGCGTTCGGCGAAGCTCCCAGTGCGCGGCACGGCGAACCGGACGACAGCCGCCTCCAGGCCATCGGCTGACCGCCGCATCCCTCTCATCCTTCGCTCGATTCCCACGAAACATGGTGATTCCCATGACGTTCCGCCGTGCCGTCGATCCGGCGGTGATGACCGCCGACAACTGGATACACACCGGAGTCCTCGTCCTGAACGCCTCCTACGAGGCGCTGGACGAGATCAAGGCCGACCGGGCCGTGGTGCTGCTCGTCGCGGGTGCCGCGGAGTCGATCGCCGACCGCGAACCGCACTTCCCGATCCGGTCGCGGCACGTGGAACTAGCTCTGCCGCAGACGATTCGGCTGCTGCGCTACGTCTACCTGACCCACAGCACGCTGGCCGACGACGAGAGCAAGGCCACGTTGGCGGGCGTGCTGCGCCGTGACAACCACCGGTGCGGCTACTGCGCGGGCTGGGCGCGCACCGTGGACCACATCCGGCCGCGGTCCCGGGGCGGCCCGAACACCTGGAGCAACCTGGTGGCCTGCTGCGCTCCATGCAATACCGCCAAGGCCGACCGCACCCCGGAGGAGGCGGGCATGCGTCTGCTCTGGGAACCGAAGGCACCCACCCACCGGGTCAGGCAGCAGCGGCGGATCTGGAAGCAACTCGCCACCACCTGACCACGACCCGAGAAAGGAGAAGATCGCGATGACGCGCACCGCGACCACCGTCGTCACGGAATTGACCCTGGCCGACCTGCTCCCGCTCTCGGACTCCCGAGGGTGGCACCGGGCGGCCTGCCGTGGCGACCCGAACCACGAAGCATGGTTCCCGTACCCGTCACAGGACTTCGACTACGCGCGGGAAGTCTGCGCGGGCTGCCCGATCCGGGACGCGTGCGCCGATTTCGCCGCCCGCACTGGACAGTCCGGTGTCTGGGGCGGGCACGAGTTCGACCGCGGCCGCGTCATCCGCCGATGAGGTCCGCCGTCGCGCCGTCGGGCGCGGCGGCTCCTCCCAAGGATCTCGCCGGGCACTTGCGGTGCCGAAAGAACCTCACCGAGTCCGCTCGGTGCGGGTGACCATACACTGACCGCGTGGGCACTCATCGCAGCGGAACCAGATCCCGAGGCGTCAGCAAAGGTCCGGTTATCGTGTTGGTTGCCGTTGCGTTGCTGGCCGCGATCGTCGTCGGCTGGTTCCAGCTGCGTGATCGCGCGGCCGACCAGGACACTGCGGCGGCGGCCGAGTGCGTGGAGGGGCCGGCGACGCTGCACGTGACCGCCGATCCGAGCATCGCGGCACAGGTGCGGGCCGTCGCGGACAGCTACAACGCGACCCAGCCGAAGGTGCGTGACCACTGCGCGCGTGTGGCGGTGACCGCGCAGCCATCCTCCGCCGTCGTCGCCGCGTTCACCAGCGGTAAACCGTGGGATCAGGCGCTCGGTCCGCAGCCCGCGCTGTGGATCGCCGATTCGACCCGCTCGATCGAGTCCATGCGGGTGCCCGGTCTGATCGAGGGCACGCCCGTGCCGGTGGCCGCCAGCCCGATCGTCCTCGCGGTGCCGGAGGAACTGCGCGGCGCGCTGGAGCAGGCCGAGATTTCCTGGGCGGACCTGCCGCGCCTGCAACAGGGGTCGCTGGGTGAGCTCGGCCTGTCCGGCTGGGGCGGCCTCCGCATGGCCGTGCCGTCCGGTGACGCGACGCTGGCCGTGGCCACCGCGGTCGGCTCCGCTGTGTCGGGCGCCGATCCGCTCACCGAGGATGCCGCGCGGTCCGGTCAAGTGGTCGCCGCGATCTCCGGGCTCGCCGTCGACGCCCCGCAGGCCACCGACACCACGTCCGCGGTGGCGACGGTCGCGGCACAGAACGGGGCGGTGCACGCGGTTGCGGCTACTGAGCAGCAACTGAAAGCGCAGCCGGGGCTCGCCGCGTTCCGGCCCGCTGGGTCGGCGCCGACAGCAGACTATCCAGCCGCGCTGATGTCCGGAGCCTGGGTGGACAAGACGCAGAATCTCATCGCCGGGCGGTTCACCGACTATCTGCGCAAGCCGGAGCAAGCGCAGATCTTCGTCGCGGCCGGTTTCGCCAGCGCGCCGCAGGCGCCGAACAGTTCACCATCACGCGCGGCGCTCGACAAAGTGCGCGCCACGCTCGCGAACCCGGTTCTGGGCGTGCAGGCCACGGTCCTGGTCGACGTGTCGGCGTCGATGGGCACCACCGAGGGGGCCAAGACGCGACTGGCGAACGTCGTCGCCGCCCTCAACTCCACGATGACGGTCATGCCGCCCGACTTCGGCCTCGGCGTCTGGGCGTTCGGCAAGAACCTCGACGGCACCGATCCGTACCAGGTGGCGGCGGCCACCGCCGCGCTCACCGACGACCAGCGCACGAAGATCGCTACCGCGCTGAGCACTCTGCGTCCCGGCGAAACCCGTTCCGACGAGGCCTATCCCTCCCTGATCGCCGCGTACAAGAGCGCCGTCTCCGGTTACGCGCCGGGCCGCACCAATTCGGTGCTGCTGATCACCGACGGACCCGACGACGACTCCACCGTCACCGGCCCCCAGCTGGCCTCGAGCATCACCGCCGCGATCGACCCGGCCCACCCGGTCCGCATCGACGTGATCGTGCTCGGCGGCAACGGCACCCAGACCCTCCAGGCGCTCGCGCAGCAGACCGGCGGCAGCTACACCCGCCTGGCCATCTCCAACGACCTCGGCTTCGGCTCCGCCGTCGTCAAGTCGCTCACCACGCCGTAGGTTCGCCCGCCTCTCCGGGTCTTTAGGCCGTACCAGTCGGGGGCCGCAGACTGCCCCTGGCGTCTCGCAAAGCTGACTGAATTCGCCTGGGGTTCAACTTCGCAATGTTTTGGAGATGGGTCGGTGGTGTGGAGTTGGTACCGGCGGGTGGAGATATCGTAGCCGAGGAGTTCACCGGCGCGTTTGACGCGGTAGGCGACGGTGTTGCGGGAGACGTGGAGGCGGCGGGCGGCGGCGAAGGGGGCGCTTTCTTCGTCGATCGAGCGCACGTGGCCACATCGCGCACACGGCTGAGCACGGGCGTGCTGATAGCAGCTGAAGCAGCACGGTTTTCCCTCCCACAGGCGGGTGGCCGGCCGGGTCTTGCCGCACACCGCACTGAGCGTCCAACGCTTCTTCTTCGGCGGGCGCTGTCAGCACTCCCGCGATGCCCGAACCATCGGTCATTCGCGCTCGTCATGTCTCTGCTCTACCGCCCAGGCCGCGATCTGTGTTCGCGAGGTAAATCCCAATTTGGCGAGGATGTGTTCCACATGTCCGTCCACCGTGCGGGGAGAAATCACCAACCGGGCGGCGATCGCCTTGTTGGTCAGCCCTTCAGCGACAAGGTCGGCCACTTCGCGCTCACGCTTCGTGAGGCTCGATGACAAGCGATCAGCTGGTGCGTCGGCTCGAGGTTGCTCGCCCAATGCGAAACGGACCGCAGCATCGAAACTCATCGCGGTGCCCTCTTGACGGGCCGCCCGGTATGCTTGCACGCCGAGTGCCTCGCGAACGCCTTGCTCGCAATCCTCATGGTAGACAAGCAAACTGCGAAACAGGATGCTCGAGCCGCCAGCCATACGGCCCAACCCCTCGGCGGTACCCAATAACACGGCCGCGCGCCGCACATCCCGCTCCTTGGCTGCGACCCAGGCAAGCATCTCAGAACAGCCCGCTGCGACGAGCGGATCGGCCACTATTCGGGACAGCCGAACAGCCTTTTCCAGCATGTACGCAGCGCGGTCGTATTCACCGTGCTGCCAAACGCCGAGCCCTGTAGCCCACAATACATACGACCGAAACACAGTGTCCCCCCGAGACTCGGAGACGGTGAGGGCCTTCTCGAGGCAGGCGAGGCCCCGCGCTGTATCCCCTTGTAACTCGTGAGCCCATCCGAGGGTGATCAGCGCTCGCATGTGCACCGTGAGTCTGTGCACCGAGAGCTGACCCCAGGCATCGAATATTTCGACGGCCTCGGCGATACGGTTGCTCGCGCGAGGCAGATCACCGCTCACGAGAGCGAGGTACCCGTCGGCGTTGGCTAGCAGGGCGATGCTCATAGGGTCGGGCGTCTGCTCAACCAGGGTTCGAAGCTCTGCAACTCGGCCGGTTGCGCCCGCAAGGTCACCTTGTATCGCGGCCAGGAGGCTGGCCGTATAGAGCGCCTTGGCTCTGTCCGCACTCGGCCCACGGGACGAATCGCCCAGCACACGGTCGCACCAGCGGCGGCCCTCGGCGAGCCGCCCACGCAGGATCCAGAACGAGTACAGAGCAGCGGCGATCCGCAACCCACTTTCGTCGCCATGGGACCGGCTGAATTCCAGCGCCTTCCGGAGATTAGGCAGCTCTTGCTCGAGCCGGGCGATCCACTCGAGCTGGCGTGGGCCGATCCACTGCGCATCCGCCTCGAGTGCCAACCACTCATACCAGTCCCGATGCCGACGACACAGCTCCGGATACTCGCCAGCCGCCTCGAGCCGATCTCTGCCGTATTCCTGCACGGTATCGAGCATTCGGAAGCGGGCAGCTCCGTCGGCTTCCTCCCGGATCACGATCGACTTGTCCACCAGGGCGGACAACGCATCGAGCAACTCCGGCTCGGACGTGCCATTACTGCACACCTTCTCGGCGGCGTCGAACTCGAAACTGCTCGCGAACACCGACAACCGCTCCCACAACCGCTGTTCGACCGGTGTGCACAGGTCATAACTCCAGCCGATGCACCACCGCAACGTCTGCTGGCGTGTCGGTGCACCCCGACTGCCACGGGTCAACAACGCATACCGATCGTCGAGCCGTGCAAGAATCTGTTGCACCGACATCGCCCGCAGCCGCGCCGCCGCCAACTCGATCGCTAACGGCAACCCATCCAGCCGAGCACAGATCCTGGCAACATCGAGCCGGTTGCCCTCGGTCAACTCGAAGCCCGGCACCGCGGCAGCGGCCCGCTCGGCGAACAACGTCACCGCGTCGTAACGGGCCAAACTCCGCAGCGACGGATCGCTTTCGGGGTCCGGAACCTCCAGCGGCGACACCGGATATACCGACTCCCCGCCGATACCCAACGCCTCCCGGCTGGTCGCCAGAACCCGCAACTCCGGGCATGCCTGCAACAGGGCCTCGACCAACTTCGCTGCCGCATCCACCACCTGCTCACAGTTGTCCAACACCAGCAACAGATCGCGTGCGGACAAGAACTCCGCCAGCACCTCGAGCATCGGCCTGCCAGCCTGGTTCCGCAGACCAAGAGCGTTGCCCACAACATCGGCCAGCAAGGTTGCATCACGCAACTTACCCAAATCGACCAGCCATGCCCCGTCAGGGAAACCGTGCTGTAATTTGCCTGCGGCCTGCAGTGCGAGTCGTGTCTTACCCACCCCCCCAATTCCGGTCAATGTCATTAGACGCGACCCCGCCAGCACATTTTTCACCTCCAACACCTCGGTGCGCCGCCCAACGAAGCTGGTCAACTCGAGCGGCAGGTTTCCCACCGCCTTTCCACTCACTGAATCGGAGAGCCGACTACGACCGCGGCGTCCGACCTGGACGGTCACACGATCCGCCTTCTGTTCAGCAGCAAATTCCCTTGGCAGAGCCATCTGCTCGACCCCGAACCCGTGAGCGAGCTGCACTCGCTGCAACTGCTCGCCCAACACCGCAGCCGTGGGACGCTCATGCGGGTCGCGAGACATCGCCGCCTCGATCACCGCGCTCAAGTCCTCGGGGAGTCCGCTCTCGCGCAGGTCCGGAACCGGCTGTGTGGTGATCCGCAAGAACTGCGCTATCACCTGCTCACCACTGCGGCGTTCGAACGCCGCATGCCCGGTAAGCGCGCAAAACAACGTGGCACCGAGTCCGTACACGTCCGCGGCACGGCTCGCTCGATCCCCCCCGAGCACCTCGGGGGCGGTGAACGCCGGTGAACCGGTGACCGCGCCGGTCGCGGTCTCGAACGCATCGGCGATGTGGGCGATACCGAAGTCGGTCAGCGCCGGCTCGTCGTAGTCGGTGAGCAGGATATTCGCTGGTTTGATGTCCCGGTGCAAAACTCCGGCCCGATGTGCTGCTTCCAGCGCCCCAGTCAATTTCACCCCCAGACGCAGTACTTCCTCCACCGACAGCGGACCGCCACCGCGGATCCGGGCGTCGAGGGAACCCTGCCGGTGGTAGGGCATCACCAGATAGAGCCGACCGGTCTCGGTTTCGCCCACCTCGAGGACACCAACGATATTCGGGTGTCCCGTCAACCGACCCATCGCCCGCTGCTCGCGAAAGAACCGCTCCCGATTCTCCTCCAGTTCACCGGTCAGCACCTTCACTGCCACGGTGCGATCCAAACCGAGCTGGGTACAGCGATATACAACACCGAACCCACCCCGCCCGATCTCCTCGGCGTCCTCGAACCCGGCCGCACTCAACTCCATGACGGCATCAATGCCGACATCGCGCTGTGTCTTGAAAGAATCGCTCTCGACCATCAGCTACTCGCGGTACACCCGTTAGTGCACAGCAACCAGAATATAACTGCCCGTCCTGCGTTGCACAGGCTACGCACAGACACGGAACATGGTCACCATGTCGGCGAACGAGCAGGTCCTCGCGGCGGCGCCGAGGATTCCGACCGCCGAACCCGGCCGACCCCGCCCGGCCCGAGGGCCGAACGGGTCGGGTGTCTCCCAACGAACTCCGCCGAGATCGTCCCCACTACCTACTTCGCCGGTGCTATCGGCGGTTCGGAGATGGTGGCGAAATACTGAATAACCGCACCGATCGCAACCGGGGCGGCCACCAGCAGCTGGCCCGCGACGGTCCCGACCGCGCCGACCGCAATAATGCCACCCAAGCAGCCGATTGCCGCGGCCGGAATGAAGGCGCCGAACAGGCCGACGATCGCGGCCGCTGCGACGGTCGCGCCGGCGATGCCACCCAGGACACAGCCGACGGCGGCGCCGCCGAGGCCGCCGATCAGGGTGCCAAGCGTGGCACCCATGGCAATGGTGCTGGTCATCCGGGTCCAGGCGGCCTGCTCGCGGTCGTACTCGGTCTTCCACGGCGCCTTGTCCTCGAACGGCAGCGCGACCGGCTTGTAGACCGCGTGCGCCATGTCGAACTGCGGGGTCAGCGTCGCCGTGCGACTGGCGATATCGGCGACGATCGGGAATTCGAAGTCGTCGACCCGAAACGTCAGTGGCATACCTGCGAGCGTGGTGCCATCGCCGGACTTGATCTTGAAGATGCCGTCTTCGACGACCATTGAACCGGCATCGATTTGGACGATAGACTGGCTGTCGGTGGCGCTGGCCGTGAAGCCGACCGCGCCATCGTTACCATCGGCCTGCGCGCCGGCCGAGCCGGACGCGATACTGAGTGCGACGACCAGGCCCGCCGCCACCGTTACGATTTTCCTCATCTCTGTTTTCTTTCCTCTCGGCTATCTCATGGAGGTTGGGCGTGCCGAGTGCGCCCGACGCCGGGCGCGGATCGCGCCGGCAGGTCTCTACGCGACGGTGTACCGTGATAACCATGTGCAGGCCATGGATTCCAGTCGGCCAAAGAATCACGGTAACCGTTGTTCTTCAGCGGTAATCCGTAACTTTGGGCCTGCGGTACGCGGTCCGCCGTTGAATCGTTGTAGGTGTGGCGGTCTTTCCGCCTGCCGCCTCGATTCGAGTCAGCCGCTTACACGTCACAGAGCGAGGGCGGCTGAATTCGGTTCGGACGATCGTGCCGATGGCGTCGCCGCACGTTCGGCAAGCTCTTCAATCGAGTCGAGGAGTTGCTGCATGGTGACGGCCCGGGTGAGTGTGGGTACGGCATCACGGGGTATTCGGCCCGCAATGGCGCCGAGGATGTTGCGGTAGGCGATCGCGACGTTGAAGCCCGCATGATCGCGAGGCAATTCGACGCCAGCGGCAGCGTCGAGGGGCTGTAGCTCCTGACTACTGCCGTCGATGTCGGTGATAACGGCGCGGAGAGCGCTGAACTGCGGTTGATCTCGTGCGGTCACGAGCAGGGACGCTTGTGTTCCGAGGATTTCGATGCTGGATCCCGGCCTGGTCGAGGTTTGCGACAGCTGTACGGTCACTGGGATACCACCGATCTCGAGCTGCGCCACAAGATTGTCTGGTGCGTCGCGCGCCAGCCGCTCGCCCGTCTCGAGCACAGTGAAGTAGTCGACGGCGGACCACAGCACGGCGTGGTGGACTGGTCCCGGCTCACCGAGCAGCGCCACCATCATGTCGAGGCTGTGTCCGCCTTGAATGCTGAGAACATTCGCCGCGGCGGACCGGTGCCGGAGGTGCGCGCGGTGCTTGGGCCGGGGCACGAGGCCCTGTGGCAGGAAGACCTGCAAGTTCGCCCGGAGCGGCTGCCCTATTCGGCCGGCGGTGATAGCGGAGGAGGCCGCACAGATTTCGGGTGCCAAGCGGCCCTGCAGTCCCACCACGTGGATCTGTTCCGGGTGCTGAGCTGAGAGATCGGCAAGCGCCTGAGTTTCCGCAACGTCGGCGCCAAGCGGCCACTCGCAGTAGAGATGTTTTCCGGCACGGATCGCGGTCTCTGCGATCTCGCGGTGCTTCGAGACCCGGACGGTAACCGTCACCAGTTGCACGGCCGGATCGGCAAGCGCGTCGTCGAGTGACGCTGAAGCAGGGACACCGTATGCCTCCTCCGCGCGCGCCGCCGACTCGGGCGACGAGGTGACCAATCTGGCCAGGCGCACGCCCTCTGTCGCCGCCAGCGCAGGAAGGTGTGCCGCGCCGCTCCACTGATCGGCGCCTACGCCAACGACGGCTACTCCGAGTTCCGCACTCATTGGAAGATCCTCGATTCGGCTCGCAGAGCCAGATATTGCGGGTGGTCGTGCTGCACCCAGAGTTCGGCCCTCTCCTCACGCAGCAGGGCCGCCGCCGCTTCCAGACTGCGTGCTGATTCTTCGGGGAGATGGTTCAGCACCGGCGGTACCACCCGATTCTCCCAGTTCTCCATCGTGTGCACGAGGTCGCCAGAGATCAACACGGATCCGCGCTCGGGTAACCGCACCAGCAGCGACTGGCTGCCGACGGTGTGACCGGGTAGCCGCTTGATCACGACTGCGCCGTCGCCGAACACGTCTTCGTCGCCGTCCAGGAGCTTGGTGGGCAGGTCACCGATTACGGCGTAGTCGTCGGGGACATAGCCATGGTCCCTCGCATTGGGGCCGAACGCGGCATAGTACTCGTCGCACTGCGACACGAGCGTCGATCGGGTGAAAAGGTCGACGTTGCCGACGTGGTCGGGATGGAAGTGGGACAGTGCTAGCAGTTCGATCTCGTCCGCTGGATGCCCGGCGGCCCGGAGCTGCTTCGCGAGAGGCTCCGCGACAGTGAAGAGGGCGTGGTTGGCGACGAGAATCGGGTCTGCGCCGGCCAATCTGTCGCCAAGACCGGTGTCCCACACGAGGGTGCGACCGTCATGGACGACGAGATAGACCGGAACCGACAGCGTCCGGCGACTGTGCGGTGAAGCGGCGGGGTCGTAGATCGACCAGTCGAGTATCTCGATGGTTCCGCCGTCGAGGATGTATATCTGGGTATCTGAAGACATGTGGTCCTTCGTTCGGTGCGTGCCAGGCTTGCCGCGTGTCAGTAGGTGCACGAGGAGTCAGCGGGCGGTGACGAATCCCATGTCTTTCATTGCGTCGTTCGTGAGCTGCATGTCGATCAGGGCGCCGTAGGCGACGTCGCCTTCGCCGACCTTGCCGCCATCGACGAGGCCGTTGCGGACCCAGGCGCCGAGCGCCTGCTCGGTGACGATCGGAGATTGGAACGATGGGCGGAGCCGACTCCAGGCGTGGTCCCATACAACGTCATCGAGCGAACCGAATCGAGTACGTCGCAACAGCTTTCCCGCGGCGGCGAAGTCGTCGTTAAGAGCCCGCATGGCCTTTACCTCTGCTCGTGTAGCCGCGGCGTAGGTGTCGCGCCTCTTCTCGAGGTCCTCCCCTCTGACGACCAGCGTCATTCCTTGCAGTTCGTCAGCTTTTGCGATCTCGCCGGCCTGTGCAGTGAGTAGGAGCACCGCGCCGCTTGCCACCATGGCTGTCTCTCCCGCTGGTGGAACACCTACGTAGCCGTCGATGTCACCATTCCCCAGTGCCGCGAGGCAATTGGATGCGGTTTGGAGCGGGACGATCTTGGCGCCGCCGTCGATACCGGCCTGGCGAAGGGCCATTCGGCTGTAGGCGTCGGTCTGACTGCCAGGTGCGGTGATACCGAGGCGGAGATTGCCGATCCTGGCCAGAGCAGTTTTTCGCTGGTCGAGCGGGCTCGACTCGGTAACGCCGGCACGGTCCGCGGCGGACGCGGAGATCACCAGTGAGCTCGGCATGTTGTTGGAGTGTCCCATCACGATCTTGAGGTCCCGCCCCTTGGCGAATGCCGAGATCGTCTCGCCGGGAGTCGCGCTCAGCGCGTCCCCCGCGCCGGAGAGCAGGCCGGTCAAGGCCGCAGGTCCTCCGAGCAGCAGAACTCGCTCTACCTCGAGGCCCTCATCCTTGTAGTACCCTTCGTCCTCAGCAAAGTAGGAGACCGCCCAGACAACTAGCGGGTCCTTGGACGGCTGGACGATCCGGTACCGTCCGCTGCCCGAGCCTCCGCCATCGTTGCTACACGCCGCGATGAGTGGTGAGGCGGCAACGGCCATGCCGGTAATGCCGAGCATGCCGAGGAAGGACCGTCTAGTAGGATTGAACGTCGTGGGTTGAGCGGTGGGTTGCACAGCGATTCCTTGAGTGCGTTGAGGGGTAGTACGGATGATTCAGTGGTCGACGTGGCGCCAGCGCAATGTTTTCGCTTCGATGAGCGAGACCAAGTACGTAAGCCCGAGACCCAGTAGCGTCGTCACGAAGATCGCGCCGAACGAACCGGCGGTGTCGTATTGGTTGGCCGAGACCGAGATGAGGTAACCCAAGCCGTCGTCCCCGGCGAACATCTCGGCGATGACAGCGCCGATCAATGCGAACGGGATTGACATCTTCAGCCCTGCGAAGACCCACACGAGCGCCGACGGCACCAGCACCTTGCGTACAGCTTCCCTGTGCGATGCCCCCATCACCCTGATGACATCGATGAGGTCCCTGTCGACGTCGCGCGCGCCGGCGAAGGTATTTATGAAGACCGGGAAGAACACCAGAGCCGCAGCGAAGAGCACTTTGGTCTCGAACCCGATCCCGAACCAGAGGATGAACAGCGGGATCAGCGCAACCCGCGGGATCGAGTTGACACCAACAAGAAACGGGTCCAGTATTCGCGCGATAAGTGGGCTGACACCGAACACTAAGCCGACCAGGATGCCGGTGATGGCGCCTAGGCCGAAGCCGAGTGCGGTCTCGGAAAGAGTCGCGACAATGGCAGGCCAAAGCAGGCCGTCGTCCCAGAATTTCTGCACGGCGGCGGCGATGGCGGACGGGCTGGAAATCCAGAACTTGTCGATTATCCGGCCACTGCAGAGTTCCCAGAGCCCGAGAGTCAGAATGATGATCACCACTCGCGATCCGGCGACCACAAGGTTCTCGCGGCGTCGACGGCGGATGCTCGGATCGACGACAAAAAGGTTGTCGGAGGCAGATTTCGCCGCCTCGACGGCAGTCTCGGTCGTGGTCATTTCAGTCAGCCTCGTTCCAGTTGCACGACATCGTCGCGGAGTGCGTCCCACAGGGACTCGAAATACCGCCCGAAATCGGCGGTGAACCGGATCGAGAAGACGTCCCGCGGGCGGGGGATGTCTATCTGCTGCAGCGTCTTGATCCGGCCAGGCCGAGCTGACATCACCACCACCCGGTCGGCGATGGAGATCGCTTCAGCCAGGTCATGGGTGACGAATACAAGGGTCTTGCCCGACCCCTCCCACGCCTTGAGCAGCTCTGCTTGGAGTACCAACTTCAGTTGCGCATCGAGCGCGCCGAACGGTTCATCCATCAACAGTGTCTCCGGCTCGCAGACGAGCGCCTGAGCCAATTGCGCCCGCTTTCGCATCCCACCGGATAGTTCGGAGGGATAGTGGCGCTCGAACCCTTCGAGTCCGACCAGCTTCAGCGAGGCCGCGATGCGTTCGCGGATCTCCGACCTGCCGAGCGGTGCGCCGCGGCGCAACTCCAGCGGCAGCCGGATGTTGCCTTCGACGGTCCTCCATGGCAGCAGATTGTCCTTCTGGGTGACATAGCTGACCTTGGTATTCACGCCGGTCACTGTCTCTGCCTCGTAGCGGACCTCACCCAGCCCAGGTTCCATCAGACCAGCGGTCAGGTTGAGCAGAGTCGACTTGCCGCAACCGCTCGGGCCGACGATCGCGATGAGCTCCCCGGCCCCAATCGACAATGTGACGTCCTGCAGCGCATGGACTCTGGTGTCGCCCTTGAAGAAGACCTTCGAGACGTTGTCGTACTCAATCACATTTCATCCTTCAATCGTGCGCATTACGCACATTTTGTGCTCTATTCACCCGCCTATCGTCATCCGTGATGCATGTCACTGTCAAGTGGTTCAACGAAATGGGGCCGTCCTGCGCAGCGCCTCCATCTGCGCGCGGTCGTGCTGGACCCAGATCTGGGCACCCTCGGACACCGCGAGTCGATCGGCCGCCTCAAGGCTCGCCACGGTCCGTTCAGCGTCCATATTGAGCGCCGGAACCGCCCGTGACCGCCAATTCGCCCGCGAGTGCGCCAGGTCGCCCGAGAGCAGGACGGGCCCGGTCTCCGACAGACGCACCAGGAGGGCTTGGCTGCCTATCGTGTGTCCCGGAAACCGCAACACCACCACGCTGCCGTCACCGAACACGTCATGGTCTCCGTGCAACTGCACCTTCTTCATCGCCACGGCCGCGATGCATGCCTGCGGGTCGTAGCCCATCGCGTTGGCGCGCGGGCCCGTCGCCACTTCCAGCTCGTCGTCTTGCACCAGCAACGTGGCGTTACCGAACAGCGCAAGATTGCCCACGTGGTCGCGGTGCAGGTGCGAGAGCCCGACCAAATCCACATCGTCAGGTGTGAATCCCAGATCGGCGAGCTCGTCCCTTAGCGCACGCTCGACATGGAAGACCGCACGGTCACCGACCGGCATGCCGTCCGGTCTGCTGCGCGCGGAGTCCGGGAGGCCTGTGTCCCACAGCAGTACGCCGTTCTCATGCACGATCAGGAAGCAGGGATCGGAGAGCGAGCGTGAGCGACCAGGCGGCGCCGACGGGTCGAACGCCGACCAGTCTCGAATGTCAATGGTTCCACCGTCGAGAATGTGAAGGATCATGGCGCGAGCATAGATATAATGTGCGTATTGCGCACGTATTGTGCTTACGATCTGGGAGGTAGGTCATGACGACCATCGACAATGACGAGAACCGACAGCAGACCCGCCGCTCCGGTGTGCAGTCGGTCGACCGGGCCTTCGCGGTACTCGATGTCCTGGGCCACTCGTCGGAGCCTTTGACCGTGCAGGAAGTGGCAAAGCGCGGCGGCCTCGATCGCACTGTCGCCCACCGCCTCCTCAAAACGCTCAAGTGCCACAACGCGGTGGTGGAGAGCAACGGAAGCTATCGACTTGGTCCGCAAACGGTGTTGATGGCGACCCGCTACACCGAGTCGCTGTTGGTACGCCGCCTGGCGCTACCGTACATGTTGGACTTGCAGATGAGGGAGCTCGTGGACTCGCCGATCACGGTGAACCTCTCGATTGCGGTCGGTGACGTCTCGGCCGTGGTCGAGCGGATCTGGACGCCCACGGCGCCACTGGACCTAGTCATTAGTTCCGGCGATTTGTTCCCCCTCGAGCGCACTGCCACCGGTCGCAGCATCCTGGCCGTCCTCGACGAGAGTGAGGTGGACGCCGCGATCGGCACCGACCGCCACGCGTCCGTCAAGGAGATCCTCGCCGAGACCAAGGCCAACGACGGCGTCGCCATCAGCCGCAGTGAAGCGATTCCGGGCGTGGTGGGACTCGCAGCGGCGATCGTGGCTCCGGGCGGGAAACCGGTCGCCGCTATCGGTATCTCGTGTCCGGAGCCCCAGTCGATCCTCGCGCCGGACTCCGACATCGCGGCCAAACTCGCGCGCAATGTCCGGGCGATCGGCCGGATGCTGCCCTGAGCGTCTGTTAGTGGGTGCCGACCAACCGCGTTGCCTCCTCGCGTAGCCGCGACCGGTCCTCCGGATGTGCGATTGCGATCATCCGCTCGACCCGTTGTTCGAGGGTTGCTCCCCGAAGATGAGCGGCCCCGTACTCGGTCACCACCACGTCTGCCTCCGACCGTGGTGTGGACACAATCCCCGAGCGCAGCAATGGCACGATCCTCGGCTCCTGGGTACGGCGCGTCCTCGCCGGTAGGCCGATAATCGAGCAGCCGCCGGGACTGGCGAGCGCGCCGCGAGCGAAGTCGGCCTGCCCGCCGATCGTTCCAATGTAGCTGCCGTGGGCGACTTCGGCGCCCACCTGCCCGGTGAGGTCGACCTCGAGGGCGGAGTTGATCGCCGTGAACGACGGCATCGATGCCAGCACCGCGGGATCGTGCGTGTAGGTGACGGGCTCGATCCGCAGCGCCGGATTGTGGTCGGCGAAATCGTACAGGTCGGAGGTTCCGGCAAGCAGACCGGTGACGCTGACGCCGTGGTCCCGGGTCTTTCGACTGTTGTCGATGGCACCGCTACGCAGCAGCGCCAGCACACTGTCGCCTATCACGCCGGAGTGCAAGCCGAGGTGCTTTCGGTCTGTGAGAAGCGTCGCCACTGCAGCCGGTACGCCGCCGATACCGAGTTGCAGGGTGGCGCCGTCACCGATGTGCTGCGCGACACGGCGGGCGATCTCGCGGTCCTCCGGCGTCGGTTCCCGCTCACGGACCTCGACGAGCGGCCGGTTCGACTGCACCATGAGAGAGAACGCGTCGGCCGGCAGCACGGTGGACGAGGTGGGCCATGGTGCGTTGGTGTTGACCTCCGCAATAACTGTTCGTGCCTGCGCGATCGCTTCGTGCACATAGCCATTGACGGCGCCGAGCCTGTACTCCTTGCCGCCGTTGTTGCTTACCTGCAGCACCAGGACATCGACGCGAACTCTGCCGTTGCGCAATAGTCGCGGTACCTCCGAGAGATTCACGGGTATCACTCCGAGCCGGCGCTGCGCAGCCAGCTGCTGGGTGCTACCACCAACGGCACCGAAGCCTATGAAGCTGATGACGTCGGCGTGGGCCGGAGTCACCAGGCCCGCGTAGCTGGTCCCGAGCAGCACGCGAAACTCACCAATGGCGTGACGCTGCTCGAGAAGCCGCTCTACGAGCGAGACCGGTTCGGCGGCACCCTGGCTCCAAGCCACGAGGTCCCCTTTTCGGATCCAGTTGGTGAGGTCGATCTCGGAGGCGTATGGGAGACGGTCATCAACGCTCATGGGCGGCCTTCTCGGACGCTATTGAGTGACCGTATAACGCCCTGCGCGACAGTCCGGACCTCGGCGAGTGCGTGGGACCGCAGACCGCCCGCAATGTGGGGGGTGAGGATGACATCCTCCATCGCGAGCATCGGGTCGGCCGGTGGGCGCGGTTCCTTCGCGTGGACGTCGAGGGCCGCTCCCCGTATGTGACGTTCGCGGAGCGCGCGGATCAGGGCGGCCTCGTCGATCAGCGACCCGCGCGCTACGTTCACAAGAAACGCGTCAGGGCGCATGCGACGAAGGAAGTCGCCGTCGACCAGTGCCCTGTTCGCCGGCGTACCCGGTACATGGAGCGAGATCAGGTCCGATTCGGCCAACAGCTGATTTCGGTCGCGCCAGGTGACGCCGAGCTGCCTCTCCACTTCCGGGCTGCGCCGGGCACGTGACCAGTAGTGGACGTGCACGCCGAGGGCGCAGAGTCGGCGAGCGACGCGAACGCCGACCTCGCCGAGCCCGATCAGGCCGACCGTCCGCCCCTGCAGCGTGCCCAAATCCGCAAGCCCCGCCCAGTTGTAGCCTGGCTCGGTACCCCCTGTATCGCTCGGTGTCCGCGCCGCCCGATCGGCGGCGCGCAGACCATGCACGAGCGCGAGCATCAGTAGCACCGTATGCTCGGCGGTCGCCTCCAACGATGGTCGCGGAACGCACTCGACGGTGACGCCGTTCGCCGCCGCCCACGCCAGGTCCACTGTGTCGGCCTGATCGCCCAGCTTCTGCACGTGGCGCAGCAGCGGTAGCCCCGCCATCAGCTCGGCCGTCACCGGTGTTCGCCGTACCACCAGGACTGTGGTATTCGGCGGCGGGTTTCCGACATCGCCGTAGGTCGTCGGTGGGCCCACCAGGTCGACGCCGTCAAGGGGCGGGGTGTCGAAGACCAGGTCAACGTCGAGCCGCTCGGGGCGAAGGAAGTCCTCGAATGCCCTAACGGTTGTGGCGTCGCGGCCTTGGAGCAGGGCCATGGCGAGATTGAGCACGTGGTCGTTGTCGATGAAACTGACTACGTCCCGGGTCGACGTGTGGTTCACGGCATGGCCGCCCGGAAATCCGGAGTGCGCTTTTCACGCAGCGCGTTGCCGCCCTCCCGGGACTCGTCGGTACGCAAATACAGCGCCAACCCCTGGAAGGCGAGCTGCCCGATACCACGGATGTGCTCGGTGTCGGCATTGAATGAACGCTTAGCGAGCGCGAGTGCGGTAGGACTTTTGGCGTTGATCTCCGCGCACCAGATGCGCACCTCCTCGTCCAGCTCGTCGTCGGAAACGACCGCGTTGACCAGGCCCATCTCGAGGGCCTCGCGAGCGGAGTACTTGCGGCACAGGTACCAGATCTCGCGCGCCTTTTTCTCGCCGACGACTCGTGCTAGGAGTGCGGTACCGAAACCCGGGTCGACCGACCCCATTTTCGGCCCGGCCTGCCCGAAAACGGCGGTCTCGCTGGCGATAGCAAGGTCGCACAAGGTCACCAGCACGTTCGCGCTGCCGATCGCGTACCCCCGCACCTTGGCGATGACCGGCTTCGGGGCATCCCGGATGGCCGTCTGCAGGAACTCCACGCCGTTGCCGACGATGCCGACGCCGGTGCCGACGCGGTCGCCCTTGCTGACAGCGGAATCCCCGCCGACGCCAAACGCGCGGTTACCGGCCCCGGTCAGGACGATCACTCCGATCTCGCGGTCCCATGCCGCGCGGTTTACGGCGTCGGTCACCTCGAGGTAGGTCTGTGCCGTGAATGCGTTGAGCCGGTGCGGCCGGTTGAAAGTGATAGTTGCGACGCGTTGGTCAACGTCGTAACAGATGTCTTCGTAGGTCATGGGATTTCTCCGATCAGTCAGTTGGAGATGCGGTCAGCTCTTCCACCAAGGCCGTCTTGAGGACCTTCCCGTAGGCGTTCTTGGGGAGATCGGACCGCAGCACGTAGCGCCGTGGACGTTTGAAGCGCGCAAGCTCCCCGAGGCAGTGGGCGTCGAGCTCCGCAGGCTCGACCCCCGATCCCTCGGTCGCCGTCACGACAGCGACGACAACCTCACCCCATTCGTCGTCGGGCAATCCCACTACAGCAGCCTCGTCCACCCCCGGGTGCCGCAGCAGCACATCCTCGACCTCGCGGGGATAGACGTTGGAACCGCCGGTGATGATGACCTCCTTCGATCGCCCTCGCAGAGTCAGGTAGCCAGCATCGTCGAAGGAGCCGAGATCACCCGTGCGCAGCCAACCGTCGCGCAGCGCGCGTTCGGTGGACTGAGGGTCGTTCCAGTAGCCCGCCATCACGGTCGGGCCGCAAACCTCGATCTCTCCAGTCTGTCCGGTCGCCAATGGACGACCCGCCTCGTCGACGACGCGCACCGACACGACGGCATGTGGCGTACCGACCGAGGACAACCGGACATCCAGCGTCTGCTGGTCAGAGTGGACGTGCTGCTCCTTGCGTAGCGCACAGATTGTCATCGGGCTCTCACCCTGGCCATATATCTGAACGAGGCAGGGTCCAAAGGTCCGCAGCGCCTGGTGGATATCGCTGAGGTACATCGGTCCGCCACCGTAGACGACGGTGTGGAGGCCGGATCCGAGCCCGCGGTGCTCGCGTGCGGCCCGCACCATTCGGCGCACCATGGTCGGCGCAGCGAACAGCGACATGCTGCCGAGCCTCGCGGCGAGGCTGAGCACCTCGACGCTGTCGAACCGGCGCGAGCGCGGGAAGACATGCCGAGCACCCGCGAGGACGTGGACCGGTGCGTACAGACCAGCCCCGTGGGACATCGGCGCAGCGTAGAGGTAGTGCCGGTCGGGATCCACGCTCGAAACGTCGGCAAGATAGCTCATCGATGTCGCACACAGGTTGCCATGGGTGAGCATGGCGCCTTTGGGCGGCCCGGTGGTTCCGGAGGTACAGAACACCCAGGCAAGGTCGGTGTCGGCACGTGATTGCGGTCCATCGTCGACGGTCTCGACACCGCCGGTGGCGAGATTCCGCAGTCGCTCGACCGACGTCTGGTTACGGACCTCCCCTGCCGGGAAGTCCTCGTCGACCAGTAGCAGCGCAGCCTCGAAGTCCGCGGCAACGCTGGCGATCTCACGGTGGTGGAGCTTGACGTTGACCGGCACCACCACGGCACCTGCCCACCACACGGCGAGCATCGCAACCAAGTAGTCGGGTTGATTGCGCGCACACAAGACGACGCGATCGCCGGGGCGGATGTCGAACCGGCCACGAAGCACGGCAGCGGCACTGCGGCACCGATCCAAGAGCTCGTCATACGTCCACAAGGGATCCGTACCGTCGAGCACCGCCACGGCCCCACCTCGGTCCCGGGCGGCCGCTCTCAGCCATTCCGCAATGTTCATAGCTTCACTTGCACCGTCTTCAGCTCGACGAACTCGTCGAGACCGGCCCGGCCGAACTCCCGCCCGAATCCGCTCTCCTTGTAGCCACCGTGCGGCATATCGTCGATGCCGGCGGTGTTGTAGGCGTTGACAAATACCTTGCCGGTTCGCAGCGCCTTCGCGACCCGGAACGCCCGGCTCACGTCGGATGTCCACACACCACCAGCGAGGCCGTACCGCGTGTCGTTGGCGATCCTCACCGCGTCGCGCTCGTCCTCGAAGCAGATCACGGCCAGCACCGGGCCGAAGACCTCCTCCTGCGCGAGCCGGGAAGCATTGTCGATGTCCGCGAACACGGTCGGCGGCACGAACCGCCCGACGCCATCCGGCGGGACCGGCGCGCTCAGCCCGCCATAGACCAGCCGGCCCTCCTCGAATCCCGTCTCGATGTAACCGGCGACGCGGTCGTATTGCGCGGGGGTAATCAGCGGACCCATCGTGGTGTCCTCAACCGAGGGATCACCGAGCCGCTGCTTGGCAGCCTGCTCGACCACCATCGCAACGAAGTCTTCGTAGATCTCACGCTGGACGAGCAACCGCGAGCCAGCCGAGCATTGCTGGCCGCTGTTGAAACAGAAAGCGGTGATCGCCGTGGAGGCGGCTTCATCGAGGTCCGCATCGGCGAAGACGATATTCGCCGACTTACCACCGAGCTCGAGCGAGACTCGTTTGACGTTTCCTGCAGAGGCGGCGAGGACCGCGCGGCCACTGCCCGTGGAGCCAGTGAACGCGATCTTGTCGACCAGATCCGATGCCGCCAAGTGCGCACCGACGACTGCCCCACCCTCGATATCGGACGTCAGCAGATTGAAGACGCCGTCCGGAAGACCGGCCCGGCTCAACAGCTCCGCGAACAGCACCGACGGGCCGGAGCACAGCGGCGAGGGCTTCGCCACCACAGTGCATCCGGCAGCCAGCGCCGGTGCCGCCTTGTTGACCAGGCCGAGCAGCGGGAAGTTCCACGCAGTGATCAGCCCGGCCACTCCGACCGGCTCCTTGATCACGAGGCCGAGTGCGGAGTGGTTCCGATCGGTAACGGCGGTGCCTTCGTCGCTCAGCGCCAGCCCGGCGTAGTACTCGAGTGTCCGCACCGCCCCGACCACCTCACCGCGGGCGAGGCTGATCGGCTTGCCGGACTCGATGACCATCAGCATCGCCATTTCGGGCGCGTGTTCCTCGACCAGCCGGGCAACCCTCATCAGCACATCGTGTCGGGTGCGACTGGTGCTCCGCGGCCAAACACCGGTGTCGAAGGCGGCACGGGCAACCCGGATCGCCGATTCAGCGTCCACAGCATCGGCGTTGGCATACGTCCCGGCGATCGAGCCGTCGTAAGGATTGATCCGGTCGAAGGTAGCCGCGGACGACGCCGGACGCGGCTGACCTTCGATCCAAAGGTCGAAGCCGCGGGTTCGCGGCGTCATTGTATGGGTCATGTGGTCTCCTGGTGGTCTTGCGAGCGGTTACTTGTGGGTGAGGCCGCCATCGACGACCAGTGTCTGGCCGGTGACGAACTCAGCGGCGGGCGAGCAGAGGAAGATGACCATTCCGGCCAGATCGGCCGGAATCTCTTCCCGCGGAATGCATTGCTTCTCGATCAATCGCGCCTTGCCCGCCTCGGTGACCGTCTCTCGAGGGACCTCGTGGAATGTCCCGCCCGGCTGCACCGCATTAACTGTGATTCCCGACGGTCCGAGTTCGCGCGCCAGCGAGTTGGTCAAGCCGGCCACCGCCGCCTTCGATGCCACGTAGTGGAGGTAGTTCGGTACGCCGAGTGGGACGGCGCCCGAGGCAATGTTGATGATCCGCCCCCAGCGTGCCTGGCGCATAGCAGGGGCGACCGCGCGGGCGCACAGGAAGGTCCCCGTGACGTTGACATCGAGGACAGCGCGCCACTCGTCGATCGGGATCTCATCGAAGGGCCGCATGGTGAGGCTGGAGAAAATCGCGGCGTTGTTCACCAACGCATCGATCCGACCGAACTTGGATATGGCGTGCTCGACGAGGTTCGCGACCGAGTCTGCGTCGGAGACGTCGACCTGGACAAAGCACGCCGTGCCCCCTGCCGCCGTGATCTCGGCGGCGACGCTCTCGCCTGCTTCCTGGTTGATCTCGGCGATCACGGGAATTGCACCCGCGGCGCCGAACTGCCGCGCGTACTCGCGGCCGATCCCCTGGCCACCACCGGTGATGATCACTACTCGGCCAGCGACATCGAAATCTCTTCCGCGCGTGAGCAAGTGGGTTTCCGTGGACTGGTTGGGTGCGGCAGTGGTCATCGTTCTCCTTCTAGATCGTGTGATGTTTCGATGGGAGGGCCCGAAGCAGGGACCCAGTTGAAGATCTGCGTCGGCTGCGCTTCCAGGTCGGCGTGTTCAAAGACGAGACGCATCGGCATGCCGTGCCGAAGTCGGGCGCTCTGGTCACCGCCGAGATGTCCCGCGAACATAGGGCCCTCTGCGCTGCGAACTACGACAACCGTGTAAGGGATTGGAATCATGGGAAAGTACGGCCGCCGGAAGACCGTCCATGCCACCAGCTCTCCCGCTCCGGACAGCTTTCGCCACCGAACGGCGGGTTCGAGTGTCCTCGGGGCGACCGCTGCGGGTGGAAATACCAGTTCCCCGGTGACGGGGTCCTCCGGGAGCCGCAACTCGCCCTCCGCCACGAACTCCCAGAGCTTATCCTCGTACCATCCCCGCACGCGGGGTGGACGCGCCGAGGCGGTCATGCCGTTGCTCCCGCATACACGATGCTCGTCGTCTTGCCTGCGACGTCGGAAATGAACTGCGTGTGTCGGGCATCGGGCACTTGGCGGTCGCCAGCGTCGCCGCGTGCCTGCCGGACCGCCTCGACCTGGAGATTCCAGCCCTGCATGTAGCTTTCGGCGAGATGACCACCAGAGGTGTTGACCGCCAACCGTCTGCCAGGCCCGAGGGCACCTTCACGGACAAGTGCGCCCGGATCACCAGGCGGGCAGAACCCGAATCCATCGAGAGCCACCGGAACATGAATGCTGAAGCTGTCGTAAATTTGAACGGCGCCGACGTCCTGGGGGCCGATGCCAGCCATCTCGTACACCTGTGACGCCGCCTTCCGATGCGATGGCAGATAGAAGTCGAGCAGCCTCGGAGCGAGGCTGGTCGAGCGTTCGTTCTGGTCACTGCGCCCGATCCCGCGCACGCTGACCGGTCTCGCATTCAGCGTCGCCGCGCGCTCGGTCGTCGTCATGATGAGCGCGACGCCTCCGTCGTTGATCAGGCAGTAGTCGTGCCTTCGCAGTGGGTCGCAGATCGTGGGCGCCGCCAGATAGTCCTGGAGACCGAGTGGCCGTTGTAGTACGGCATGGGGGTTGAGTTCGGCATATTGTCGCTGCGCCACAACGTAGCCGCCGAGTTCGGCTTCGGACAGCCCGTGATCGGCCATGTACGCGTTCGCCATCAGCGCGTAGAGGGCTCCCTGTGATGTCAGCCCCCATGGCGCGAAATAGCGGTAGGCCAGGTGCTTATCCGTGCTTACCGCCGACGGCCCGCCGTACTGAGTTCCGGCGGCACGCTGGTCGTTTCCATAGACCAACGCGACACACTCAGCGAGCCCTGCATGCAGCGCCATTGCGCCCTTGACTACGGCGCTCGCCGCGTCTGCCTGATCGGCCCAGGTCGTATCAAGGCCGAGTACCTCACCGAGGCGTTCGATGGCCAGCGGCGGCCCGGCGATCAAGCCGTCGATGTCGGAGAGCCGCAGCCCAGAATCGTCCAGTGCTGCACGCAGAGCGCTGGCGGCGTACCCGTAAGAGTCTGTGGGTGGCGCACCGGCACGGACCGCGACGTTGTCCCGATAGTAGTCGGTATCACCGACGCCGACTACAGCGGCGGCGTCGCGAAGCAGTGACAGACGTTGGTAGTCAGGCATCAGGCACCTGCCCTGATACCAGCGCGCTCGGCCGAGGTGGCGTGCGCCGCTGTCAGCTCGGCGTGAAGTGCGATGTCGACGACGCCGAGCCGTGGCATCGCGGTTCGCACCCGCGCAGGAGTGGCGGCAAGGCGAAGCGGCGACTCGAGGACTGTCCACGCGTCGCCGTCGATCGTCGGCCGGGACACCAGCAGTCCTCGTGCCGCAGTCTGGTCGGCCTCGATGACCTCGACGACAGTCCGCACAGGAGCGATCCGGGTCAATGTGGGGTCAACTGCGGCAACGAGCTCATCCCTCGTGAGAGCACGTGTCGTTGTGTCGAGCTCGTTTTCCCCGACGCCGAGCACCGCCG
Source organism: Nocardia sp. NPDC051787 (assembly GCF_040681325.1). Lineage (NCBI taxonomy): Bacteria > Bacillati > Actinomycetota > Actinomycetes > Mycobacteriales > Nocardiaceae > Nocardia > Nocardia sp. NPDC051787. The sequence continues at coordinate 288,086 of NZ_JBFAYO010000004.1, forward strand.
CGATGTGGGCGCGGTCCAGCCCGACAACGGCCACGTGACCGTCGGCGGCGCCGATGATCTCGCACGGCTCGGGGGAGGCGCCGTTCCAGATGTGCTGGCCCGCCCACACGGTTGCGTCTTGCATCGCGATGTCCAGCCGAGTTCCGGAGCCATCTGCGTCGCGGGCGAGGAGCGCGCCGAGCACGGCAACCAGGCCGACCTGGCCACCGAGCTGGTCGGCGACCGAGATCCCCGCTTTGGTCGGCATGCCGCCCTGCCGGGTCGCCGCCATTATTCCTGACATGGCCTGGACGACGGTGTCCAGCGCCGGTCTACCGTTGTACGCCGAGTCATGTCCGAATCCGGTCATGGAGCAGTAGACAAGCCCCGGATGCTCTCGCCGCAGGTCCTCGGCGGAGAAGCCGAGACGGCCCAAGGAGCCCGGTTTGAGATTCTCGATCAGCACGTCCGCAGTCGACAACAGGGCGTGGAGTGTGCGGGCGTCCTCAGGATCACGCAAGTTGAGGACCATGCCGCGCTTGTCGGTGTTGCTGACGGCGAAAATGTAGGTGCCGGCACCTTCCCGAAAAGGGGCGTTGGACCGGTTGACGTCGCCGGTAGGAGGCTCGATCTTGATCACGTCGGCTCCGAGTGCGCCGAGCTGGCGACCGGCGAGAGGTGCGACCGTGTTCATCCCGATCTCGATCACTCGAATGCCCGCGAGGGGGAATCCACCGAAGGTGGTAGTTCCGTCAGCCGTTCCGCGTCGCGGTGCTCGATACGTCTCCGCAAGTTCGGTAGCACCGTACGGCGGGATCGCAGGCGCAGTCTGAACCCGTTCCCCGAGAAGAGGTCCCGGCACCAGGACCCCGACTGAGTTCTGCGGGTCGGTGGCACGGACCACCATGCCACGGTGTCGCAGGTTGGGCTCGTGCTCGAGGTCGTCGATATCGATAATCGGCCCGCTCGGTATCCCGGCCGCTGCCAGTGCATCCAAGCACTCGGCGACAGTGCGGTCCCGAGTCCACGCGCTGACGATGCCGTCGATCTGCTCGAGGTGCTCGAGGCGGCCACCAGAGGTGGCAAGATCGAGTGACACGGCAGCCTCGGGCGCGCCGACCACATCGCACAGCCGCCGCCACTGGTCGTCGGTCGGGGCGCACACCATCACCCAGCCGTCCCGGGTCGGGTAGCTGTTCCAGGGAGCGAGGATCGCATGCCGGTTGCCATCGCGGCTGGCCTCACGTCCCGCGAAAGCCAGGGGTAGAAACGCCGCCAACGCATTGACGCCGACGTCGTAGAGGGCGATGTCGATCTCCTGACCGATGCCGTGCCGACGAAGCACGCGAATGGCAGCGAGAACGGCGGCGGCGGCGTACGCACCTGCCTCCATTTCCAGCAGCGGCGCGGGAGTCACCAGCGGCGGACCGTCACGGCGGCCGGTCACCTCCGCCGTGCCTGCCCATGCCTGCACCAGGGCTTCGCTAGCTGCGATACCGCTGAGCGGGCCGGACCCGCCGAACGCGGTGATGTCACAGCGCACCTGGCAGTTACGGCGCTCGGGGAAGGCGACAGTCGCGGTGGTATCTGAGCTCGTGATAGCGATGTCGGCCACGTCGAGCAACTGCTCGATCGCCGTCGCTGTCGCACGGACGCTCTCCTTGCCGGCAAGGCGTACCGGACGGGTCGCGGCTGTCGCGCTGCACTCATCCTCGGCCACGACGACACGCGCCCCGAGGTCGCGCAGTAGCGACCCGCACGCACCGACGGCGGGCCGAGCACCGACCTCGACCACCAACATCCCCGCAAGCGGCTTGCAGACTTCTGACGCCATGCACACCTCCATGTGCGTTATGCGCACATTCTGTGCGCATAGATAGCGTATCGTAGATCACAGCACAGGTCTATAGGCATGACAGGCAGTGATGTCGACCAGATAGCCCACCACGAACGAGATCGTGTCGCAGCCCGCGACTTCCGCTTTGACGACCTCGAAGAATCGGTGCACGTCGAGGGTGGTTTATCAGGGGCGTTGCCAATGAGCCTGAGGTAACCACGGCATTCGGCCATCAAATTGGGCAGACCCTGCATGTCTGCTCTGCCCGCTCGGGCCGCCACCTCCACTCAGAGCCGAACGCGCGCGACCGCTGAATGGCATCACCAGCAGCCGGCAGCAGGAACAACCTCGTAGCTGGCACAGGCTTACAGTTGGAACCCTGATCACGAGCAGTTACTACCGACACGACGAAAGAGGAAGCTAGCCTCGGCGATTCGTGCGAGCTGAGTCGGTGGCGTTTCTGGAATCCGTCTTTGGTCGGTGCCCCCAGGCGACCCGGTGTTGAGCGTCACCAGGAATGACGATCACGGCGGCTGAGCTGTCATCGTGGTTGCCGGTGGGGTGGTCGGCGTCAGTTGGGGGTTGATCGGGATGGTCTGCAAGTCAAGGTGACGACGAGATCGGGTGCGCGGCACCCCCGTTCGTCGGACTTGGCGGATCTTGACCGGGGTGCCGTGCGTAGCGCGAGAGGCATTGATGGTCACAGTAGAGGTCGACGCGGTTCGCGTCGAGATCCGCCTGGCGCGGGTGAAATTTGTTGTCCGGCTTGCGATGCAGGGGTACTGGCGCAATGCGGGCGGGCCCGGCCGCGGCGGGTGGGCGCCGGCAGGTGATCAACCGTAGCGGCCGGTCTCGAAGGGATACGGTGGGCACCACAACTCGAGGTGGGGTCTGCCGGACTCAGTCCGCGTACGTCTCCAGCGGCGGGCACGAGCACACCAGGTTTCGGTCGCCGTACGCACCGTCGATCCGGCGCACCGGTGGCCACACCTTCGCCCTGGCGTGGCCTAGGCCGCGCGGATAGACGGCGACTTCTCGGCTGTAGGGGTGCTCCCACTCCCCCACCAGCGATGCCGCGGTGTGCGGCGCGCCGCGCAGCGGGTTGTCGGTCACCGGCCACACGCCTGTGGCTACTTGGTCGATCTCCGCGCGGATGGCGATCATCGCCTCGATGAAGTCGTCCAGCTCGGCGAGGTTTTCGCTCTCGGTGGGCTCCACCATCAGCGTGCCCGCCACCGGGAAGCTCATGGTCGGCGCGTGGAATCCATAGTCCGCGAGACGTTTGGCCACATCGTCGACCGTGACGCCGGTCTGCTTGGTGATATCACGCAGGTCCAGGATGCACTCGTGCGCCACCATGCCGTGCTCACCGGTGTAGAGCACCGGGAAGTACTCGTCGAGCCGCCGCGCGATGTAGTTCGCCGACGCGATCGCCGATAACGTGGCCCTGCGCAGCCCGTCCGCGCCCATCATGCGGATATAGGCCCAGGTGATCGGCAGGATCGACGCCGACCCGTACTTCGCCGCCGACACGGCGTGCGACCCCGCTTCCAGCGGATCGCCGGGCAAGTAGCGCGCCAGGTGCGCACGGACCGCGACCGGGCCGACACCGGGACCGCCGCCGCCGTGCGGGATGCAGAACGTCTTGTGCAGGTTCAGGTGACTCACGTCGCCGCCGAACCGGCCGGGCCTGGCCAGACCCACCAAAGCATTGAGGTTGGCGCCGTCGACGTAGACCTGGCCGCCCGCGTCGTGCACCAGCGCGCACAACTCGGCGACCTCGTGCTCGTACACGCCGTGCGTGGACGGGTAGGTGATCATGATGCAGGCCAGCCGGTCGGCGTGGTCGGCGATCTTGGCGCGCAGGTCGTCCAAGTCGACGTCCCCGTTGTCGCGGCACTTCACCACCTCGACGCGCAGCCCGGCCATGGCCGCCGACGCCGCGTTGGTGCCGTGCGCGCTGGACGGGATGAGACAGGTGTCGCGATGGGTGTCGCCGCGGTCGAGATGGTAGCGGCGGATGGCCAGCAGTCCGGCGTACTCGCCTTGACTGCCCGCGTTGGGCTGCAAGCTCACCGAGTCGTAGCCGGTGATGTCCGACAGCCAGCATTCCAGGTCCGCGATCACCCGCAGCAGACCGGGTGCGTCCTCCACCGGAGCGTACGGGTGCACGCGGGCGAAGCCGGGCCAGGTGATCGCTTCCATCTCCGCGGTGGCGTTGAGCTTCATCGTGCAGGAGCCGAGCGGAATCATGCTGCGGTCCAGGGCGATGTCCTTGTCGGCCAGCGAGCGCAGATAGCGCAGCATGGCCGTCTCGGTGTGGTATTTCGTGAACGCCGGATGGGTCAGGTACTCCGAAGTGCGGTTCTCGATCGCGGCGACCGGTGCGGGCGCCCCCGGCTCGGACGACACCGCGGTACCGAAGGATTCGAGCACGGCCGCGATATGCGCGTCGGTGGTCGCCTCGTCGCAGGCGATGCCGACGTGGTCGGCGTCGACCAGGCGCAGGTTGATCCCGCGTGACTTCGCTTTCGCCACCACGGCTTCGGCGCCGCCGGGCACGTGCGCGAGCACCGTGTCGAAGAAACTGTCGTGCACAACCGCGCCGTCGAGCCCGCGTGCGATCGCCGCGGCGTGCCCGTGCACCCGGCGAGCGATGGCGCGCAGGCCGTCGGCGCCGTGGTAGGCGGCGTACATCGCGGCCACGATGGCCAGCAGCACCTGCGCGGTACAGATGTTGGAGGTCGCCTTCTCCCGGCGAATGTGCTGCTCACGCGTCTGTAGCGCGAGCCGGTAGGCGATGTCGCCGTCGGCGTCCACCGAGACGCCGACCAGGCGACCGGGCAGCTGGCGGGCCTGCGCCTGACGTACGGCGAGGTATCCGGCGTGCGGGCCGCCGAAGCCGAGCGGGACGCCGAAGCGCTGGGTGGTGCCGAAGCACACGTCGGCGCCCTGCTCACCCGGCGGCGTGATCAGCGTCATCGCCAGCAGGTCGGCGCCGATCGCGACGAGCGCGCCACGCTCGTGCGCCGCCGTGATGATGCCGGTCCGGTCCACGACGCGGCCGGAGGCCCCTGGTGTCTGCGCCAGCACACCGAAGAACTCGCCGTCGGGCAGCACGCCGGTGGACAGGTCGGCTTCGACGATCTCCAGGCCCAGCGGCTCGGCCCTGGTGTACAGCACCGTCCTGGTCTGCGGGAACAGATCGGTATCGATGAGCAGCCGCGCGGACTTGGCTCTGCCTGCGCGACGCAGCAGCGTCATCGCCTCAGCGGCGGCGGTCGCCTCGTCCAGCATGGAAGCGTTCGCGACGTCCATTCCGGTCAGCTCCGACACCATGGTCTGGAAGTTGAGCAGCGCCTCGAGCCTGCCCTGGCTGATCTCCGGCTGGTACGGGGTGTAGGCGGTGTACCAGGCCGGATTCTCCAGCAGGTTGCGCATCAGCACCGGCGGGGTGAGCGTGTCGTAGTACCCGAGGCCGATCATCGAGGTGGCCACGATGTTGCTCTGTGCGAGTTCCGCGAGTTCGGCGAGCGCCTCGTGCTCGGTGGCCGCCGGGGGCAGTCCGGTCAGGCCGTCACCGTCCAGGATGCTGGCGGGCAGTGCCCTGTCCGCCAGTTCGTCGAGCGACGGCACGCCGACGACATCGAGGATCCGGGCTAGTTCCTCCCGGTCGGGTCCGATATGGCGGTCGGCGAATGAGCGAGTCACAACAGCTCCCAAGGTCGGGTCGGGTCGACCGCGCGGTCGACGGGTACCGGCCCTCCCCCTCTGTCGTGGCGCCTGAGAGATTCGGGTGCCGCGACCGGTGGCCGAGACCCTTTCCCCATGGGCGGGCGGCTCGAAGCCACCGCTTTCCAGAGGCGCCGAAGCCCGCACGGTCCCTGTTGCCTGAGAGATTGACGGGGAGGTGCTGCTCCTTCGGCGCCCGGACTCGCTTCGAGACCGGGACTCTCCCGCACGGCGGCGACGCACCGTCAGTTTATGCTGTCCACCTTTCCGCGTCTTCAGGCCGTACCAGTCGGGTGCCGCGGAAGTTGCGTTCAGGTCCTGCGCCGGGTACCTGGCTGGGTTCTGGGCGTCAGATCGGCAGGCCGTCACGCAGCCTGGTTGCCGCGAGCAGGATCGATTCCGACTGGATCCGCACCAGGCGCTCCAGGGGCACCGCGACGCCCGGCGCGTTCTGCTCGACGTCGGCGCACCACTGCTCGAATACCGCGGCGAACCGGTCGCGTTCAGTGACCAGCGCGGGGGCGGCGTCGCGGCGGTATTCGTCGTCGAGCAGCCGCAGCAGCATCCCGCCCAACCGCAGGCGCAGCATCGCGGTCCAGTCGTACTGCTCGACGAAGATCTCGCCCCTGGTCGCGATCCGATTCCGTTCCGGCACAGCCTGTTTGCTCACCGCAAGACCGGGCAGTCCGGCGACCAACGCGCGCACCGACCGCTCGAACGGGCTGCGGCCGCTCAATCGGCCGGTCACTCGCGCGAGCACGCCGGCGGCGACCTCGGCCATGGCTCGGTAGTCGGCCGCGGTGGCGTCCAGCAGGTCACCGAGCACACGGTCGCCCGCGGATCCGTCGCCGATTCGCTCGTCGACCCAGAGTGGCAACTCGCAGACCAGAATGGCCGAGCCGTAGCGCGCCGTGTAGTCCCGGCAGCCGCCCCCGCCCAGCGCGGTGACCGCGTCGAGGCCTTTCGCCGCGAGCAGGTCGGCCATCGCGCCGAACAGCGGCAGCTCGAAGACCCCCTGCGCCAGCGTGCGAGCGCCCGGCGCGTCCGGTTCGCCGTGGTAGATCGGGACGTCCGCCACCGAGAGCCGATCGGTGAGCGCCGACCAGTACTCGGCATCGCCGCCGGAGGTGTAGAAGAACCCGCCGCCGAACTCGGCGTTGTGCAGCGACGCGATCAGCGCGGGCCGGGTACGGTCGATCAGCGCCATCATGGCTTTCGTCTCCGGCAGCGGGACGCCGACGGACCGGCCGCGCCACACGGTCGGAAAGCACCATTCCGGCTGTTCGGCCGCGGGCGGGCGGTAGAAGCCGCGCGCCACACCGGTCCTCGTGTGCGGGCCCGCGAACCACCCTTCGTTCAGCCGGGTCCCGTCCGGGTCGACACAGAGCACGAAATGCCAGGTGGCGCCCAAGGTCGCGGCGTCGTCGGTGACCATCCTGCCGAGCAGATGGCGAATCGTGGCCATGCCGATGGGCTCGTTCGGGTGCGGGTTGCCCAGCACCAGGATGTGCCGCGGCCCGGATCCCACCCGTACTTCGCGAATCGGATCACCGCCGCGCGATCGCCCGAGTTCGGTGATCGTCACCCGGCCGGGATGATCGGCGGCAAGCAGGTCGGCGAATTCGTTCAGCTCGTCGACGGTCGGGAACGCGCTGATGCGGCCGATCGTCCCGACCAGCTCGGCGATGTCATCGGCTGCCCGCACGACGCCCCCCCTCCTCGCTGCCGTGGCGGCCCTTTCCTCCGCCGCGACCGCACTACCCCGCACCACGGCCGGGAGGCTGCACGCCTGGCCCGGCCGTCGGAGCGCTGTCGATCGTCCTGTCTCGGGCGCGGAGGCTAACCCGTCTTGCGGTTCATCCGCGCCTTGCGGCGGAACGACAACTCGTCCTCGGGTCGTTCGGTGACCGTCGACGCGCGTTCCGCGGGGAAATTCGCGATGGCGCCGGTTAGCTCACGCATCGCGCCGCTGACGGCGATGCCGAAGACGCCCTGTCCGCCCTGCAGTAAATCGACGACCTCCTCGGCCGAGGTGCACTCGTAGACCGACGTGCCGTCGGAGAAGAGGGTGATTCCCGCCAGGTCCTGTACGCCGCGGCTGCGCAGATGATCGACCGCGATGCGGATGTTCTGCAACGAGATGCCCGCGTCGAGCAGCCGCTTGACGATCTTGAGGACCAGGATGTCCTTGAATGAGTACAGCCGCTGGCTCCCCGAACCCGCCGCGCTTCGGATGGAGGGCACCACCAGACCGGTGCGCGCCCAGTAGTCGAGCTGCCGGTAGGTGATCCCGGCCACCTGGCAGGCACTGGGGACGCGATAGCCGACCAGGTCGTCAGGTACCGAGTCGTCCGGGAACAGGCCTGGCTGTACCACATCCTGCGATTGCTCTGCCACTGACCACTCCCTTGCTTCGCCGACGCATTCCCAGCCTCATCGATGACCCGGCTCCGTCGCCGACCGAACCGGTGCGGATTCGGCCGAAACGGACGTGGCCCAACTGTCGAGATTACTCCCCCGATTGTCCAGGGAGCGGCGTCGTCCAGCCAAACGCGACGCGCGGTAAAACTCTCGACCTCTACTTCAGCTGTCGGTCGCCTTGAAGTCGTCCGGAGACACCGACTCCAGGAACTCCTTGAACTTCTCCACCTCGTCCTCGCGCTCGTCCGGCATGACCAGGCCGGCTTCCTCGAGGACCGACTCTTCAGCGTAGATCGGGCAACCCACCCGCAAGGCGATCGCAACCGAATCCGACGGCCGCGCCGAGATCCGCAGATCATTCTCGAAGACCAGATCCGCGTAGAAGGTGCCCTCTTGCAAGTCCACGATCCTGACCTCCTTGAGGGTGTGGCCCAGCTCGGTGATCAGGACCTTGATCAGATCGTGCGTCAGCGGGCGGATCGGAGTCACCCCCTCTTGTTCGAGCACGATCGCGGTCGCTTCGGCCTGCCCGATCCAGATCGGCAGATACCGGTCGCCCGCCACCTCACGGAGCAACAGCACGGGCTGGTTCTGTGGCTGCTCGACACGGATGCCGATCACGCGCATTTCGCTCATCGCACTGCCTCCCATACTCGCCGCCGGCCCGGCATGACCGCTGCAGAGCTAGCCGTACCACGAGTCTAGGCGAACCCGCACCGGTCCAGCGATCGGTCTACACAGCCGAAATCAGCGTGTTGGGTCGGCGAAACCCGGAACCCGAGCCGCCGAGGGGTCAACCCCCCAGCGAACTCCGGACCGAGGACTTCACCAGACAGGTGTGCAATGTCAGCGACAGCGCGGCGAGTTCGCGCACCGTCTCCTCCGCGCGGGCGCGGGCATCCGCGTCGCGGCTCTTCGCGATCGGGGCGGCGATCTGCGCCACGAGCGCGGCCTCCCGATCGGCCGCGAGCTTGAACGCCCGCAAATGGCGCGCCTCCAAACCGAATTCGGCCATCGCCCGGGCCGTCTTGGCCAGCGTCACCGCGTCGGCGTCGAAGTACCCCGCCGGGCCCGGCGTGATCAGGTTGGCCCGGATGAGGTCGCCCAGGAAAGTGTCATCGATCCCGGCCTGGTCGAGCAGATCTGCCCGGGTGACCCGGATTTCGTGATCGAAACGCAGGTCGTCCGGGGAGATCTCGTTCGGCACGACACCCAGCCGCCGGGGCGCCGGGGCCGGGCGCGCGCCCCGGTCGGAACCCCGCGTGGACTGCTCGCCATCCGGCGAGACGTGCCCGGACTCGGTCTCTCCGGTCCGCACGGAGTGCGCCCGGGCGCGGGCTTCCCGCACGCCGAGCGTCGCCGCACCACTGTCTATTGCCTCGAGCTGTTCCTTGATCACCTTCAACGGCAGATACTGGTCGCGTTGCGCGGTCAGCACGAACCGGAGCCGTTCGACATCCGCGACGGAGAATCTGCGGTAGCCCGAAGGCGTCCGCTCCGGCCGGATCAGGCCCTCCGCTTCCAGGAAGCGGATCTTGGAGATGGTGACGTCGGGAAACTCGGGGCGCAGCAGGTCGAGCACGGAGCCGATCGACATCCCTCCGCGTGCCCACTGCGCCGCACCGGTCACCGCGCCAGGTCTTTCATGACCCCGAGCCTTTCCAGAGGTGTGAGACCCAGCGTCGGCGCTGTCATAGACTCCCCGCACCCGCCGACGAGTCGGTCACCTGGGCGCGCGGTCCGGTGAGGAATACCAGCCGGAACTTGCCGATCTGCACCTCGTCGCCGTTCTGCAGCTCCGAGGAGTCCACCGGCTCCCGATTCACGTATGTTCCGTTCAGGCTGCCCACATCGACGACCTGGAACGAATCGTCGTCCTGACGGAACTCGGCGTGCCGACGACTGACGGTGACGTCATCGAGAAAGATGTCACTGTCGGGGTGGCGGCCCGCCGACGTGGTCGGCTGATCCAGCAGGAACCGCGAGCCCGCGTTCGGGCCGCGCTTGACGACCAGGAGAGCCGCTCCGACCGGCAGACCCTCGACCCCTTGGACCGGCTGCTCGCCGGTCACCTCTCCGGCGCGCGACGCGTCGACCTCGTTCAGGAAATCCGCGCGGAAGACCGACGTCGTCTCGGCCGCGGTCTCCCCGTAACCCGGGTCTTTGTTCTCGCTCACCGTTTCTCTCCTCCTCGAACCTGATTATCCATGCAAGCAGGTGATGCCTCTGGCACCACGACCTGCCGTCGAGTCCCTAGATCCCCGGCACAGCCGCCGGGTGCATCTGTTGGCATTGACCGTACCCTGCCGGGCCGCACCCGTGCAGGTAGAACTGGGAAGGCTGCTTCAGCCCCCGATAACTCCTTGATAACCTGCGGCATCCAGCAGTTCACCGAGCGTCACGTCGAGGCTCGCGGCATCGCTCACCTCCAGTTCGAACAGCCACCCCTCACCGTAAGGATCGGTGTTCAACGTCTCCGGCGCCGAGCTGAGCTTGTCGTTCACCGCAACGACTTTCGCGCTCAACGGCGCGTAGATGTCGGACACGCTCTTGGTCGACTCCACCTCCGCGATGCTGTCCGCGGCGGCCACGTCCGCGTCCGTCTCGGGCAGCTGCACGAACACAACGTCACCGAGTTGAGACTGGGCGTAGTCGGTGATGCCCACCCGAACCCGGGTCGGGGCGATCCGGCGAACCCACTCGTGCTCCTCGGTGTAGCGCAGATCCTCGGGGGTCTGGGTCACATGCCGTCCTTTCGTTTGAACGTTGCACGCAAACTCTATCGGCTAGGCCGTCCGATGCCCCACAGCCGGTATCGCTCTTGCTACGGCGATGGCTTTGCCGGTATAGAGCACGCCGGTCCACAGGTAGACCGCCGTACCCCAGATCAGTAATGCCCCGCCGAAGGCCCGCCCGAAACCGGCGGCCGCCCAGTCCATCTGCCCGGCCAGCAGCCACGGCAGCGCGGACATCAGCGCGAAGGTGGCCGCCTTGCCCAGATAGATCACCTCGGGCGGGGGCAGTTCGCGGCGCTTGTACACCGACAGCGTCGCGGTGAGCACGAGGTCGCGTCCCACCAGCAGCGCCGCCACCCACCAGGGGATCAGGCCGCGGATCACGAAGGCCGCCAGCGTGGTCACCAGAAACAGGCGGTCGACGAACGGATCCAGCAGCGCGCCCAGCCGGGAGGACTGGTCCAGCAGCCGCGCGAGCTTGCCGTCCAGGAAGTCGGTGACGCCGCTGGCGACCAGGAGCGCGAACGCCCAGCCATCGGCCCGCTCGATCAGCAGCAACCACAGGAACAGCGGAACGCCGAGCAGGCGCAGCACGCTCAGCACGTTCGGCACGGTCAGGATGCGGTCGGCGAACACGCCGCGCCCCGCCCCGGCGGCGGCGCGTTCCTCAGGTTCCGCGGTACCCGATTCGGTTGTCACGACCCCGTGCATACCCCACCGACCCCCACCCTCGCCATCTCCACGCGCCGATTTCTCGGATATCCGCGCGGCCGGTCGCGTGCGACGATGTTTTCCGCCACAACATGGTCGTGACAGAATGAGTAGAAAAACTTCTCACCGTATGGTCCGGTGAGCGAGAGGAAGCAATGTCCGCATTCGACTACGACGTGGTAGTGATCGGTTCCGGCTTCGGTGGCAGCGTGAGCGCGCTGCGGCTCACCGAGAAGGGCTACCGGGTCGGCGTTCTCGAGGCCGGTCGCCGGTGGAACCCGGAGGACATCCCACGCACGAATTGGGATGTGCGCAAATCGATCTGGGCCCCGCGCCTCGGCCTCACCGGCCCGCAGCGGATCAGCCTGCTCGGCAAGTGCGCCGTGTTCTCCGGCGCCGGCGTCGGCGGCGGTTCGCTGATCTACGGCAACACGCTGTACGAACCGCTGCCGAACTTCTACACCGACCGGCAGTGGGCGCATGTCACCGACTGGCGCGCGGAGCTCGCGCCGTACTACGACCAGGCCAAGCGCATGCTCGGCGTCGCGCCCAATCCGCGCACCACCCCGGCCGACGAGGTGATCAAGGAGATCGCCGATGACCTCGGCGTCGCCGACACCTTCCACCCGACCGAAGTCGGCGTGTTCTTCAACGAAAGCGATCCGGGCGCTGAGGTCGACGACCCCTACTTCGGCGGCGCCGGCCCGCGCCGCAACGGTTGCGTGCACTGCGCGCGCTGCTTCACCGGCTGCCCGCACAACGCCAAGAACACGACCACCACCAACTATCTCTACCTGGCCGAGCAGGCGGGCGCGCAGGTGCATCCGCTGACCACCGCCACCACCGTCCGCCCGTTGTCCGGCGGCGGCTACGCGGTCGACACCGAGCGGTCCGGCCGCTGGATCCGCAAGCAGCGCAGGACCTTCACCGCCGAGCAGGTGGTGTTCGCCGGCGCCGCCCTGGGCACCCAGAAGCTGCTGCACAAGATGCGCGACGACGGGGTGCTGCCGCACCTTTCGCCCCGGCTCGGCGAGCTGACCCGCAGCAACTCCGAGGCGATCCTCAACGTGGTCAGCCGCACCCGCCGCGATTTCGCCGAGGGCATCGCGATCACCTCCTCGATCCACCCGGAGGCCGACACCCACGTCGAGGTGTGCCACTACGGCAAGGGGCAGAACGCGCTGTTCCCGATGTCGGTGCCGATCGTGGACGGCGGCGCGTTCCGTTTCCTGCGCTTCCTGCTGGCCATACTGCTGCACCCGCTGGTCTTCCTGCGCAGCCTCAACGCACGGCACGCGTCGGAGAAGTCGGTGATCCTGCTGATCATGCAATCGCTGGACAACTCGCTGACCTCGTTCCGCAGCCGCGGGCTGCTGCGCACCAGGCAGGGCACCGGCGAGCCGAATCCGACCTGGATCCCGCTGGCGCACGAGATCGGCCGCCGGTTCGCCGCGTTGGTCGACGGGGATACCCACGGCCTGATCATGGACGTGTTCAACATTCCGGCCACCGCCCACTACATCGGCGGATGCGTCATCGGCGACAGTCCGCGGACCGGCGTGGTCGACCCCTACCAGCGGGTCTACGGGCATCCCGGCCTGCACGTGGCGGATGGGTCCGCGGTGACCGCCAACCTCGGCGTGAACCCGTCGCTGACCATCACCGCGCAGGCCGAGCGGGCGATGGCGTTCTGGCCGAACCGCGGCGAACCCGATACCCGGCCGGAACTGGGCGCGGCCTACCGGCGTATCGCGCCGGTGCCACCCGCACGTCCCGCGGTGCCCGCGGCGGCTCCCGGCGCGCTGCGGCTGCCGATCGAGCCGGTACCACCGTCGGTCCCGGCACACTGAGGCCGGCCCCACACCGGCGCGCGTCCCGCACCGGCTAGCGTGATCCGTTGTGTCAGACAGTGCTATCGACCTGCGCTCCTTCGTCCCGGCGGAGGAGGTCCTGGCCGAGGGGCGCGCGCTGCGTCAGCGGGTTCCGGTCACCGCACGGGACCGGGAGGCGACCGGCGCGCGACGTCCGGACGTGCTCGCCTTCCTCGAGGCGAGCAACGCGGGGCGGCTGCCGCACCTGGTACCGCTGCGCATCGGGCGGATGATCGCCTCACCGTTCACCTTCTACCGTGGCGCGGCGGGCTTGATGGCGGCCGATCTGGCCGGCGGCCCGGACAGTGGTCTGCGCGCCCAGCTGTGCGGCGACGCGCATCCGGCCAACTTCGGCCTGTACGGCACGGCGCGTGGCGAAATCATCATGGACATCAATGATTTCGACGAAACCGTGCTGGGGCCGTGGGAATGGGATCTGGAGCGGCTCGCGGCCGGCCTGGTGCTGGCCGGACGCGAATCCGGTGCCGATGCCGACGACTGCCGTACCGCGGCGCGGGACGCCGCCCGCTCCTACCGCCTCGCCGTGGACGCGCTCGCCGCGATGCCGTTCATGGCATCCTGGAGCGCGCTTCCGGACGAATCGGTGATCACCAGCGCCAAGGCCGACGATCTGCTCGACGACTTCAAGAAGGCGGCGAAGAAGGCGCGCAAGAACACCAGCGCCAAGGTGGTGGCCAAGTGGACCGAGCACCTCGAGGACCACCAGACCGGCATCCGCAAGCACCGATTCATCAGTGACCCCCCGATTCTCACCGCGGTGGACGCGCACGTCGCCGAGGCGGTGACCGACGGCCTGGAGCGCTACGCCGAGAGCCTGCTCGAGTCACGGCGTAATCTGCTTGCCCGATTCGCGGTGTCCGACATCGCGTTCCGGATCGTCGGCACCGGCAGCGTCGGCTTGCACACCTACCTCGCGCTGCTCCACGGCAACGACGGTGAGTCGTTGGTACTGCAGGTGAAGCAGGCCAATCCCTCGGCACTGGCCCCGTTCCTGCCCACCCGCGCGGTGCGGCACGAGGGCGAGCGAATCGTTCAGGGAGCCAGGCTGGTTCAGTCCGAATCCGACATCCTGCTGGGCTGGACCACATTCGACCCGACCGGGAACGGTGCCGAATTGCCGTTCATAGTACGGCAATTCCGTAATTTGAAGGGCAGCATCGATCCCGCCGAACTGCCCGCGGACGACCTCGACGACTACGGACGACTGGCGGGCGCGCTGCTGGCGAGGGCTCATTCGCGCTCGCTCGATCCACGCCTGTTGTCGGGATATCTGGACGGCGACGAGCGTTTCGACGACGCGGTGGCCGCTTTCGCGGTGCGGTACGCCGATCGGACCGAGGCGGATCACGCCGAACTGGTCGATGCGGTCCGAGCGGGCCGCATCGCGGCCGAAGAGCCGCAGTAGCGGCAAGCGCTCCGGCCGCGCGAAACCGTTCAACACGCCGAGTGTTGGCGTGGGCGCGGCGAACTCGGTTCGGCACCTCGTATCCTGTCCCCTGTCGGGTCGACGTGAAGGGCGGTCGCCAATGCTCGTGCGAGTGCAGAACGCCGCAGGCACCAATGCCGAGCGCGCGCTCATCGATTGGCTGCGCACCTGGAAGGACCCGGAGAGTCCACACGGTGTCGCGACGATCACCTGCAGCCTGTTCCACAAGGATCGGCTGCATCCGTTCGATGCCGTGATCTGGACGCCGACCAGCTGCGTGATCATCGAGGTCGACGCGCTCATGGCCAGGCAGGACGGTGTGCTGGAGGTCCCGCTGAACGGGCCGTGGACGATCAACGGCGAGCCCGCGGCGATGGAGAGCCGCGACCGCCGCACGCCGCTGGAGAGGTCGCGGGAGCACACCTTCGCAATGCAGGAATGGCTGGCCGCCCGCGGTCTCGGACAGCGCGTCGTGCACGGCGTCGCGCTGGTGGTCACGCTGCCCGGCGCTCAGCTGCGGCTCGAGCAGGCCTGGGCCGACCCGAGTTTCGACGTGATCATCGGCGACGACCCGTCCCGGCTGCGGCACTATTTCGACGCGCTCGCCGCGGAGGAGAAATTCCTCTGGACCGCCAACGACGTCGCCATCGCGTTCCGTGGGCTGGGCATCCTGCCCTTCCTGCCCGCCCCGCAGGACCTGCTCGCCGAGGGCTTCCTCGGTCCGATCGACATCAAGCTGTGGCACGGCGGCCCCAACCAGGCACAGGCGGAGGCGTACGCCGAGGAGCTCGCGCAGTTGGAACGGGACGCACAGGCCTCCGCCTTCGTCGTCCGGGCGCCCTGGTACAGCCCGTGGAAGCTGTATCCGCGGGAGCCGGGCGATCTCGATTTCGGGCGCGCGGTGATGCGCACCGTCCTGGCGATCGGCATGGTCATCGTTTTCGTCTGGGTCCTGTGGTTCGTCGTCACTGCGATCACGACCTACGGACCCGGCTGAGCGATCGAAGGGCCCACCGCGCCGCCACCCGGTTCGGCAGCTGGTGCGGGTCGCCGGCTCGCTATCGTCGACCGGTGCTCGCAGTCAGGCAGACCGGTCGAGGAAAGATCGCTCCCGTAGTAACCGCCCGCGCCGGTGTCGCCGCCACGGGCGCTGTCGCCACCGCGGCGGTTCCTGCGACTCTTCCCTCCGACGGAGGACCCTCCGCACTCGATCGCGCAATCGCCGATCCCATCCACTCGGCACTCGACGCGCGAGCAGGTATCTACGAAGCGCTGGTCGTCCCGAGCAATGAGTACATCCTGCTTCCGCTGCTGGTCCTGGCTTGCGTTCGGTTCGCTCGCCGTGGCGATCTACGACGCGCCGCGACGATGCTCGTCGTGCCGGAGCTGGCCGTTGCGATCAATACCTGGCTGCTGAAACCACTATGGGGGCGACAGTGGCACGACTATCTCGCCTACCCGAGCGGGCACACGGTCCACTTGGTCGCGATCGCGGCCACCTTCGTGCTGCTGTCGGACCTGGCGCACGCACGGCGCGTGGTCTGTGCGGTGGCGGGCGTGGCGATGCCGGCGGCAGCGGTCGGTATGGTCGGCCTCGGCTATCACCATCCGACCGATGTTCTCGGCGGCATCGCGGCGGCGATCACAATGGTGATATCGCTGTGCTGGGCCGCCGAATTCGTCGGCCGCGGCACGACCCGAGGACAGGTTCCCGGCCGCGCCATCAGGTCCGGTCGTACACGCTGGCGTCGTCGAGCATTGCCGCGCGCAGCATCGACTCGGGTACGCCCATGGCCTCGACCAGGGTCAGCGCGTGCGGGCGCAGCCGGTCGACCAGTTCGTTCACACCGCGGCGCACCGCCTTGGCCCGCTCCACCGACATGAACCGGTGCATGATGAACCAGGCCTGGTTCTCCTCGATGGTGGAGTAGACGTACAGATCACACATCGATCCGGCGAGTTCGCGCGCGTCCGGATCGTCGATGCCCGCGATGCCCTCGATGAACGCCTCCAGCACCAAGCGGTCGATGTGCGCCGAGCCCGCGGCAAGGATGTGATCCTGGGCGTTGTTGAAAGCCTCGAACGGGCGGGTGTCCTTGGCCCTGGCGCGCAGCCGGTGTGCCGCGGTCCGGACCAGGTAGTCCTCGCGGTCGGCGAACAGCTGCAGCTGCACCGCCCGGCGCGACAGGTCACCGTCGTCGACGGACTCGCCACTGCGGTCTCGGAGGGTCTGGATCAGCTGGCGCACACCCGATCGTTTGCGCACCACGTCACCGGCCATGGTGGCGGCGAAACGCACCCAGCCCAAGGCGTCCAGGTCGCGCACCTCGTCGGCATAGGCGGTGAGCAATTCCTTGGCCACCAGCTGGGTGAGCACGACGTTGTCACCCTCGAACGTGGTGAACACGTCGGTGTCGGCTTTCAGCGTGACCAGCCGGTTCTCCGTGAGGTAGCCCGCGCCGCCGCATGCCTCGCGGCATTCCTGGATGGCGCGGGTGGCGTGCCTGGTCTGCGCGACCTTCAGGCCCGCGGCGCGCTTCTCCAGCGCGCGCTGCGCGCCCGGTTCGAGATCGTGACCGGTTTGCACCAGATGCATCCGGCGCACCAGGTCGTTCTGCGCGAACGCGAGCGCGTACGACTTCGCGAGCAGCGGCAGCAACCGGCGCTGATGGCTGCGGTAGTCCAGCAACACCGTCTCCACCCCGGTGTCGGGGTCGGCGAACTGGCGGCGCCTCAGCGCATAGCGCACCGCGATGCTCAGCGCGACCCGCGCACCGGCCGACGCGGCGCCGCCGACGCTGACCCGGCCGCGCACCAGCGTGCCGAGCGTGGTGAAGAACCTGCGGCTGGGGTTATCGATCTCGGAACTGTAGGTGCCATCCGGTGCGACGTCGGCGTAGCGGTTGAGCAGGTTCTCCCGCGGCACCCGCACGTGATCGAACACGATGCGCCCGTTGTCCACTCCCGGCAGACCGCCCTTGAGGCCGTCGTCGAAGGTGGTCACGCCGGGCAGGTCGGCACCGTTCTCGTCCCGGATCGGCACCAGCAGGCAATGCACGCCCTGGTTGCCGCCGTTGGTGATCAGCTGCGCGAAAACCGCTGCCATCCTGGCATGTTCGGCCGCGCCCCCGATGTAGTCCTTACGCGCTGACGGCGTTGGCGAGTGCACCACGAACTCCTGGGTCGCCGGATCGTAGGTCGCCGTGGTCTCCAGGTTCGCGACGTCGCTGCCGTGCCCGGATTCGGTCATGGCGAAGCACCCGAGCAGATCCAGCGAGATCAACTGCTTGATGTACTCCCGGTGTCGTTCGGTGCCGAGATTCTCCACCGCGCCGCCGAACAGTCCCCACTGCACACCCGATTTCACCCACAGCGACAGATCCGCGTAGGCCAGCATCTCCAGCCCGACCACCGCCGCACCCGGCTCGCCGGTTCCGCCGTGCTCCCGGCGGAATCCCCGCTCGGCCAATCCCATCGTGGCGATGGCCCGCATCTGGTCGAGCACCCGCGCCCGCGCGGCCTTGTAGTCCAGGTAGGGGTCCGCGGTGAACTCATCGCCCGCCAGCAGGATTCGAGCTTCTTCCCGGACCGCCGCCCAGGGGCCGTCCAGTGCCGCGCGTAGGTGATCCGCCGTTGTTTCCGTGCCGGTAGCCATAACTCGACGATAGCCCGGTGCCCAGCGCCCAAACGGTTGACGCGACATGTCCGCGGGACCTCTTGCCAGACATTGAACACCTGTTTAATATACTGAACATGTGTTTGACCGACAGCCCGTTCCGCAAGGATCCGCCGAGGACCTGAGCACCGCGGCCCGCATTCGCGATACCGCGATCGAGGTGTTCGGCGAGCACGGATTCCAAGTCGGAGTCCGAAAAATCGCCGCCGCCGCCGGTGTCTCCCCCGGATTGGTCAACCATCACTTCGGTTCGAAGGACGGCCTGCGCGCCGCCTGCGACGACCGAGTGCTGCAGCTGATCCGAGACGAGAAGATCAAGGCGATCACCGCCCCCTCCGTCGCGTCGGGCATGCTCAACGCTCTCGCCGAAGTCGAGTCGTACGCACCACTGGTGGCCTACATGGTGCGCAGCCTCCAGGCGGGCGGACCGATGGCGGAATCACTGTTCGAGCACATGGCCGCCGACGCCGAGATGTATCTCGAGAAAGCGGTCGAGGCAGGCACGATCAAACCGAGCCGCGACCCCGCGGCACGCGCCAGATACCTCATGATGCTGAACGTCGGCGCGACCCTGCTGTACATGCAGCTCCGCCAGAACCGTGGCGAACAGATCGACTATCGCAAGGCGATTCGCGAACTCACCGAAGAACTCACTCCACCGGCTCTGGAGTTCTACACCCAGGGTCTGCTCACCGATTCCACGATCTTGGACACATTCACCAAGGAGAACTGATGTCCGACATCATCGAGGTCCGCGACCTCCGCAAGACCTTCGGCCATGTCACCGCATTGGACGGACTGAACCTCACGGTCACCGAGGGCGAGATCCACGGCTTCCTCGGCCCTAACGGCGCGGGCAAGTCCACCACCATCCGGGTGTTGCTGGGCATCCTCCGGGCGACAGGAGGGCGCGTTCGGCTCTTCGGTCGTGACCCATGGACCGACGCTGTCGCCCTGCATCGCGAATTGGCCTATGTCCCGGGCGATGTGACGCTCTGGCCATCCTTGTCCGGGGGCGAGACCATCGACCTGCTGGCCAGGATGCGCGGCGCCATCAACGAGCAGCGGCGCGCCGAGCTCATCGAGCGCTTCGACCTCGACCCCCGCAAGAAGGCGCGTACCTACTCCAAGGGCAACCGCCAAAAGGTGGCCCTGATCTCCGCGCTGGCCTCCGACGTCCGGCTGCTGCTGCTCGACGAGCCGACCTCGGGTCTGGACCCGCTGATGGAGCAGGTCTTCCGGGAGTGCGTGCACGAGGCGCGGGAGCGCGGCACAACTGTCCTGCTGTCCAGTCACATCCTGTCCGAGGTCGAAGCGCTGTGCGACCGGGTGACCATCATCCGTGCCGGGCGCACGGTGGAGAGCGGGTCGCTGTCCGAGCTCCGCCATCTCTCGCGCACCTCGATCACCGCCGAATTGCTCGGCGACCCAGGCGATCTGAGCCGTATCCCGGGTGTGGAGGACATCGAGCTCGACGGCGCCACGCTGCGCTGCCAAGTCGAGGGCGAGCACCTCGGAGAGCTGATCCGGGTGCTGGGCGACACCGGCGTTCGCAGTCTCACCAGCGCGCCACCGACGCTGGAAGAGCTGTTCCTGCGGCACTACCACGTCGACGGCGACAGCGCCGAGTCCGCCACGACCACCGGGGAGAAGGTGCGAGCATGACCACCGCCATCGCCGACCGCGCCGCCGCGGCACCGGCATTCGGCGGCGGAGACTTCGCGGGGACCGCCAGGATGCTGCGCCTGTATCTGCGGCGGGACCGGGTGGTGCTGCCACTGTGGACGCTGCTGATCGGCCTGATGCCCGCCTTGCAGGTGGTCAGCGTCAAAGATCTGTACAGCGCCCAGGCCGATCTGGACCGCTTCGCGGCGACCACCGCCGACAGCCCGGCGCTGATCGCCATGTACGGCCCGGTGTTCAGCTCCGAACTCGGCTCGATCGGCACCTGGAAAGCAGGCGCCATGTACAGCATGATCGCCATCGCCACGGTGCTCACGGTCATCCGGCACACCAGGGTCGAGGAGGAGACCGGACGCGCGGAACTGGTGGGCGCCACCAGCATCGGCCGCTTCGCCGGCCTCACCGCCACCCTCATCATGACCTACGCGGGCGCGCTGCTCGCCGGGATCGCCTGTGCCCTGGCGCTGTACGGCGCCGACCTGCCCGGTGCGGGGTCGGTGGCCTTCGGGGCCGCGCTGGCGACCTCGGGCATCCTGTGGGGCTCCATCGCCGCGGTGGCCGCCCAGGTGAGCGCGGGGGCACGGGTGGCGCGCGGCGTCGCGTTCGGCGCGCTCGGTGCCGCGTTCGCCCTGCGGGCGGTCGGCGACGCCGGAAACGGCGTGCTGTCCTGGTTCTCGCCGATCGGATGGTGTCTGCAGATCCGCCCGTACGCCGAGGAACGCTGGTGGGTGCTGATCCCGCTCTCCGCCGTCGCGGTGCTCGCCACCGCGGCAGCGTATGTGTTGCTCGGCAACCGCGACACCGGCTCGGGACTGATCGCGGAACGTACGGGACCGTCGATGGCGAGCGCGGGCCTGGCCGGTCCGCTCGGGCTGGCCTGGCGGCTGCAGCGCGGCACCCTCGTGGCGTGGACGGTCGGCTTCGCGCTGTACGGCCTGCTGATCGGCGGCGCGGTGAACAGCGTCGGTGACATGCTCGACGGCAGCGCGGCCGTCCGCGACATGGTCACCCGGATGGGCGGTTCGCAGGAGTTGCAGGAGTCGTTCATCACCTACGCGATCACGATGCTGGCCGCGGCCGCGGCGGCCTACTCGATTTCGGCGGCGCTGCGCCTGCACGACGAGGAGTCCAGCACCCGAGCCGAGTCCACGCTGTCCGGTGCGGTAGGGCGCGCCCGCTACGCGCTGAGCCACATCGGTTTCGCGCTGCTGGGTCCCGCGGCGGCACTACTGCTCTCCGGTGCGGCGATCGGCGTCGTCTACGGCGCCTCCGACGGCGACCTCGGCGCGCGGCTGCCGCAGTCGATCGCCGCCGCGGCCGTGCAGCTGCCCGCGGTCTGGGTGGTCACCGGCATCGCGGTGGCCCTGTACGGTGTCGTGCCGCGGTTCGCGCCGGTCGCCTGGGCCGTGCTCAGTGCCATGGTGGTGATCTTCTTCGTCGGTTCGCTGGACGGACTGCCGCAGTGGATGGTCGATCTGGTGCCGTTCGTCCATCCGCCGAAATTGCC
Source organism: Nocardia sp. NPDC051787 (assembly GCF_040681325.1). Lineage (NCBI taxonomy): Bacteria > Bacillati > Actinomycetota > Actinomycetes > Mycobacteriales > Nocardiaceae > Nocardia > Nocardia sp. NPDC051787. The sequence goes on from NZ_JBFAYO010000004.1 coordinate 309,685, forward strand.
CGGCGCGCAGTTCCAGGCGGAGCCGGTGCTGTGGCTGCTCGGCATCGCCGCCGCTCTGGTCGCCGTCGGCATCGCCGCGTTCCGCAGGCGCGACCTGCACTGATCCACATCACCCGTGGCCCGCGCGAACGTCCTCGCGCGGGCCACTTCCCGTGGCGGGGCAGTTCGGATCGCTTCGCGGAGTGTTTGCCCAATACGGTGTACAGGAACGATGTACCTACGTGCCATTGCGATATGGCGAACACATTGACAAGGACCATGCCGAGATTCACCAAGTTCACCGCCGTGCTCGCCACCGCCCTGATCGGCGCGGCACTTGCCGCCCCCGGGGTATCGGCACAGCCGGACCGCGCCGAACAGCCGCCGCAGTACGCGCCGACCATGCTGATCCTGGACGCGTCCGGGTCCATGCAACGACCGGATCCGGCGGGCACCATGATGGACGCCGCCAAGACCGCGGTCCGCTCGTTCGTCGAGGCCGCGCCCGCCGAGTCGAAGGTCGGCCTCATGACCTACGGCACGAGCACCGGGAACACCGAGGCGGAGAAGATCACCGGATGCCGGGACGTGCGGCTGCTGCGGCCCGCCGACGCACTCGACAAGGCAGCGCTGACCACCGCCGCCGACGGCATCCAGGCCCGCGGCTGGACCCCCATGGGCACCGCCCTGCGGCAGGCCGCCGACGCCCTGCCCGGCGCCGGCCCGCGCTCGGTCGTGCTGGTCTCCGATGGCGACGACACCTGCGCCCCGCCCGACCCGTGCGAGGTCGCGCGTGAGGTGAAGCAGCGCGGCATAGATCTGGTGATGCACGCGATCGGCTTCGCGGTGGACGCGAAGGCCCGCGCCCAGCTGACCTGCATGGCGCAGGCCACCGGCGGCACCTACACCGACGCGGCCGACGGTCGCGCGCTGGAACGTGTCCTGCCGCGAGTGAGTGCCGCGGCCCTGCGCAACTACCGCGCCGCGGGAACGCCCATCACCGGCACCGGCAGTCATGAGACCGCGCCGGTCGCCTCCCCTGGCCAGTATCTCGACACCATCGGCCAGAAGGAGACCCGGTATTGGGCGGTGGACGTGCCCGCGGGGGCGACCGCCTATTTCAGTGGCACGGTGTCGTTTCCGCGCGTCCCGGACGTCGGGCCGACCGATGACCTCAACACCCTCCAACTGCGCGTGTACGGCGCGGACGGTCAGGACTGCCACGTCTTCGAATCCGAGCTGACCACCAAATCCAGTGACGGCGAGGCACTTACCGTCGCCAAGGCCTTCGACGGCGCGACAAAGGAGCGGACCGGCAGCGCCAGCGGCGACAAATGCCGCGGCGGTGGCCGCTACTCCTTCGCCCTGACCTGGGACAAGGTCTCCTCGGGCGTCCCGGAGCGACTGCCGATCGAACTGCTGGTCGGCATCGAGCCCCCGGCGGCCGATCCGGGCAAAGCCCCCACGACGACCCTCACGGCTTTCTCCGAGCCGACCGGTTCCGGCACCCCGGTGACCGGCGGCGGATCGTTCAATGTGGCCGCGCCGCTCGCCGGTAGCGGCCGCTACACCGACACCCTGCGGCAAGGCGAGTTCGTGTTCTACCGCGTCCGGCTGGACTGGGGCCAGGGCTTGGCCTACCGGGTGCACTTCGGCGGTAACGGCGGACGCGGCCTGGACAACCTCTCCAATGTCCGCACCGGGCTCTACAGCCCGATCCGCGAGGAGATCGGCTTCGACTCCGGCGCCTACACCGGCACCGGCACGGTGCTGCCGAGCAAGGACGCGGCCGCGACGGTCCCGATCCGCTACGCCAACCGGACCGCCGACGACATCAAGGCCCGCAGGCAATCGGTGCCGGGCTGGTACTACATCGCGGTGAAGGTCGGCTCGACCTTCGAAGAGGGCAACGCGGCGCCGGTGCCGATCCAGCTGGATCTGACCGTCACCGGCGCGCAGGAACCGGGACCGACGTACTCCTCCGGCGTCGCCGACGGCGTCTTCGGGGAGAAGGCGTCCGCACCGCGCGTCACGCACCAGACGGACGCCGTGGCCGCCGCCGACGACGCGGAAACCGGGTCGCGCGGTCAATGGCTGCTGGTCGCGGGTCTCGGCGCAGCAGCCGTCGTCGTGGTCGGCACCATCGTGGGCCTGCTCGTGCTGCGCAGACGCGGCTAGCTGCACCCGGCCATCAGGTTCGTGGTGTTGTCTCGGTCGAGGTAGCGAGAACCTCCGGGTGAGGTGTGGCTTGTCCGGTCGCAACGGACGCCGCACACGCGGTGGTGCGCACACCGCGTCACGGGGTGTGCTCGATACCCAGCTTCCCGGCCAGTCGGGTGAGGTAGGCGCGGACGTCGTCCACCGGGCGGTCAGGCAGTCCGAAAACCGCTTCGGTGACCCCGGATCCGGCCCATCGCGCCAGCTGCCCGGGGTCGTGGCGACCGGCGAGCGCGATGATCTCTGGCGTGTCCGCGCGCTCGTGCTCGCGCCAGACTCGGTGCAGCAGCGCGATTTTCGTGTCCAGACCGTCCTCGGTGGGGGTGGTGATCCATCCGTCTGCGTGCTTCGCCAGCCAGGTGAAGTTCTTTTCCGTGCCCGCCGCGCCGAGCAGCACCGGAATCCGCTTCCGCACCGGCTTCGGCCAGGACCAGCTGGCGCCGAAGGTCACGAACTCGCCGTCGAACGCGGCCTCCTCCTCGGTCCAGAGGGCACGCATGGCGTCCAGATGCTCGCGCAGCACGGTCCTGCGCTTGCCCGCGGGCACGCCGTGATGGGCTAATTCGTCGGTGTTCCAGCCGAATCCGACACCCAGGCTCACCCGGCCGCCGGACAGATGGTCCAGCGAGGCAATGGTCTTGGCCAGCGTGATCGGATGGTGTTCGGCAGGCAGCGCCACGGCGGTGGACAAACCGATGCGCTCGGTCACCGCAGCCGCCGTGCCGAGCGCGACCCACGGGTCGAGGGTGCGCAGATACCGGTCGTCGGGCAGGCTCGCGTCACCGGTGCGCGGGTGCGCCGCCGCCCGGACCACCGGGATGTGGGTGTGCTCGGGCACATAGAACGTGTCGAAACCGGCACGTTCGGCGGCCGCGGCCGCATCCGCGGGGGTGATGCCCCGATCGCTGGTGAACAACACGATTCCGTACCGCACGGTACGCGCTCCCATCGCCGAAATTAGAACAAGTTCTATCACGGCTCGCCGGTCCGGCCAAGGGCTCGGCCAGGACCGACACGCCCGCCCCGGAACGCGCGGATGCCAACGACACGCCGGGTGACTAGGTTCGCGTCCATGGCTACTGATGCACCTACCGGAGGCGATGTCACCACCGACCGGGTGGATCACCTCGGCTGGCGGCGCGGGTTGCGCCTGCGGCGCGCCCGCCCGATCCCCGTTGTCAGCCAAGCCGTCGGCCTGCTGGTCGCGGACCGCCAGGCGACCGCGGACACCATCGTCACGGCGCCGGCGCCGTTGCAGCCGATCGATCTCGCCGACGACGCCCGGGTCGCCGAGGTCCTCGACCTCGCGGTCCGGGTCGGCGAGGTGGTGCTCGCCTCGGGCACCGGTGTGGTGGACACCACCACGACGGTCCGTTTCATCGCCGCCACCTACGGCCTGTCCCGATGCAGCGTCGACGTCACCTACGACGCCATCCGGATCTGGGCCGACCGCGGACCCCAGCTACCGCCGGCCAGCACCATGCGGATCGTGCACTACCGCGCCCTGGACTTCACCCGGCTCGCCGCCGTGGACCGGCTCACCCGCCGGATCCGCAACGAGGTGGTCCCACCGGGCCAGGCGCGCGCCGCGCTCGATGCGATCACCTCGGCGCCGCACCCCTACCACCGGTGGACCGCCACCGCCGCGTGGTCGCTCATGGCGGCGGCGATCGCCGCGCTGCTCGGCGCCGGCGCGGTCGTCGCCGCGGTCAGCTTCGCCACCACCGCGGCGATCGACCGCACCAATCGCGTCCTCAATCGCTACGGACTGCCGTTCTTCTTCCAGCACATGGTGGGCGGCGCGATCGCGGCGATTCCGGCGATCGTGCTGGCCGGTCTCGCGGCGCGGCTGCGCATCGACGTCGACCCCACGCTGATCATCGCGGCGGGAATCACCGTGCTGCTCAGTGGATTACAACTGGTCGGCGCGGTGCAGGACGCGATCACCGGCGCCCCCATCACCGCGACGGCCCGCATGCTCGAGGTGATGATGATGACCGGCGGCATCATCGCGGGCATCGCGCTGACGCTGCGCATCGCCGATCTCGTCGACGCCACGGTGCCGCCGGTCTACCTCACCTCCGCGCGGGATATCACCGACCTGCCCGTGAAGATCGTGGCGGGCGCCTTGGCGGCGCTGGCGTTCGCGCTCGCCTGCTACGCCGAACGCCGTGCGCTCGCCGCGGCCGCGGGCAGCGGCGCGGCGGGCACCATCTGCTTCGAGCTCGCGCAGGACGCCGGATTCGGTCCGGTGATCTCCACCGGTGTCGCCGCGACGCTGGTCGGCCTGGCCGGAGGCCTGATGGCCCGCCGGGCGCTGACTCCCCCGCTGGTCGTCGCGGTCGCGGGCATCACCCCGCTGCTCCCCGGCCTCAAGGTCTACCGCGGTCTCTACGCGTTACTCAACGACGAGCTGCTGATCGGAGCCAATCAGTTGCTCTCGGCATTCGGCATCGGCTGCGCGCTGGCGGCGGGTGTCACCCTCGGCGAGTGGTTCGACCGCACCGTACGCAGACCGCGGATACTGCGCCGGTTCGGCTCGCTGCGGCGCCCGATCGTCCGGCGTCGCCGCCGCCCGGCTCCCACGCTGTGAGCCGCGAGGTGACTGCGCGCCCAGCGCACGGCCGGTACCCTCTAATCGAGTTGGTCAGGGTAGCCGAATTCGACAGCGGCCCCGGTCTGAGGTGAGGTGGTTCGGCATGTCGGAAGCAGTACCGTTCTCGACGCAGATCCGCACCGCCACCGCGGATCAGCATGCCGAGGCCGAGAGTTCGCGGTTCATGAGCGACATGCTCGGCGGAGCGCTCGGCGTCGACTCCTATCACCGCTACACCGGTCAACTCTGGTTCATCTACCGCGCGCTCGAGCGGCGCTGGGACATCTTGGCCGACGACCCGACCGCCGGACCGTTCATCCGGCCCGAGCTCGCCCGCACCGCCGAACTCGAGCGCGACCTCACCCATCTCATCGGTCCCGGCTGGCGCACCGGCCTGGAACCGCTGCCCGCGACCGCGGCCTACGCCGAGCGCATCGACGAGTGCGCCCGCGACTGGCCCGCGGGCTATATCGCCCACCACTACACCCGCTACCTCGGCGATCTGTCCGGCGGACAGGTCATCCGCGGCACCGCGGAGAAGTTGTGGAATCTGCCGCACCGCGGCGACGGCGTCCGCTTCTACGTCTTCGACGGCGTCGGCAATCCCGCGGCGTTCAAGCGGGAGTACCGCGGCCTGCTCGACCGCCTCCCGCTCGACGATCTGGAACGCCGCCGCGTGCTCGACGAGGGCAAGCGTGCCTTCGCGATGAACACCGCGGTCTTCCAGGAGCTCGCCGAGGAGTTCCCGGCCGCCCAGTAGCCTCATCCGCATTGCCGTGCGCCGCTGGGACTTCCGGCTCCCCTGCGCGGACGCGCGAGACATGGGACAGTCGTGGCATGAGAGCGCGCCGTCGCATCGCCGTGATTCTTGCCGGTCTTGTTGGTATCGGTCTGCTCGGGGGCTGTGGCGCAGCGTCCGATCCGAGTGCGGGTCCCGCCTCGTCTGCACCACCGATCGTGCCGCTGATCTCGACGAACGATCTGCGTCCCGCGCAACCGGACGAGGTGCACCTGTTCGGCTTCAACGACCTGCACGGACACTTGCAGCCGCCGACCGGGTCCACGGGCAAGGTCACGGGATACGACGCGGGCGGCGCGGCCTATCTCGCCACCCATCTGGCGCGTCTGAAGGCCGCCTATCCGGCGAGCGTCGTGCTGGCGGCCGGAGACAACATCGGAGCCAGCCCCTTGGTCTCCGGGTTGTTCCACGACGAGCCCACGATCACCTTCCTCAACAACGCCGGAGTGGCCGCATCCGCGGTCGGCAATCACGAATTCGACGCCGGCGTCCTGGAATTGGCGCGGCTGCAGCAGGGCGGCTGCGCTCTGGACGGATGTTCTCCCGGCGCGCCGTTCACCGGCGCGAGATTCCCGTACCTGGCCGCGAACGTCGCCGACGCCCGGGGCAACCTGCCGCCCGCGCTGCGCCCATGGACATTGCTCGAAGTCGGCGGGCACAAGATCGGCGTGATCGGAACGGTCACGCCGGAAACGGCGCAAATCGTGCTGCCCGAGGGCATTCGGGGATATTTGTTCGGCGACCAAGCGGCCGCCGTCAACCGCTACGTGCCGGAGATGAAGGCCGCGGGCGCCGAGGCGATCGTGGCGCTCGTGCACGACGGCGGCTCCCAGCGGCCGGAGCGGGACGCGCCGCTGGACTACAACGGATGCGCGAACATCACGCCGAACGTCACCGGGCTGGCCGAACGGGTCGACCCGGCGGTGCGTGCGGTGATCACCGGCCACAGCCATCAGCCCTATGTGTGCGTCATCGGCGGCAAGGTGGTCACCCAGGCGGCCTCGTACGGACGGCTGATCAGCGACATCACCTTACGTTTCGACGCCGACGGCGTCCAGGCTTCGGCGGTCAACCGAGTGGTGTCGCGGGAGGTGACGCCGGACGATCGGACGAACGCGCTCATCGACTTCTACACCGAGCAGGCACGGCCGCGCGCCGGCCGAGTCGTCGGCGCGACCGCCGACGCCCTCCCGCACGGCCCGGGCCCCGCAGGTACCTCGCCGCTGGGCGACGTGATCGCCGATTCCATGTTGTCGGTGACCGCAGGCCCGGCCGCGGCCGTCGCCGCGTTCATGAACCCCGGCGGTGTGCGCGCCGATCTGAAGCAGGGTCCCATCACCTACGGCGACATCTTCACCGTTCAACCATTCGGCAACCAGGTCGTCACGCTCACGCTGACCGGCAGCCAGATCCTGCGCCTGCTGGAACAGCAGTGGAACAATCCCGGCAAGCCGACCGTCCTGTCCACCGCTGGTCTCACCTACGCCTATTCCGACACCGCTCCCCCAGGCCGGAAAGTGATCGCGGACAGCGTTCGCGTCGCGGGCCGGCCGCTCGATCCCGTCGCCACCTATCGCATCACGACCAACAGCTTCCTCGCCTCCGGCGGCGACGGGTTCACCGTCTTCACCGAAGGCACCGACACCGCCGCGGGGCCGGCCGACGTGGACGCCTTCGAAACCTTCCTACGCGACAAGCCGCCGCTGCAGGCGCCGACCGCCCGCGTCGAGAAGAAGTAGCCGAGTGGAAGTAGCCACACCGGACGCTACCAAGTTGCTGGACACTTGACCAGAATCGCGGTAACTGGAAATCTTTGTAACACATACCGTTTGACCTGGGCAGACGGTGACCAGTCCCACAGGTTGAACAGACCATGATCGCTTGCCGGTTGCCCACGCGGTCGATTACTGTTCAGTAATAAGTCAGGACGAAGGTGTTCCTACTTTCGGCCCGACGACTTCACCGGGGGCCGGATCACAGCTCTCCGCATTCACTGCCGCATGCCGGATGACTTGTGCGACAACATGGTTCGAGTGAACGGCAGGAGAAGTGCGATGGCGACCTACATCGTGACGGGCGGAACCGGATTCTTGGGGAGGCGGGTCGTTCAAGATCTGCTGGATCACGACCCCGAAGCGATCGTCCACGTGCTGGTGCGCGAGACCTCCCTGGCGAAGTTCACCGAGCTGGCCGGGGGCTGGCGCGGCGCGGAACGGGTCTACGCGCTGATCGGCGATCTCACCGCCGAGGGCCTCGGACTGGCCTCCGAAGCGCCGCGCGCCGACCACGTCATCCACCTGGGCGCCGTCTACGACATGACCGCCGACGAGGACACCGCCCACGCCGCCAACGTCACCGGCACCCGCTCGGTGCTGGCGCTGGCCCGCGAGCTGGGCGCGGTGCTGCACCACGTCTCATCCGTCGCCGTCGCGGGCGACCACAAAGGCAAGTTCTTCGAAGAGGACTTCGACCTCGGACAGCGACTGACCTCGCCGTACCACCGCACCAAGTTCGCCGCCGAGAAGCTCGTGCGCCAGGCGCGCGGCGTGCGGTGGCGGGTGTACCGGCCCGCCATCATCGTGGGCGATTCCCGCACCGGCGAGATGGACAAGATCGACGGCCCGTACTACTTCTTCAGCGCCATCGCGAAACTCGGCGCGCTGCCGTCCGACCTGCCGATGCCGCTGCCCGATCTCGGCGCGACCAATATCGTTCCGGTCGATTACGTTTCGGCCGCCATGGTCGAACTGATCCGCCGTCCCGGCCTGGACGGGCGCACATTCCACCTGGTCAACCCGGAGCCGCAGCCGTTCAGCGAGATCTACGGCGCGCTCGCCGCGGCGGCGGGTGCGCCGACCGGCGTCGGCACGGTGCCGGGCAGCGGGCTGGCGCTCAGCGGGCTGGCGCAGATCCCGGGCTTGCCCGCCGTGCGCGATTTCCTGCTGGAGCAGTTGGGCATTCCGGCCGAGGTCGCTCCGCACACCTCGTTCTCCGCCGAGTTCATCAGCGACTCCACCCGCGCCCAGCTGCGCGCCGCCGGCCTGACCGTGCCGTCGTTCGACAGCTACGCCGAGCGCCTGTGGCAGTACTGGCGTGAGCACCTCGATCCGCAGCGCGGTCGCGTGTCGATCAAGGGTGACCCGCTCGCCGGCCGCGTCGTGCTGATCACCGGCGCGTCCTCCGGGATCGGACTGGCCACCGCGCACGCGGTCGCCCGGCGCGGCGCCACCGTGCTCATGGTCGCCCGCGGACACGACGACTTGGCCGCTGCCGCCGAGGCCGTGCGCGCGGAAGGCGGTGTGGCACATACCTATCCGTGCGACATCACCGATTCCGAAGCGGTCGAGAAGCTCGTGCAGTGCGTGCTCGACGACCACGGTCACGTCGACTACCTGGTGAACAACGCGGGCCGCTCGATCCGCCGCTCGGTGCTCAACTCCACCGACCGGATGCACGATTTCGAGCGCACCATGGCGGTGAACTACTTCGGCGCCGTGCGGCTCATCCTCGGCCTGCTGCCGTCCATGCGGGCGCGCCGGTTCGGGCACGTGGTCAACATCTCCTCGATCGCGGTGCAGACCAAGGTGCCACGGTTCGCCGCGTACGTGGCGAGCAAGTCGGCGCTGGACAACTTCAGCGAGATCGCCGCGGTCGAGAATCGGGATGCCGGAATCACGTTCACCTCGGTGCGGATGCCGCTGGTGCGCACGCCGATGATCGCGCCCACCGACCTGTACCGCTCGCTTCCGGTTCCAGACCCGGAGCAGGCCGCCGCCATCGTGATCCGCGCGCTGGAGGATCGCCCGCACCGCATCGACACGCCGGTCGGCACCTTCGCCCAAGCGGTCGAGCTGCTCATGCCGTCGGTCAAGCGGCAGATCATGCACCAAGGCTTCCGCATGTTCGGGGAATCGCGTGCCGCGCAAGGCGAGAACAAGCACGCGCCCGCGGGTGCAGCACCCGCCGACTCCGACACCGCGCCGGACCGCAGCCCGCTGTCCGTACTGGCCCCGGTGTTCATGCCGCTCATGGCCCTGCCCACGCCCGCGGCGCGCGTCGCCCGCGTCGTCCCCGGGTTGCAGTGGTAGGTAGGCCATGGAGTTCGACTACGAGGCCGCCCAACAGGACAGCTTCCGCTTCCAGGCCACCCGCGTGCGGAAGAGGTAAGCGTCCCGGCTGAGTTGGCTATGCCATGGTTGGGGGCCGCCCGAGGGCGGCCCCCAACCGCGCATCCCCGATTCCGCGGATTCACACCCGGGACGCCGCGAACTGCACGGCGGGCCACATCGCCCACCCGTAGTTCGTATGCGCGGCCGGATGGATGCCGCCCTCGCAGACGGGATCACCGCTGGTGCAGTAGTTTCCGGTCCGCCAAGCGTAGTGCCCGGGAACGCCCCACCCGAGCAGATGGACGGGGTCGCCGAACAGCAGCACCGCCGCCACCCGGGATTCCAGCTCCCCTGGAAGCGAGTGGATGCCACCGAGCGCGGTCACGATGCCCGTGCCGAGTACCCCGTGCGTCACGACGGCCCCTTGCGAGAAGCCGACCAGGACGAACCGCTGGCCCGGGCACATCTCGGCCTGCCACAGCAGGTGGGCGGTCATGTCCTGGGTGCCCCGGCTGATCGAGGACGGATCGAGCAGATCCGCGGGATAGTTCACCCGGTAGGACTCCGAACTCACCGGAAGTGCTTGCCGGAGTGTGGCATAGAGCGGGTCGCCCACCACCGAACCCAGATGCCCGGGTTCATGGGTGCCCCTGGCGACGACGACATCGACTGCCGCACATGGCATCGCCCATGCGTGCAATCCGGTCGCCGCTCCGAACCCCGCGACGAGCAGCAGCACAGCGAATGCCCTTACCACACGCCACTTTTCGAAATGAATTACCTTCCGGTTGGCCATCGTACTCACCTACACTCACGCCGTTGTGAGATAGCCGAGTGACTGTTGTCAGTGACTATTGCTCGGCTATATACGCGAAGGTAAGAACGTCTCCAAACCCCGTCAAGGAATGCGACCCGACCGATACGGACTCAGCGCCGAATCGTGTTCTGCCCACTTACGGAACGAGAACCGCTGCGCCCGTGAATCGTCCGTGCGCGAGATCGGTCAGCGCCCGATCCGCCATATCCAGGGAGTACCCGTGCGTGGTCAGATGTATCCGGTGTTCTCCTGCGAAAGCGAGGAATTCGCGGGCGTCGGCGCGGGTGTTGGCGGTCACCGAGCGAATCTCCCGCTCCTGGAACAGATGCCGCTGGTAGTTCAGCGGAGGGATATCGCTGAGATGGATACCCGCGATGGCGAGAACCCCGCCGCGATCGAGCGCCGCCAGCGCGGGCGGCACCAGCTCCCCGACCGGTGCGAACAGGATCGCCGAGTCGAGTTGCACCGGGGGCGGATCGGCCGCGCCCTGCACCGATGCTGCGCCGAGGGCGGTGGCGAGTTCGCGCGCGGCGGCATCGCGCGTCATCACGTGCACCTCGGCGCCACGCGCGGCGGCGACCTGGGCCGCGATGTGAGCGCTGCCGCCGAAGCCGTAGATCCCCAGCCGCCCGCCCGGCGGCACGGACGCCCGCAGCAGGGCCCGATACCCGATGATGCCCGCGCACAGCAGCGGCGCGGTGTCGGCATCGGTGTAACCGGCGGGCAGACGCAGCGCGTACGCCGCGGGCACGCAGGCGAACTCCGCGTAGCCGCCGTCGGCGTCCCAGCCGGTGTAGGCCGAACGCGGACAGAGGTTCTCGGCCCCGCGCAGGCAGAACTTGCATTCCCCGCAGGTATGCCGCAGCCAGGCGATGCCAACCCGATCCCCGACGGCGAACCCCTCCCCTTCGGCCGCCACCCCGAGCGCGACGACTTCGGCGACCACCTCGTGCCCCGGCACCACCCCCGCACGGCGCACCGGCAGGTCACCCTCCGCCACATGCAAGTCGGTCCGGCACACACCACAGGCGAGCACACGGACCAGTAGCTCGCCGCGGGCCGGTTCCGGGATCGGTGCGCGCTCCGCGTCCAACGGTCCGGCGGCGATCGGCCCGGGTCTGCGCACCCGCCAGCAGCGCATCTCGGCAGCACCGCCGCGAACCTCGCTCATTGGGGCACCTCGCCGACGCTCGGCTCCGCCACCAGCGAGCGCTCGGCCGCGTCCGACGTTCGCTCGCTGCGCTCACTCATGCCCGCACCTCCCCAACGCTCTGCTCCGCTACAAGCAAGTGCTCGGCTGTGCTGATCGTTCGCTCGCTCATCGTCGGATCACCTCCCACGATCGACTCCACCAGGAAGGGGCATCCGACCAGGCCGGATACGCCGGACTCACCCTACTCGGCGATTTCGGTCCCACCCTGTAACCAAGTCTGATACGTTTCCGTATCGAATACATTTGTGTATCCAGTGGCCGGTTCCGGCGACCCGAGGAGGTGCCCGATGACGTCCGATGCCGTACGGGCCGCCCCCGCCCGGGCCACCCGCCGGCGCGCGGAAACCAGGAACCGGCTGCTCACCGCCGCCTACGAGGCCTTCGCCGAAGAGGGATTCGGCCGCGCCACCGTGGAGCGGGTCTGCGATCGCGCCGGTTTCACCCGTGGCGCGTTCTACTCCAACTTCAGCTCGCTGGACGAGCTGTTCCTGGCTATGTGGGAGGATCGCTCGACGGCGATGCTCGCCCAGGCGCGGGCCATCCTCGACCAGATCGCGGTAGACGGCACCGACGATGTCCGCACCGCCGTCGAACGATTGGAACGAGCGGTGCCGATCGACGACGGCTGGTACCGGATCACCGCCGAGTTCACCGCGCACGCGCTGCGCACTCCCGCACTGCGCCGGGTGATGGCCGCGCGCGAAGAGGCGATCGTCGCCGCCCTCATGCCGACGATCGTCGCGGCGCTCGCGCGCAGCGGCCGCACGGTGCCGGACCCGGACGCGTTCGGCCAGGCGCTCATCGCCGTCCACGACGGCACCAGCGTGCAGGTGCTGCTGGAGCCGGACAGCCGCGTCGCGCGGGAGCGGCGCACCGAACTCTTCCACCACGTCGTGCTGGCCTACAGCACCGCAACCGAAGGATGAACATGTCCCACAGCAGTCCCGATGTGGCGCCGGAGGCCGATGTCCTCGTCGTCGGCGCCGGGCTGGCCGGCCTGGTCGCCACTCACGAACTGGTCAAGGCCGGTCGCTCCGTGCATGTGCTCGACCAGGAGAACCGCAACAATCTCGGTGGCCAGGCGTTCTGGTCGCTGGGCGGGCTGTTCTTCGTCGACAGTCCCGAGCAGCGCCGCCTCGGCATCAAGGATTCCTACGATCTCGCCCTGCAGGACTGGCTCGGCTCGGCCGGGTTCGACCGCGACGACGAGGATCACTGGGCCAGGCAGTGGGCGCAGGCGTACGTGCGGTTCGCGGCCACCGAGAAGCGGGACTACCTGCGTGAGCTCGGCCTGCGCGTGACGCCGCTGGTCGGGTGGGCCGAACGCGGCGGCGGCCTGGCCCACGGGCACGGCAACTCGGTGCCGCGCTTCCACCTGACCTGGGGTACCGGCCCCGAAGTGGTCCGGGTCTTCGCCGAGCCGGTGCTCGAGGCCGAGCGCCGCGGGCTGGTCCAGTTCAGCTTCCGCCACCAGGTGGACGAGCTGATCGTGGCCGACGACGCGGTAGTCGGCGTACGCGGCACCGCGCTCGAGGACACCGATCTGGAGCGGGGCCGTGCTTCGTCCCGGAACAAAGTGGGCGAGTTCGAGTTCCGCGCGAAGGCCGTGATCGTGGCCTCCGGCGGGATCGGTCACAACCACGAGCTGATCCGGCGCAACTGGCCCGCCGAGCGGCTCGGCCCATGCCCGGAGACGCTGATCTCCGGAGTGCCCGCGCATGTCGACGGGCGGATGCTGGGCATCACCGAGGCGGCGGGCGGCGCCATCGTCAACCGGGACCGGATGTGGCACTACACCGAGGGCATCGTCAACTGGGACCCGATCTGGCCCGACCACGCCATCCGGATCATCCCGGGCCCGTCCTCGATGTGGTTCGACGCGAACGGAAAACGCCTGCCGGCCCCGTGCTTTCCCGGATTCGACACCACCACCACGATGAAGGAGATCCTGAAGTCGGGCTACGACTACTCCTGGTTCGTGCTCACCCAGTCGATCATCGAGAAGGAATTCGCGCTCTCGGGCTCCGAGCAGAACCCGGACATCACCGGCAAGGACCTCAAACTCACGCTGAAGAGCCGAGTCGCCAAAGGCGCACCGGGGCCGGTGGAGGCGTTCAAACAGCACGGTGTGGACTTCGTCGTCGCGGACACGCTGCGCGAGCTGGTCGACGGCATGAACAAGATCGCTCGCGGACCTCAGCTGGACTACGACGACCTGGAACGCCAGATCATCGCCCGCGACCGGGAACTGTCCAACAAGTACACCAAGGACAGTCAGCTGATGGCGATCACCAACGCGCGCCGGTACTTCGGCGACAAGGCGGGCCGGGTGGCCAAACCGCACCGGATCCTCGATCCGGCCGCCGGTCCGCTGATCGCCGTGCGGCTGAACATCCTCACCCGGAAAACCCTCGGCGGCTTGCAGACCGATCTGGATTCGCAGGTGATCAAGCCGGACGGCACCGCATTCCCCGGCCTGTACGCCGCGGGTGAGGTCGCCGGGTTCGGCGGCGGCGGTGTGCACGGTTACAACGCGCTGGAGGGCACCTTCCTCGGCGGGTGCATCTTCTCCGGCCGCGCCGCCGGGCGTGCGCTGGCCGCGAAACTGGCCTGAGGCCGAATCATCTCCCGCCGTTTTCCGTGCCGCCGAACAGGACGGCGAACCAGAAGGCGGACGAGTCCGGCGCCATCTGGTAGCTCGGGTCCGGCGCCGGTCGGGGGTCGCCCACCGAGCGGTACCGGACTCCGGCCACACCGTCGGAGAAATCGGCGATCCGCACGAAGGTCGACGCACTCGCATCCCGTTGGTTCGCAGCGCATTCAGAGCAGCCGCCGACGAGCGAAGGCACGTGCCCGTGCCGAGCCTGGAGGTCGAGATACCCGCCACACCGATCGGCGCGGCCGTACTCCGCGGTCGACACTCCGGCATGGGAGCTGTCCGTCGGCAGGTCGCGGAGCCAACACACCGTCCGGCCGAACTCGGAGTACCGTTCCTCGCCGGACACCACCGGCGCAAAAGTGACGGCTACCACGGGTAATCGCGACGTCGCAGCCGCCTCGTGGTTGGCGCCGCACCCGGGCGCCGACGGCCGCGCCAGCCAGACCACGGCGGCGACGGTGCCCAGCACACCTGCCGCGAACCATAGCCATTCGGATCGGAATGGTCGCTGTTGGATCGGTATCCGGTGCATCGCTCCCCGACTCCGGCTCACCTACTCGCGGACTGTCGATCCTGACTTCTCCAGGAAAGCAGTCCCGCCGCCCGCACACACCGCGAACGAAAATTCTTCACAGTGAAAGACACACCGTTCAGCAAGTGACAGGCAAATTTCGAGCATTTCGCCCCACGGCATCGCTGTCGATCGGAAATGATTCGGAAGAACTCTGGCCGCCACTCTTCCGGCCGAGCCCAGGAACGCTAACGCCAGCGCACGTGCCGGGGAAACAGCAAGCGTCCCGCTTCGTGGGCTACCTCGACCAGCACCTGGGCCAGCCACGCGGTATCCAACGTCGTCCGGTCGATCCGACCCGATAACGACACCGCCGCCACGGCCGCACCGCGCCGCCGAATCGGCACGGCCACACACGCGATACCCGGAACCGACTCCTCATTGTCAACGGCGATACCCTGGCGATTGCGGATGCGGCCGAGTTCGCGGTGTAGTTCGGCACGGTCGGCCAGGGTACGAGCGGTCAGCTGCGGGAGGCGATCACGGAAGGACGCCTCCACGATGCTCGGTTCCAGCGTGGCCAGCAACGCTTTGCCGAGTGCCGTACTGTGCGCGGGCATCCGGCCGCCGAGCCGTGTGGGCACGGTCGCGGCAAACCGGCCGACCTTGTCCAGGTACAGCACCTCGAGCCCGTCCAGGACGCCGAGGTGACCGACCATGCCGGTCTGCTGACTCAGATCGTGCAGCAGCGGATTCACCACATCACGGATCTCGTTGTGATCGGCGGCAAGTCCACCCAGTTCGAGCGTACGCATGCCGAGCCGATAACCGCCGGGTGCGTGCGCCAGCCAGCGCAACCGGATCAGCTGGTCCAGGATGCGGTGCACCGTAGACCGCGGCAGCCCGGTGCGCTCGGCGAGTCCCACGAGGGTGAGCGTCGGCGTCGCGCCGTCGAAAGCGTCCAGTATCAGCGTCATCCGCTCGATCATCGACACCGGAGGCTGGCCGGTCCTGGCCGGGACCGGTCCTGATCCGGTCGATAATTCCTCGGACTCGGGCTCGGTCGTCGCCTCGACCGCCATAACCAACCTCCACACGCGCTCGCGTAGAGCTTAGAAGTAATCGCCTCGCGCAGGGGCGATTCACGGATCATTTCGACGAGCCACCAGCGATCGGACGGCTACGCCCAGCGGTCGGTGCAGGGTACGGACCTGCCCGCGGCTAATCGGATCCCTGTGCGGACTCCGCAAGGTTGAACAAGGCACTCGCGGGTGTAACGCTCGGCGAGCAGCGGCAAGTAATTCCTGACGGAGGCGTGATCGGCGAAATGGTCGTACGACGAGTGGAGGTGATCCTCGATCGCCGCTTCGCTGACCACGCCGTCGAATTCGTCCTCCAAGCGCTCGGCGGCCGCTTTCAGGGCGAGGTCCTGATCAATGGTGGTGTCCCGGTGTGCGTCGTGGGTGGTGGGACGGTGGGTCATCACGAGTTCCCCTGGTTGTGTGACGAGGTCGGCTCCACGGACGCCCTCGTGGCCGCACGACGGCGCCCATGATCCGGGTACCCGATCGTGCCGATTCGACACCGGCCGGATCACTCCCGGCTTCGACACTCCGGCGGACGCCGAGCAATAGAACGCGTTCTTGTCTGACGTGGCCCCGCGTGCCAGGCTCGACGGATGGATCTCGACGTCATCGAAGCCGTCCGCCAGCTGAAGTACCGCTACTTTCGCACCCTCGATCTCAAGAAGTGGGACGAGTTCGCCGACACCCTCGCCGCGGACGCGACCGGACGCTACGGCACCCACGCCATGGGCCGGCCGTTGCACCTCGACGGCCGCAACGCCATCACCGCGTTCATGCGGGAGAATCTCGGGCCCTCGGTCGTCACGGTGCACGTCGCCAACCATCCGGAGATCCGTGTCGACGGCGAAACTGCCACAGGCTCATGGGCTTTCGAAGATACCGTGATCGCCACCGAGTACGGCGTGCTGATCAGGGGAGCCGGGTACTACACCGACACCTACCGCCGGGACGCCGATGGCCGGTGGCGTATCACCTCCACCGGGTACGAGCGCATCTACGAATCCATGCAGGCACTGTCGGACATACCCAGCTTCCAGTTGCTATCCAACATGTGGGCATCCGAGAAATAGCGGGCGCGCCGAGCCGGAAAATCGGTCCACTATCCCGGCGGTGGCGCTGGACGGCACCGGTGCGCCGGGCGGATGCTGCGGACATGCCCTCCCTAGCGCCTGACGAGTACACGCTCGAAACCACCTACCTCAACACGGCCTCCTACGGTCTGCCCTCCGCCCGAGCGCTCACCGCCGTGCGCGACGCCGGCGCCGGCTGGGCCACGGGCCGAAGCGGGCCGGGGTCGTCGCTGGATCTCCTGGTGCCCGACCTGCGGGCCGGGTTCGCCCGCCTGCTCGACGGCGCGACCGCCGACGACATCGCGCTCGGCGGCGGTATCGCGGGCCTGATCGCTCCGGTGGCCGCGGCACTGCCGCCGGGGGCCGAGGTGCTGTTGCCGGAGGGCGAATTCTCTTCGGTTTCCATGCCCTTCGTGTATCGCGGCGATCTCGTCGTGCGCTTCGTTCCGTTGCCGGAGTTGGCCGCGCAGGTGCGACCGGAGACCGCGCTGGTCGCGGTGAGCGTGGTCCAGTCCGCGGACGGCCGCGTCACCGATCTGGCAGAGCTGTGCGCTGCCACCCGGGCCAATGGCGCGCGGCTGCTGGTGGACGCCACTCAGGCCGCGGGCTGGCTGCCGCTGCGATTCGCCGACGCGGACTATTGGGTCTGCGCCAGTTTCAAGTGGTTGATCGGTGCGCGCAGCGTCGCGTTCTTCGCCACGGCGCCGGAGTTCGTCACCGAACTGCGGCCGGTCGGGTCCAGCTGGTACGCCGCCGAGAACCGCTGGGCCGAGCTCTATCGTCCGGTCGCGTTGCCTCCGACGGCACGGCGCTTCGACGCGACCCCGGACTGGCTCGGCGTCATCGCCGCGCTGGCAGGACTGTCGCTGATCGAGGAACTCACCATGGACAAGATCGGCGCGCACAACCTGGAGCTGGCCGACCGATTCCGCGAAGGCCTGCGTGAACTCGGATTCCAGCCCGTCGTGGCGCGCTCCCCCATCGTCTCCGTGCCCGGCGCGGCAAATGCGGCAGCGCGGCTGGAGGAGGCGAATGTGATCGCCTCAGCGCGGGCAGGCGGGCTGCGGTTCGCCTTCCACTTCTACAACAGCACCGACGACGTCGAACGGGCACTGTCCGCGTTAGCCGCCGGATAGTCCGAAAGCGCGCGCTGTGCGCCGGACCTGTCATCGGCGCTGCTCGCCAGGCAGGCGGACGAGGGAACCGGGCGTGCCGAATCACCCGGCACAGCCCGTGCGGTTCAACGGCTCGGGCGGTCCGCCGGTGCGGTGATCAATGGGAGGTCGAGTGCGGTCAGGATCCCGGGCGGCGCCGTGATTACGGCGGGAACGGCGTTGACGATGCGCATGCCGGTGGCCAGCAGGGTCGCGTAGTTGTGGTCACCGTTCCGGCTCGAGGCCACCAGGTCCATCGCGTAGCTGGGCTCGCCGGTGATCTCGACCCGGTAAGAGCCCTCGGGGTGGGCCGGCTGCGGCCAGTCCGGGCACAGGTCGGGCCGCAGGCGGGTCACGTGCTCCAGCACCGTGACGGGCGCGTCGCCGACCATGCCGCGCACTTCGAAACGCAAGGCGGCAGCGGTGCCTTCGGCGATATGCCCGGTCGCGATATCGAACGACGCCGGCGCGGGGATACGCTCGTACGTCTCGGTGACGGCGTCGAGGGTGACGCCGATTCCCGCGGCGAGCTGGCGGACCGTGCCGCCCCAAGCCAGGGAGAGCACGCCGGGTTGCAACAGCATCGGGATGTCGTCGACGGGCTTGCCGAAGCCCATGATGTCGAACATGACCTCGCGATTGTCGTAGCTGGCGTAATCGACGATTTCCAGGCAACGCACCTGGTCGATGCGCAGGCAGGTGCCAGCGAGCGCGAGCGGAAGCAAGTCGTTGGCGAAACCCGGATCGATGCCGTTGACCCACAGCGACGAGTTCCCTTGGGCGGCAGCCTCCTGCACGGGTTTCAGCAGTTCGTCCGGAAGCACGCCATAGGGGTACTGGAAGAACACCGGGGCACAGGCGACGACATTGATTCCCGCGGCGAGAATGCGCTGCAGATCCTGCACGGCCTCGAACAGCCGGTTGTCGGTCATCGAGCAGTAGACGACGCAGTCCGGCCGCGACGCGAGCAAGGTCTCGGCATCGGTCGTCGCGGTGACGCCCACCGAACGATCCAGGCCCGCAAGCGTTCCCGCGTCCACTCCGTCTTTGGCGGGACCGGAGACCCATACGCCGGTCAATTCCAGGTCGGGGTGGGCGATGACGCCCGCCAAAGCATGCCTGCCGACATTGCCGGTACCCCATTGCACTACGCGATATGTCATGTCACAGATCCGGGATGGGGAGGTCGAGGTTCGGGATGATCAAGCCGCCGTCGGGCTCGAGAATCTTGCCCGTGAGGTACTTCCCCGCGGGCGAAACCAGATAGAGCGCGGCGGCGGCGATGTCGTCGGGTTCGCCGATGCGGTGCAGCGGGGTCTTGGATTCCAGCTCGGTCCGCATCGCGTCGTTGCCGGCGACGATCTCCAGCGCCGAGGTCAGGATCGCGCCGGGCGCTATCGCGTTCACCCGGATACGCGGGTTCAGGTCGAGTGCGGCGAGCTTGGTGTAGTGGGCAAGGGCCGCCTTGGCGG
Organism: Nocardia sp. NPDC051787; assembly: GCF_040681325.1. Classification (NCBI taxonomy): domain Bacteria; kingdom Bacillati; phylum Actinomycetota; class Actinomycetes; order Mycobacteriales; family Nocardiaceae; genus Nocardia; species Nocardia sp. NPDC051787. The sequence continues at coordinate 329,366 of NZ_JBFAYO010000004.1, forward strand.
TGCCGTACGCGGCGAAGGCTCGCCCGGGTAGGCGACCCATGGTGGAGGTGATGTTCACGATCGAACCGCCACCAGCGGTTTCCAGCATCCGCGGCACCGCGGCACGAACCAAGGCATGCGCATTGGTGACGTTGAAGGTGAACGCATCGGTCAGTGCTTCAGGTGTCGTGTCCAGCAGCGGGCACGGCAGTGCGCCGCCCACGTTGTTGACCACGATATCCAGCCGCCCGAAGCGTTCGACCGCCGTCGCGGCGAGAGCCGCCGTGGCGTCGATGTCGCTCAGGTCCGCGGGCACCACGTGGGCCTGCCGTCCGGCGGCGGCAACGCGCTCGGCGACCTCGTCGAGCTGGCTCTTGGTCCGCGCGGCGATGACGACGTCCGCGCCCGCCTCCGCGAACGCGACGGCGATCGCCGCGCCGAGACCTCGGCCCGCGCCGGTGACGATGGCGACCTGTCCATCGATCCGGAACCGATCCAGAATCATCCAGGCTCCCTACCCGTCGAATATTCGACAGCTCGTGATCTAATATTCGTCATCGTAAGCCGCTCGCCAGAGCTGGGACAAGAGGTTTCGCCATGCCTGATCGCTCCGCGTCGCCGCCGACACGGCGAGTCGTCGACATCGTCTCGCTGCTGGCGACCTCCGGTGAGCCGATCAGCGTCGCGGGCATCGCCGAGCGGCTCGGCATCGCCAGGGCGACCGCGACCGCGATCCTGACCGAGTTGGACGCGGCGGGCTGGGTGGTGCGCGACCCTGCTCGTGGCTACGGCGTCGGACCCGCGCTGGCGGGATTGCACGGTGCGGCGCTGCCCCGCGGCGTCGGCGACATCCTCGGCGCCCTGGCCGCCCGCACCGGGTATGGCGCGACGTTCAGCCGCATCGAGCCCGATCGGCTCACCGTGCTCGACGTACGACATGGTTCCGACCGCGTGGTGCCCGGAATCCCGGTGGGACATCGCATTCCGTTGCAGTTCCCGGCGGGGGCGAGTGTGATGCCGTGGCGTTCGGCCAGCGAGCAGAACACGTGGCTTGGCACCGCGACCGACACGGATCGGCGCATCGCCGGCGCTCTGCTGGCACTGGTGCGCGATCGCGGCGTCGCCGTGTTCCGACCCCGCGCCGACGACGCGGGCATGGTCGACTTGCTCGCCGACCTGCTCGGCGCGGTGGGATCCGAGCTGTTGCAACCGCATCTACGTACTCGCGCTCTTCGTCAGCTCGCGGCACTCACGTCACGACCGTTCAGCCGGGCAGAGCTGGATTCGGATGAGGTGCTGCCGCTGAGTTATCTCGCGGCGCCGGTTTTCGATGCGAACGGCAGTGCGGCGTACGAGGTTCAGCTCGGACCATTGCGTACGGCGACGACTCGACGCGAACGGGATGATTTCATCGAGGCGACTCGTGCGACGGCGCGCGATTTGACGGCCGCGCTGACTGCCGGGCGAAACGGGTAAACGAGGATCAGTGGACGCGACCGCATCAAACCATTGCTTTCCCGGTAAACGACGAAAGGCCCTCGACTGTGTCGAGGGCCTTTCGTGAAGGATGTTCCGGCGGTGTCCTACTCTCCCACACCCTGTCGAGTGCAGTACCATCGGCGCTGGCAGGCTTAGCTTCCGGGTTCGGAATGG